>NZ_LEKE01000120.1:0-130322 GCF_001029585.1 Rhodococcus sp. ARP2 | reverse complement strand
ATCGAACTCGGCCCGGCTTACACCGGCGGAGAGACGCTGAAAGACGGCGACCAGATTCCGATCGAACGTGCCCACTCCCCCATAGATTTCGACGGCTTGATGGGAAGCGTCAGCACTTTGGCCGACGCATTTGCCGGGGATGGGGGCAATCTCGGCGATCTCGTGAGCCGCGGCGCTGCCGGATGGCAGGGTCAGGGCGATCAATTCAACACCGCAATTCGCAACCTCAGCACGGCAACCGGAGTTGTCGGCGCTCGGTCGGAAGACATCGGTGCCCTCGTCGACAATCTCAATACCTTGATGAATGCTCTGGACGCGAGGCAGGTCAGCCTCGACGAACTTGTCGGTGACCTCGGCACATTGGGCGATCAGTGGGCGAACCAGAACATGGACATCTCACAGCCTCTGCAGGATCTGCAGGTGGTCTTCGACCAGTTGAACAGTTTCATGACAACTCACGGCGATGATGTCGGTGCCATAACCGACAACGTGCGAGTTCTCGGTGACACTCTGGCTGCCAAACAACCCGGCCTCGCAGAGTTCATGGACCTTGTGCCGTTGATGATGCAGAACCTCTCCCAGACAATCGGTCCTGATCAGCGCGGGCGCATTCGGCTCAACGTCTCGACTGCATTGACTCAGTTCGCGGTTGCGAAACCGCTGTGCGACACCTACAAGTTGCCGATCTGTACCGGAGCCGGGTTCACGAATCCGATTTCCTTCCCCCTCAGCACTTCTGATCCGCTCGGAATCGCCTCCGCGATTTCCGGCGGAGCCGTCCCCGGAGGTGGCAATTGACGCGGCAATCGGTTCGAATAGTCGCCGGTATCGTGATCATCGGTGTGGGTTCTGTGGCCGTGTTCGCCTTCGGCGGCTGTAGCGCAGGCATTCAAGACCTACCCCTGGGTCGTTCGGCCGACGGTGATGCGTACAACGTGGCGCTGCAGCTGGCCGGCGCCGACGGCCTGGTGTTGGGGGCAGACGTCCGCAGCGGCCAGAAAGTCATTGGCCGAGTATCCGCGCTGTCCGCCGACGTCGTCGGAGCCGATGTGACGCTGAGTCTGGACGCCGCGACGCCGTTGCCGGACAACGTCGAAGCATCCGTCGAACTCCCGTCCGCACTGGGCAACCCGTTCATCAGACTATTGGTGCCGGAGGTTCCGTCCGGCTCGATGCTCAGCGACGGCGACACAATTCCGGAGTCTCGCACCGAGATCGGTCCGCAAGTCGAAAGTGCGCTTGCCACGCTCGGTACGGTTCTGACCGGAAGCGGCATCGATCAACTCGATACCGTGGTGCGCGAGCTGAACACCGCGTTTTCCGGGCGCTCCGGTGAAGTTCGTTCTCTGACCGACACCCTGACCTCGCTCATGGCAGAGGCAAGCAGTCACCGCAGCGAGTTCGACGAGGCCGTCGACCTCGCTGCCCGGGTCTCCTCCCAACTGGCCGGCCAACGCGACGTCGTCGACAACTACCTCGATTCCGTTCCACAGGTGGTGTCGATTCTCGTGGGACAGAAGGATCAGATTGCAAGCCTGTTGAACTCGACCGTTCAGCTCGCCACCAACGCAAACACCATCCTCGACTCGTCACCCGACGGCCTCGACGCGATGCTGCACGATGCGTCGACCGTTGTCGGGACTCTGGATTCGTTCAATTCGGAGATCGGTCAGACACTGGCGAATATGAACGGACTGCTCGAGAACTTCACCAGTGCAGTCCAAGGTGACTACCTCGTTTTCGACGGCGCCCTGGATATTCCGGGAACGATCGACAAGCTCTGGAGCGGCGGGATGGCCGGTCAATCGATCACACCGGCGGGAACTCTCACCGATCTACTTCAAGGAGGTCTGCGTTGAGTCGCCTTGCGCTTGTTCAACTTGTCCTGTTCGCTCTGATCGCTGCTGTGGTAATCCCTTTCGGAATCGTCTACGTGGTCGGCCCTCAGGGTTTCGGTGGCCAAATCCGGCTGCACGCCAACATGTCCGACGCCTTCGGGCTGACCAAGGGCACGGTCGTCACGTATCGCGGCGTACAGGTGGGGAAAGTGAGTGAAGTCGAACTCGACGCAGGCACCCGCTCGGCTCGGGTGGAACTCTCACTCAACGACAACACCGAGATACCTACCGACAGCGTCGCCAAGGTGACGATGGGGACCGCAGCCGGAATTCAGAATGTCGACATCTATCCCAACACAGACCACGGCCCGTATCTTCGGGACGGCGACGAAATCGCCATGCCCGCGGATCAGCAACCGGTCCAGATGAGCCAGTTGATGCTTCAGGCGTCCGGTGTCCTGGAAGGGATTGATCCGCAAGCGATCAGCGACATCGGGACCGAACTGGGGAATTCGTTCAACGGGCTCGGCCCGAGCTTGGCGACGATGATCGACAACGGTGGGACCATGTCCGCGCAGTTGAACGACCAGTCGACCGAACTCGCCGCGCTGCTGTCGCGAACCTCCACGTTGGTGGACTCCATGGCGACACAATCGGATTCGTTCGTCCGAGGAATGGCGGCTGCCAAGAACTTCACCGAACAACTCGAATCCAACGCTCCGGTGCTGATCTACCTCACCGATCATTCGCCCGCCGCCCTGAACAGCGCTCAACAGTTGTTCGACAAGTACCACAACACTTTCGGAGCGGTCCTGGCCAATCTCGTCACTGTCGCACCGATCATCTCCGACCGCACAGACGCCCTCGAAACCGGGCTTGTCACGATTCCTGAAGGTCTCGCCAAACTGGCATCCATCGTCAAAGGCGATCGCGCCGACTTTGCCTTGGTTGCGACACAGGGGCCGGTCTGTAACTACGACACCCCTAGGCGTGAGGTCGGCGATCTGTCTCCCACCAGTCCAAGTCTGGCGATGTACTGTCCCCCCGCCGACGACCTCGTCCAACGCGGAGCACAGAATGCTCCGCGCCCGAACGACCTCGGATTGCAGAACTCGACGGTCCCCGGTACGCCGATCGGACCGCCCGTCGTCGCAGATCCGATTCTCGTCCCCACCGGAGTCGACGCCCTGAACTACTGGAGATTGATGTTGGAAGGACTGGGAAATGGCACACGGTGACAACGCACTACTCGACGAGGCTGAAGCCGAGGTGGCCGAACATCCGACTTCTCCGTCGCTACTTCGCCGCCTCAAGGAGCCACGCAACGCACTGATCTCACTCATAGCGGTAGCGCTGGTCGCAGCATTGGTGGTGCTCGGATTCCAGATGTACTCGGCGAATCAGGAAGACACGCTGCGGCAGGAGGCTTTGGACACCGCGCGGGGTTACTCGACCATCATGTCCTCCTTCGACTATCAGAACCTCGATGCCAACAAAGACAGCATCGCCTCGATGTCGACCGACGAGTTTGCCGGCACCTACCGAACGATGGTCGATTCACTGCGCGAAGTCGTCGCCGGGGGGCAAGGCCAGGCGAGCGCAACGGCGACAGACGTCGGCATCGAATCGCTGGACAATTCGTCGGCCAAGGTGCTCGTGTTCGTCGACCAACAAGCGAAGAATGTCGCAGCGCCAGAGGGAAACACGCAGAAGTACCGCATGGTCGTGTCCCTGGTCCGCTCGGACGACCGGTGGCTCGTGAGCAACGTCGAGACCAAGTAACTCACCACGCGCGGAGGAAGATCCATGCCCACTCACTATCTGGATTCGGAAAAGTCCGAGTCGTCTCTTCGGACCGATCAGACACGCATCACCATCACGGCGGAGCGTAGGCGGTGGGCACGTAAACCCGCACACATCACCGACGCACTCGATTTCTGGTCGTTCGCCGGAGCCGCTGCCAACGTTATCCTGCAACTCGGTTGGCCCGAGGTGGCGTACGGCGTCATGGAGAGCAAGGTCGAATCTGGTGCTCTGACAGCGCATCCGTGGAAGCGCGCACGAACCACAACGCAGTACCTGACGGTCGCGATCCTGGGCAACGAGGAAGAGCGAAAGGCCTACCGCGAGGCCGTGAATTCGGTACACCGACATGTGAAGTCGGATGCGAACAGCCCGGTCAAGTACAACGCCTTCAATCGCGAACTCCAATTATGGGTTGCTGCTTGCCTGTTCATCGGTTTCGAAGACAGTCATCAGTTGTTGCACGGCAAGATGTCGGAAGAACAGGCGGAGTCGTTCTATCAGTCCGCATCGACTTTGGGAACGACACTGCAGGTCACCGAAGAGATGTGGCCGGCCACACGCGCAGACTTCGAGCGCTACTGGAACCTCGGTTGCGAACGCGTCGTGATCGACGAACGCACCAAGCAGTATCTGATCGACCTGGTCAATCTACAGATGATCGCTTGGCCGATACGCCTGGCATTCCGAAACTTGTTGCGGTTCCTGACGGTCGGATTCCTTCCACCGATCTACCGCGACCAACTCGACCTCGAGTGGACCGAAGACGACCGCCGCCGGTTCGAACACCTCTTCATTTTCGTGTCGTTCGTCAACAGGTTCATCCCACGCTCCGTTCGTCAGGCCGGCAACACCATACAGATGCGCGACATTCGTCGTCGGATTAAGACGAGCAAGAATCTCGTCTGAGCCAGCAGCGCGTAATTCGTTTTCAATTCTGCTGCCCCACAGGTAAATCGGGGCGGTCGGTCGACAATAGATCGCGGTTCGACACAGCCTCCTGTGTGACCAGAACTGGGGCCGGAAAATCGACAAAACCGGCCGATCGAGCGCCACATTCGCCACATACCGACGCCATCAAGACGCATTTCCAGTGACTTGCATCACACTTTATCTCGATTATGTAACGCCGAGAGAGGTGGCATATCGCCACGCGACCTGGGAAAACACTCTTTGATGCATTTCTGTTGCACAAACATGCGTCAACACGCCGACCCGTGACCAATCCGTAATCATCTCTTATGGTTGGTGACAGCCCGATCAACCGGGCATTACCGAATCGCCACCGCCCGTCCCACCCCGCGGTTCGGACTCGACAACATTCCTAGTGGTGGGAGCGGAGCTGAGACGGTCACCGTCCTCCGTCGGCGGGACTCGAGAGGATTTACCAAAAATGACCAAGACCACCGTTACCCGTGCCCTTGCCTCTGTCGCCGCAGCCGGAGCCCTCGCAGCCGGAGCCCTCGGACTGAGCGCCGGCACCGCATCCGCAGCCACCCACGACTGGTCGGGTGTCGCAGAATGCGAATCTTCGGGCAACTGGGCCGCGAACACCGGAAACGGCTACTACGGCGGCCTCCAGTTCAGCCAGAGCACGTGGGAAGCCTACGGCGGAGCCGGCAGTGCCGCCAACGCCAGCCAGGCAGAACAGGTCCGCGTCGCGGAAAACGTCCTTGCCGGTCAGGGTGCCGGCGCGTGGCCGGTTTGCGGACAGTACCTCCGCTGAGCCCAGCCCAAGTAGTGCGTCACTGCCCGGTGTTCGTCGAGAATTCGACGGACCCCGGGCAGCGTCGTACTAGCGACCTTCATGCCCCGCCCGATCCAGCCCCTCCGCCGCTGCTGTTGAAAGACATTACGGCGGTACGTGATCCGTCGGGATGACGCGGTGCGAGCGAGGTGTACTGACTCGCCTTCCGATCACGCATCAGCCCTCGGAGAGCCATCCACAATTTTTGGGCCGTTCTTGCCAACCGGTTGTGAGAACTGACCGGCGCAGCCGTAGACGCGTACGGGATGGGCTCCTTGCGCACGTAGTGCTCCATAACCCCAGCTTAGCCGTGTTTCGATGCCGAAATGCTCGAATACGGCGATGCCTCGCGGCCCTCATGGTGCCCGAACAAACTGTTCCAGCGAACTCGGTGATCCATCCTTGACCAGGCGTGCAAACCGGTCGGGTAAATCGCGTGGCCCGAACACTTCTCGACCATTGTGCGGCCGCTACCGGCACGAGGAAGTAGTCGTTGATCGCACCGTCCCAACCCGGCAATATCGTCGGATCATGGATCTCCTCATGCCACACATGGGTGGCGGCCCCGTAGTCACGCAAGCCGATCTCCTCGTCCAATTCGCGCGCGAGCGCCTCGGGCGGGGTTTCGTCTCCTTCCAAGCCTCCGCCCGGAGGACACCAGACCGTCAGCCCGCCCCCGGGTGCGATGAATCGGTAGAGCAAGTCAGCAGGTCAGGCCACAACGGCCAACTCCGGCAGTCCGGCAACCACAACCGCGAGGTTGTAACCCGACATCCGCAGTTCTCCGTTGTCCCCGGTTCTCGCGTACTCCGCATGACCGAAAGCCCGCTCGTGCTTGACACCGTCCGGGGTGATCCCCTCGGCCGTGGACAATCGGTGGAACTCGGTGCGCGTCGGATCGCCACCGAAACGGCCGAACCCTGCGATACTGTCGCCTTCCGCTTTCATGACGTAGACGTGGCGGTCGGCGATACCGAGGTCCGACTCCACCTTGGCCCGCACGCCGGGTGAACCGTAGAACACCACGTCGTCGACCGCTGCGCTTGCCCCGCGTTGCAGCGCAAGAGAAGTCGCAAGCGATCCGTAGGAGTGACCCAACGCGGTGATATGGACTCGGTCGTTGACCGACGCAGCACGAAGACCGTGAAAGAAGCTACCCAATGCGTCGGCGGCTATGCCTGCCTTGGACGATCGACTTACGTCGAAGCTGGCCCGACCGATGTCGAACTTTCCCGGCCCGATCACCTGTGGCGCGTCGTATCCGATCCAGGCGATGGTGGCCACGCTCTCCTTTCGGCCGGCCAGTTCGAGTTGGCGCATCGCCTCGGCTCGCAATCGTGTTGCCTCGCCGACCATTCCGCGCATCGAGTCCTTGACGTTGGTGTTCAGTCCGGGAATCGTCACGGAGATGTGATCCGCTGTGTCCGGATCACCGATCGCGATTGCCGCGAAGCCGCGTTCACCCGAGCGCATGTCCATGAGCAGTAACCGTCGACAAGTTTCGGTGCGAAACAACTCGTCGAGCGCGTCCAGATCCTCGAGTTTGCGTTCGGCGTACCACTGGCCCGCCCCTGTGTTACTCAGTCTGCCGCCGAAGAACTCACGGTGGAGTTCTTGCGAGATTCGGACTGAATCATCTTGCAGCCGTGCTCGTTCCGATTGAATTCGATCGAGATTGGCAGGACTGCGAACCGCAGAAGGAATTCCATCGAGGTTGGCGATCAGGCCGGGTGCATGACGCAACATCTGACGCTGCGATCAGGGCTGAACGCTCGCCACTCCTCCCCCACACGCACAGCTTTGTCACGGAGGTCGGTGCCGACCTGAGACCGCAGAGACAACGCATGATGAAGATCCGCGCTGACCAGCAGTGCCTCACCGATCAGTTCTCGCACCGCGATCTCGAGCAACTGGGCATGCACGTGGAGCGGGTGACCGTCGGCGATGGGCGCAACGGCAGAAACGGTTCCGTCCTGACGAATATGCAAGTCGTCGGCGACGGCCTCTTTGCGCAGCGTATCCAGCCGTCGCCGGATGTCGCGGACACGATGAGCGACCAGAACGCCCTCCAGCCCAGCTGACAGCTGATCCAACGGTTCGACGTCCCATATGTCGATATCTGTGAGATCCACTCGGGTCAGGACGAACGAGCAGCGATCCGCGCCTGCACTTCCGGACGACGCAACGGCGGGACGGTCTGAGGTGGCTGTCTGCGAGGCGGCAATGCGCTGAGCAGGCGCGTCGTCGTTTCGGTCACCTCACGCACCGCCTGTTCGAAAGCGTCTCGGTTCGCGTCGGACACCTTGGCTATTCCACTCACCTTACGTACGTATTGGCGAGAGGCGGCCTCGATCTCCTCGGGCGTAGCAGCGGGCTCGAGTCCACGAAGTTCAGTGATGTTTCGGCACATAATTCGACGATAACCCTGCTCACCGACGCCGTCACGGTTCGATACACCAATGTATCCAAACTGCCACGCAGATCCGGGCATCACGGTAGTTTCAGTGAAATTCCCCCAGTGACTGGAAGTAGCCACTAACTCATGGACTCTGCACTCACCTCCGTCGGCCTACCCGCCGCACTCGCCATCATCATGTTCGGCCTCGGGCTTTCCCTGACAGTCGGAGATTTCGCCCGCGTGGCAAAAGCGCCGAAGGCCGTTTCGATCGCCCTGATCTGTCAGTTGTTGTTGCTCCCGGCCGCGGCCTTCGGATTGGTCACGTTGTTCGACCTCGACCCACTGCTCGCGGTCGGCATGATGCTCCTCGCCGCATCACCGGGCGGCACGACGGCAAACCTGTTCAGCCATCTGTTCCGCGGCGATGTTGCTCTCAATGTGACACTGACAGCGGTCAATTCGGTGATAGCGGTGGTCACTCTCCCCCTGATCACCAACTTCGCGTTGGGTTACTTCGAACCCGAGGACGCGGACGGCACCCTCGGGCTTCAGTTCACGAAGGTGCTTCAGGTCTTTGCCGTCGTATTGATTCCTGTCGCCCTCGGAATGTGGGTTCGGTTGCGCTCGAGCGCCTTTGCCGAGCGGATGGACAAGCCCGTCCGCATCGGATCTGCGGTGGTTCTGGCACTGGTGATCGTCGGAACGGTTATTTCCGAGCGCGAGAACATCGCGGACTATCTCGTCGACATCGGCGTCGTTGCTGCCTTGTTCTGCCTGCTGAGCCTCTCGATCGGTTACATCGTTCCCCGCATCTTCGGTATCGAGGATCGTCAGGCCATCGCCAGTTCCATGGAAATCGGCATCCACAACAGCACGTTGGCGATCACCATCGCCGTCAGTCTCCTCGGCAACGTGCAATTGGCAGTGCCGGCTGCGGTGTACGGCGTTCTCATGTTCCCGCTCGCCGCCGCCTTCGGCGCAACGATCACCCGCAAGTCACGGACAATGGCCGAAATCGACTAATATCAGGCGGTTTTCGATATAGGTGATCTGGTATCGCCGACCCTACGATCGACACGGACTCAGACCGAAGGGTATCGAAAAATGCTGACCACCACACCTACCGTGCTGGACGAACGCGCCTGGCAAGAGCTAGTCGACGCACTGACCCGTCGCAAATTCGGCATCGGAGCCGGGATGGCAGCAGTAGCAACACTTCTGTCGTCCTGCAGTTCGAGTGACGGTTCGGGTACATCTGACGACACTCAAATGCGCACCGTCACCACACCGTTGGGAACTTACGACATACCGACCAACCCCAAGCGGGTCTTGGCCGTCGACGCACGCACCGACCTCGAGCTCGCTATTGCCCTGGAGCTACAGGTCTTCGGATACAACATCTCGCCCGCCACCGAGTGGGTTCCCGTCGACGGTTCGGCCGAATACCTCAGCGACAAGCCCAATCTGGAGCAGATCCTCGGACTCGCACCCGATCTCATCATCTGCGTCAACGCCGACAACGAGTACTGGCCCGCTGCAAAACTCCAAGCCATCGCTCCTGTCCTGACAACCGAATCGAAGCAGACGTGGCGAGAAAATCTCACGCGACTCTCCGATTGGTTGGGCCGAACACCCACCATGGATCGCCTGATCACCGACTACGACGCTCTGATCACCGACATCCGCTCTCGACACGCTTCGGCGATCGCGGGAAAGACCGTCGCGAGTTTGTCCTACAGTCCGGACAAGGCCACGATCTACATCGACAGCCTGCCCGTGTCGGAGGAAACCGGTAAGAAGAATCGCCAGCCCACCGACATGACGCTCGCTGACATCGGTGGAAGAACATTGAACACAACCGGTTTCGACAATCAGGGGCGACTGAGCATCGAGGAGATGGATCGCCTTCGCGATTGCGACGCGTTCATGGTATCCGTCACCGACAGCAGCGACACCACGTTCGATCAGCTCTCGGACAACAAGTTGTGGCAACGACTTCCGGCTGTGCAGGCCGGGAACGTCACCGTTCTGCACGGCAGTACGTACTACGGATCCATCTACACCAACATGTACGTAGCCAAGGGCTGGGACGATCTCTATTCGACGCTCGACTGATCAGACTTGTCCGTGGAAATGCCGGCCGCTCCCACGCGGTCGGCATTTCACGTTTCGAGGTCGATGCCCAACGCTCCGGAGAGGGTCCGCAGACAAATCACTCTCAACTCTTCCTGCGGTATGGAAGGTTGATCGAGCCAGTCGAGGCAGACAGCTCGGACGAATGCGATCCATCCCCGAACTGCGACGGCAGCGAGCTGTCTTCTTTCCCCCTCGAATTCCAGTGCGTCGAGGATTCGAATCTGCTGCTGTTCGAGTTCGCGTTCGACGATCGCTCGGATACCGGCCTCGGCGGAGAGCGTCCCCACGTTGATGGCGCGTACTCCCCTGCTGTGCGACTTCACGTACGCGAAGTAGGCGTCCAACCCGGCTGCCACCTGTTCGCGCACCGGTAGCGTCGCGTCCGGTGCGGTCACCTCGAGCAGGTGCTGCGATTCGCGCTCGACGATTGCGGCGAAGAAGTCTCGCTTGGTCGGGAAGTAGTGGTACATCAACCCGCGCGAGACGCCCGCAATCTCGGCGACCTCTTCGATCCAGACGTCCTCGTACGAACGATCGGCGAAAAGTTGCGCGCCGATGTCGAGCAACTGCGTGCGCCGCTGCTCTCGGTCCAGGCGTTTTCGTGGTGCGACCATAGACAAGTCAGATTACTACTTGACACCGATTCAGTAAGGCGTACTTTGCGTACTAGACACCAATTCAGTAAGCGATCTCACCCGGGGGACACACCATGAGCGTCGACACCACTCCAGAGGCGACGACCGATGCTCGGATTCCGCATCCGGCATGGCGCCTGCCAGTCCTCGGGGACGTCCTCGGGATCAATATCCGGACGCCGCTGCAGAACTCCGTGAGCATCGGGCGCGAACTCGGCCCGATCTTCGAGAGAAATGTCCTGGGAAATCGCTTCGTCTTCGCCTCGGGCGCGGACATGGTGGCAGAACTGTCCGACGAGTCCCGGTTCGCGAAGCACCTTGCGCCTGGAGTCAAAGCACTCCGCGGAATCGGCGGCGACGGACTGTTCACTGCGTACAACCACGAACCCAACTGGGGCAAGGCGCACAATCTCCTGGCCCCGGCGTTCAGCCAGACTGCGATGCGCTCGTACCACCGCACCATGCTCGACGTGGCCGGCGAGCTGGTCGATCATTGGGACAGTCGTGACAGCGACTCCCCCATCGACGTCTCGGCAGACATGACCAAGCTGACGTTGGAGACCATCGGACGCACTGGATTCAGCTACTCGTTCGACTCTTTCGAACGTGAAGAGCAGCACCCGTTCGTCAAGGCGATGGTCGGCGCTCTCTCCCATTCACAACGCACGACGTTCTTGAAGTCGACGGCCCTGGGGCGAGTCCTCGCACGTCGGGCCGATCAACGTGACGAGGTCCGCAAGGCGTACATGGCCGAGGTTGTGGACGAGGTGATCCGTGCCCGGCGGACAAGTACCGAACCGGGGCCCGAAGATCTTCTCGAACTGATGCTGCGGGCGGCACGCGAAAACGATCCCAACCGTATCGACGAACTGAACATCCGCCATCAGGTCGTGACCTTCCTCGTCGCGGGACACGAAACCACCTCCGGCGCGTTGTCGTTCGCGCTGTACTACCTGTCACGAAACCCTGACGTGCTGGCCAAGGCGCAAGCCGAGGTCGACAAGGTCTGGGAGGGCGAGGAGCCCGCCTTCGAGAAGATCGCGAAACTTCGATACGTACGACGCGTCCTCGACGAATCGCTGCGTCTGTGGCCGACCGCTCCCGCCTACGGCCGTGCGGCGCTCGAAGACACCACGCTCGTCGGCAAGTATCCGATGAAGAAGGGCGATTGGATGCTCGTGCTCATCCCGTCACTTCATCGCGATCCCGTGTGGGGCAACGATCCCGAGGCTTTCGATCCGGATCGCTTCCTACCTGCCAACATCAAGGCCAGGCCGGCGCACGTGTACAAGCCGTTCGGAACAGGTGAACGCGCCTGCATCGGAAGACAATTCGCCATTCACGAAGCGGTCCTCGTGTTGGGCACCATCTTGCAGAAATATACGATCGAAGCCGATCCGGACTACGAGTTGAAGGTGGCCGAACGGCTCACCCTGATGCCCGAAGGCTTCAACTTGACGGTCCGCCGACGCTGAGCTCGGCAAACGGCGTCGAGTAAGTCGGTTGAACAGTCCCGAATGCGGTAATCCCTGAGGTGGCAGCAGCGAGCACCGGCGCACCCTGGGAGTTCACATGACAAAGAGGCCTGCAGTTGGAATCGTCTTGCTCTCCGCGGCATTGGCCACGGGAGCTTGCTCGGCAAGCGTCGGGACGCCGCAAGTGGACAAGTCCGAAGTCGCAAGTCAGATCTCCACTCAACTCGCCGAGAAGATCGGCGAGCCGCCTGACGACGTGACGTGTCCGGAGAACCTCGACGCAGAAGTCGGCGCATCGATCACGTGCATCCTGACCGAGCAGGGCACCGAATACGACGTCACAGCTACCGTGACCAGCGTTGACGGTGAAAGTGCGAACTTCGACATCAAGGTTGCGGATGCGCCGAACAACTAACTGCTGTGCGCCTTTATTAACCGCCGGCGGTTAATAAAGGCGCACAGCAAGGCGTCAGAGCCGCTCGATAATCGTCGCGTTTGCGGTGCCGCCACCTTCACAGATGGTCAGCAGGCCGTAACGACCGCCGGTGCGCTCGAGTTCGTTGAGCAGGGTCGCCATCAGCTTGGTGCCAGTCGCGCCGAGCGGGTGACCGAGTGCGATCGCGCCGCCGTTGACGTTGACCTTGGCCGGATCTGCGCCGATCTCCTTGATCCAGGCCAGGACGACCGGGGCAAAAGCTTCGTTGATCTCGACGATGTCGATGTCCTCGATGCTCAGACCGGCCTTCGCGAGAGCATGCTTCGTGGCCGGAATCGGCGCACTGAGCATGAAGATCGGGTCGTCGCCGCGAGCGCTGAGGTGATGAATCCGGGCACGGGGCTTGAGGTTGTACTTCTCCACCGCTTCCGCCGACGCCAGCAGCAGCGCACTCGCACCATCGGAGATCTGGCTGGCCACCGCTGCAGTCATGCGGCCGTCTTCGACGAGAACCTTGAGCGTCGCCATCTTTTCGAGGCTGGTCTCGCGGGGTCCTTCGTCGACAGTCGCGTCGCCCATGGCAACGATCTCGTTGTCGAAGCGACCCGCGGCGATTGCAGCCTTGGCGCGCTCATGGCTCTGCAGGGCCCACTTCTCGAGCTCTTCGCGGCTGATGTCCCACTTCTCGGCGATCATTTCGGCGCCCTTGAACTGCGAGACTTCCTGGTCACCGTAGCGCTCGGTCCAACCGACCGAACCCGAAGTCGGCGTGTCGAATCCGTACTGCTGACCGACGATCATCGCTGCCGAGATCGGAATCTGGCTCATGTTCTGAACGCCGCCGGCAACGATCAGATCCGCGGTACCCGACAGGATTGCCTGAGCGCCGAAGTGCACTGCCTGCTGGCTCGAACCGCACTGACGGTCAACGGTCACCCCGGGAACGTGCTCCGGGAATCCCGCTGCGAGCCAGGACATACGGGCGATGTTGCCGGCCTGGCCGCCGATGGCGTCGACGCAACCGAAGATCACGTCGTCGACGTCACTGGGATCGATACCGGTGCGCTCGACCAGTGCCTTGACGACGTGCGCACCGAGATCGATGGGGTGCACGCCGGACAGCGCGCCACCCCTCTTGCCGATCGGTGTGCGAATGGCGTCGACGATGTAAACCTCGGACATAGCGTTAGCTCCTAGTTTCGTTGTGCAGCAATAGTTCTTGAAGTTGATTCAGCAATAGCGTCTGAAGTTGTAGCCGGATCGGAGAGCCCGTCGAGCACGATCGCGAGATATTGAGCCGCGACGGCGTGAGCCGACAGGGATCCACCCGGGCGGTACCAGCGAACCGCGACCCACACGGTGTCTCGCATGAATCGGAAGACCAACTCGACGTCGATGTCGGAACGGAAGGTCCCGTCCGCGACGCCGGCTTCGAGGACGCCGACCCACAGGTCCCGGAATTCGGTGTTGCGCTCGGCCAGGTAAGCGAAGCGCTCGTTCCCGACGAGGTGCTTGACCTCGTCCTGGTAGATCGCCACAGCCGAATGTGAGGCGTCGATGGCCTCGTAGGAAGTCACCACCAGCGCTTCGAGCGTCGCGCGACTGTCCAACCCCGCCGCGACGATCTCGCGGTATTTTCCGAAGAGTTCGTCGAGGAACTGGTGCAGGATCTCGTCGACCATCGACTCTTTGGAATCGAAATGGTGATACAGGCTGCCGGACAGGATCCCGGCGGCGTCGGCGATGTCGCGGACGGTCGTCGCGCGCACTCCGCGATCGGCGAACAGCCCCGCCGCGATCTCGAGCAGCTCGTCGCGGCGCCCGGACTTGCCGTTTGATTCGTCGGAATTTCGAGGTGGCGTCATGTATTCAATCCTATCCAGGGCCTTCCCCTGTGCGCGGTCAGCGAGTCCGGGGACTCCTTAACCGCGCACGGGGACGCTAGGCCCTCTGCGAAGAAACGGAGACGATCTCGCCGGTCATGTAGGTGGAGTAATCGCTGGCGAGCATCGCGATGACCGTTGCGATCTCCCAGACCTCCGCGGCGCGGCCGTAGGCCTCGCCGGAAGCCAACTGGTCGAGCAGTTCCTCACTGGTGACCTTCGCCAAAAACGCGTGACGCGCGATGGAGGGCGAGACCGCGTTGATACGGACTCCGTACTCCGCGGCTTCGATAGCGCTGCACCGAGTCAGTGCCATGACGCCCGCCTTGGCTGCGGCGTAGTGAGCCTGGGAATGCTGCGCCCGCCAACCGAGAACGGACGCGTTGTTCACCAGAACACCGCCGTGGGGAACGCTCTTGAAGTACCGCAGCGCGGCACGCGTCGAACGGAAGGTGCTGTTGAGGGTGATGTCGAGAACGCGATCCCACTGATCGTCCGTCATGTCGACGACGGGTGTCTCGCCGCCCAGGCCCGCGTTGTTGACGACGATGTCGATACGTCCCAACTTCTCGGCCGCGCCGACGAACAACGCGTCGACCTGCTCGGTGCTGGAGACGTCGCAGATGATGGACTCGACCTGCTGGCCGGGAAACTCGGCCTTCAGCTTCTCCACCGTCTCGCCGAGCCGACGCTCGTGGAAGTCGGAGACGAGAACGTCGCCGCCCTCGAGAAGCACCCGGCGCGCGGTAGAGAAGCCGATGCCGGTTCCGGCTGCGGCGGTGATGATCGCCTTCTTGCCCACGAGCAGTCCGTGGCCCGGGGTTTCCTCGGGCGCAACGGAAAGCGGGGACGCGGCTTTGGTGTCAGACATTAACGAGCCTCTCGGGGAAGACCGAGCACGCGCTCGGAAATGATGTTGCGCTGAATTTCGTTGGAACCGCCGTAAATCGTGTCGGCGCGGGTGAAGAGGAAGAGTCGCTGCCACTCGTCGAGTTCGAGATGCTCGGGGTCGGTGATGTCCGAGGCATTGCCTTCGGAATCCGCCCACGGTGCAACCAACGACGACGCACCCTGCACGTCCATCGCCAGCTGTCCCAGGTCACGATGCCAGTTGGCCCACAACAGTTTTGCGACGGACGCTTCTCCGCCACCGGTTCCGGCGTCGACCGCGTCGAGAGTACGCATCGCGTGGGCGCGCATCACACGCAGTCCGACCCAGGCACGAGCGATCTTCTCGCGAATGTGCGGATCCTGGTCACTGCCATTGGCCTTCGCCAGGTCGACGACGCCCTGGAGCTCGCGAGCGAATCCGATCTGCTGTCCGAGCGTCGATACCCCGCGCTCGAAGGTGAGCAGCCCCATCGCGATCTTCCAGCCCTCGCCAGGTTCCCCGACCACCAGATCGGCGTCGGTGACGGCGTCGTCGAAGAAGACCTCGTTGAACTCCGACGTACCGGTGAGCTGCTGGATGGGCCGAACTGTCACACCAGGCTGATCCAACGGGACCAGCAGGAAGCTCAAGCCCTGATGACGCTTGGAGCCCACCTCGGTGCGGCAGACCACGAAGCACCACTGCGCGACGTGAGCCAGTGAGGTCCACACCTTCTGGCCGTTGATGATCCACTTGCCGTCTTCGAGGCGTGCGGTGGTGGAGACGTTCGCGAGGTCTGAACCGGCGCCAGGCTCGGAGTAGCCCTGCGACCACAGTTCGCTGACCGTGTTGATTCCAGGAAGGAATCGGCGCTTCTGCTCGTCGGTTCCGTACGCGATCAGCGTCGGGCCGAGCAACTCTTCACCGATGTGGCTGACGCGAGCGGGCGCACCGGCCTTCGCGTACTCCTGATGGAAGATGACCTGCTGAGAGATGCTTGCTCCCCGCCCGCCGAACTCCTTCGGCCACCCGAGGCACGTCCACCCTGCGGCTGCGAGGTGCTTGTCCCACTCGAGTCGTTGCTCGAAGAACTCGTGCTCACTGCCGGGGCCGCCCTTACCCTTGAGCTGGGCAAATTTGCCCGTCAAGTTCTCGGCCAACCACTGCGCGACCGTGGCCGCAAACTCGTCGTCCGTCATCTGCCCGTCCGGGCTCTCGCTCTGGTCCACATATGTAAGATAACCTACCAAGCACTTGCTAGGTAGCGTGTCAGGTAGGAGTCCAGTGACCGAACAACCGAGAACCATCCCATCAGCCCTCATCCGGGCCGCCGAGGAGTTCGGTGAGCGCGCGGCTATCGCCGATGGCGACACCCGACTGACCTTCGCACAGCTACATCAACGTGTCCGCGATTTCGCCGGCGCGCTGATCAACCGTGGGGTGAAGGCGGGCGATCGCGTCGTCATCTGGTCGCCCAACACGTATCACTGGGTGATCGCCCTGCTCGGCGCTCAATATGCCGGCGCGGCCATCATCCCGATCAACACTCGATACACCGGCACCGAAGCTCTCGACATCATCGAGCGCGTCGACGCCGCGGCCTTGGTGGTCGTCGGCACGTTCCTCAAGGCCGATCGCTATCAGCAGTTGCTCGACGCCAACCCGGACCTGTCGATCCCCACCGTCATCCAGGTACCGATCGACGGGGACGACGACCGCGACGGCGTCATCGAGTTCGAGGACTTCCTCGCACTCGCCACCGACGCCGCCCGCACCGAAGCCGACGCGCGTGCTGCGAAGGTGCAGCCAGACGACGTCAGCGACATCCTCTTCACCTCCGGCACCACGGGACGCAGCAAGGGCGCGATCACCGCGCATCGTCAGTCCATCGCTGTCGCCAAGTCGTGGGGTGAATGCGCCGAGGTCACCACCGACGACAACTTCCTCATCATCAGCCCGTTCTTCCACACCTTCGGGTACAAGGCCGGAATCCTGGTCTGCCTGCTGAACGGCGCGACGATCGTGCCGGTGTCCGTCTTCAACATCGACGACACCCTCGCGCTGGTCAACAGCGAAAAGATCAGCATCCTGCCCGGTGCCCCGACGATCTACCAGACCATTCTCGATCACCCCCGCCGCAGCGAATACGACCTGTCCTCGCTCCGCATCGCGATCACCGGCGCAGCACCCGTGCCGGTTGCTCTCGTCGAGCGCATGCAGGCAGAGCTTTTCGACGCCGTCCTCACGGCATACGGTCTGACCGAGGCAGTGGTCGCGACCATGTGCCGCACCGACGACGACCCGGTCACCGTCTCCACCAGTTCCGGCCGCGCGACAGCCGATTTCGAGGTCAAGATCGGCGACCAGGGTGAGATCCTGCTTCGTGGACCGAACGTCATGCTCGGATACCTCGACGACCCCGAATCCACCGCCAAGGCAATCGACGCCGACGGCTGGTTGCACACCGGAGACGTCGGAACCCTCGACGAGCGTGGCTATCTCGACATCACCGACCGCCTGAAAGACATGTACGTCAGCGGCGGATTCAACGTCTACCCCGCCGAGATCGAGGGCATGTTGGCTCGCCTGCCCGGCGTCCACGAGTCTGCTGCCATCGGCATCCCCGATCACCGGATGGGAGAGGTGGGCCGCGTCTACATCGCCCAACTCGACGGTGCCGGCCTCACCGAAGAGTCGGTGATCGCTTTCCTCAAGGAGAAGATCGCAGGCTTCAAGGTGCCCCGCGAGGTGCGCTTCGTAGATCACCTGCCCCGTAACCCCTCGGGCAAGGTCCTCAAAACGGTTCTGCGCGAGGAACAATCATGACCGTTCCCTTCGAAGCCGACGTCGTGACCTACGAGGTTCGTGACTCGGTCGCCGTCGTGACCTTGAATCGACCCGACTACCGCAACGCCCAGAACTCGGTGGTCACGTACGCCCTCGACGCGGCATTCCAGCGCGCCGTCGAGGACGACGACGTGAAGGTGATCGTCCTGGCAGGCAACGGACCTCACTTCAGCGCCGGACACGACCTGGGAACTCCGGGACGCGACCATCACGTCGAGTACGAGAACAAGGCCACCATGTGGTGGGATCACGTCGACAAGCCAGGCGGTGACCAGCGTTTCGCCCGCGAGATGGAGGTCTACCTGGGCATGTGCCGCCGTTGGCGGGAGATCCCCAAGCCCACCATCGCGATGGTCCAAGGCGCCTGCATAGCCGGTGGGCTCATGCTCGCCTGGGTCTGCGACATGATCGTCGCGGCCGACGACGCCTTCTTCTCCGATCCCGTTGTCCGCATGGGCATCCCCGGCGTCGAATACTTCGCGCACCCGTGGATGGTCGGTTCACGTTTCGCGAAGGAAATGCTCTTCACCGGCGATCGATTCACCGCGCAACGCGCCTACGAAATCGGCATGGTCAATCGCGTCGTCGCCCGCAAGGATCTCGAGAAGGAGACGTTCGAGCTCGCCGGGCGTATCGCCGAGATGCCGCGCTTCGGACTGGCTTTGACCAAGAAGGCCGTCAACCAGTGCGAGGATCAGATGGGGATGCGTAACGGCATCGACTCCGTCTTCGGTCTGCATCACTTCGCTCACGCTCACAACGCCGAGGTCGGCAAAGACTCGCTTGGTGGTCTCGACGCCAAAGCCATGGCTGCCAGTGCTCGCGCACCGCAGGAAGGAACAAACTAGTGGATCTCGTATTCGACGACGCCACAACCGCATTCCGTGACGAGGTCCGCTCGTTCCTGGAGGCGAATGTGCCCGCCACTCCCCTGAAGTCGATGGATACCGCCGAAGGCTTCGAAGAGCACCGTCAGTGGGAGCACACTCTCGCCGACGCCGGCTACGCCGTCGTGTCCTGGCCCAAGGAACTCGGCGGACGCGATGCGTCCCTGCTCGAATGGGTCATCTTCGAGGAGGAGTATTACCGCTCTGGCGCGCCCGGGCGCGTAAGCCAGAACGGCATCTTCTTGTTGGCTCCCACACTGTTCGAGCATGCAAATGCCGAGCAGTTGGCTCGCATCATGCCGCGCATGGCTCGTGCCGACGACATCTGGGCCCAGGCCTGGTCCGAGCCCGAATCCGGTTCCGACCTCGCGAGCCTGCGTTCGAGTGCGAAGAAGGTCGACGGGGGCTGGCTGCTCAACGGTCAGAAGACGTGGAGCTCACGCGCAAGCTACGCCGACTGGGGCTTCGGCTTGTTCCGCTCCGATCCGGATGCGCAGCGCCACAAGGGCATCACGTATTTCATGTTCGACCTGCGCTCGAAGGGCGTCACCGTTCGCCCGATCGATCAACTCGACGGCGAGCCCGGCTTCGCCGAGATCTTCCTCGAAGACGTCTTCGTGCCGGACGACCCGGCCAACCCTGGTGAGTCGGGTGTGATCGGCAACGTCAACGAAGGTTGGCGCGTCGCGATGAGCACCGCGAGCAACGAGCGTGGTCTCTCGCTGCGCAGCCCCGGCCGCTTCCTCGCCACCGTCGACCGACTGCTCGAGCTGTACAAGTCCAGCGGACGAACCGACGACAGCGCTCTGCGTAACCAGGTTGCCGACGCCTGGATCGGCGCTCGCGCCTACCAGCTCAACACATTCGGTACCGTCACCCGTCTCGCCGACGGTGGACGACTCGGCGCCGAGTCCTCGATCAACAAGGTCTTCTGGTCCGAGTGGGATATCGCCACCCACGAGACTGCTCTCGAACTGCAGGGCCCTGAAGCCGAGCTGGCCGACAACTGGATGGACGGATACCTGTTCTCCCTGTCCGGCCCGATCTACGCAGGCACCAACGAGATTCAGAAAAACGTCATCGCTGAGCGTCTGCTCGGCCTACCGAAGGCGGACCGATGAGATTCGCGCTCGACTCCTCCCACCAGGACTTCGCTGCAAGCATCGATGCACTGCTGACCAAGTCCGACATGCCCTCCGTCATCCGTTCGTGGAACGACGGTGACACCGAGCCGGGCAAGAAGCTCTGGCAGCGCCTTGCCGAGACCGGCGTCAACGGCCTCGTCATATCCGAAGAACACGACGGACTCGGCGCCGACGCCGTGGACCTGGTCGTTGCACTCGAACAGCTCGGTCGGCACGCAGTACCCGGACCGGTCGTCGAGACCATCGCAGTAGCACCGACGCTCCTGGCTTCCGTTGCACCGGAACGTCTCTCTGCTCTCGCCGAGGGTTCGCTGGCAACCGTCGCCGCTCCCCCGCGCACACCGTTCGCGCTCGACGCCAATGCGGTCGATCTGGTTCTACTCGCGCAGGACGGCACCGTCTCACTCGGCGTCCCTGGCGAAGCCAAGGCATCGGTGGATCTCTCCCGCAAGCTCTACGAGGTTTCCGCCGGCGAATCGCTGGGCTCCGCCGACTTCTCCGCAGCCTTCGACATGGGCGCTCTTGCCACTGCCGCGCAGTTGCAAGGTCTCGGCCAGACACTGCTCGAGGTCACCACCGAATACGCGAAGCAGCGCAAGCAGTTCGGCAAGGTCATCGGACAGTTCCAGGCAATGAAGCACCACCTGGCAGAAGTTGCCGTTTCGCTCGAAATGGCTCGCCCCCTGCTCCACGGTGCCGCTCTGTCGGTTCGCGATCAGTCGGCCGACGCCTCGCGTGACATTTCCGCCGCCAAGGTCGCGTGCGGGGATGCTGCTTACAAGGCCGCCCGCGTCGGACTCCAGGTTCACGGCGCCATCGGCTACACGATGGAACACGATCTCTCACTGTGGCTCACCAAGGTACGAGCATTGCTCACCGCCTGGGGCACACCGTCCGAGCATCGTGCGCGCGTCGTCGAAGCGCTGGTTGCATCATGAGCATCGACACCGAAGACCAGGCAGCACTACGTGCGTCGGTACGCGATCTCCTGAGCAAGCATTCCGACTCCGCTGCCGTCCGCGCTGCCATCACCACCGAGATCGGCTACGACGCCGCGTTGTGGAGCAAGCTGTGCGAGCAGATCGGCGTCGCCGCGCTGGCGATTCCGGAGGAGTTCGACGGCGTCGGAGCAGGTTTGGGCGAGGTACATGTGGTCCAGGAGGAACTGGGCCGCACGCTGACCCCCTCACCGATGCTGGGTTCGGCGATTCTTGCCGCACAGGCACTGCTGCTTTCCGGTGACGACGACGCATGCTCGCGACTGCTGCCCGGTGTCGCGTCCGGAGAGAGCACGCTCGCCCTGTGCTGGGCAGGGGCTGCGGGTTGGAGCACCTTCGGCGTCGAGGCAACCGAGGATGCGTTGATCGGTACGGCGTCGTACGTCCTCGACGGACACATTGCGGACACCCTGCTCGTTCTCACGGCCGACGGCTTCTACGAAGTGGATCCCGCGGCCGAGGGCGTCTCCCGCCGACGCGTCCCCACCATGGATCCGACGCGAACGCTGGCGGAGGTCACGTTCTCCGGTGTTCGTGGTCGGCCACTGGAGTGGTCCGAAGATCTGGTCGATCGCATCCGAACCGTCGTTCTGATCGCGTTGTCCGCTGAACAGGTCGGAGCGGCCGCAGCGATCGTCGAACAGACCGTGGAATACACCAAGTCGCGCAAGCAGTTCGGTCGCGCGATCGGTTCTTTCCAGGCCCTCAAGCATCGGATGGCCGACATGTACACGTTGGTCGAGACGGCGCGGTCGATGACGTACGCCGCCGTGGCGACGCAGTCGGCGGACGACGCGGCGGTAGCGAAGGTGTACTGCTCGGAAGCCTTGCAGCAGATCACCTCCGAAGCAGTTCAGTTGCACGGCGGAATCGCAATCACCTGGGAGCACGACGCTCAGCTGTACTTCAAGCGTGCACACGGCAGCGCTCAGCTCTTCGGACAGCCGAGCACCTACCTGCCGAGCCTCGCGCAGGCAGCGGGCCTCTAGGAGACGTCGGTGCTTGTTCGCTCGCAATCCCGGGCGAACAAGCACCGTCTCGTTCGGTGTCGAACAGACTTCAGCTCTCGGCAGGAGCGACCAACCCGTTCTCGGGTATTGACAGACTCGATGGTGAGACTTCCTGAAACTGCATGTTCCGCCTCAGTTCGATTGCAATCCGTTCCCGTGAGCTGGTCGAAAGCTGCTTTTCTATCAGCTTGTTCAGTCTCACCGGATCCGGTTCGAACCGTTCAGCTTCTTCACGCACTCGCCAAGTCGCTTTATCTCCAGGATCTGCGAAGGTAACTACCCCAATTCCGTGAGAACTGGCAACTGTGCGAACCTCTCGAAGCGGTCTCTTGAGTGCATCCGTGAGATACGTGGGGATATGGAACGCGACAACGGCGTGCGTCGAGGCCCGACGATGCGCAAGCGCTTCGTACACCGCTGTGACATTGACTTGATCGAAAGGCTTCACCTCAACGGTTGTGGCCTCCAGAAAGATTCCAGGTACGTAGTCGAATCTACGTACCGAGATTGTCACAAGATCTGAGCGTGACCACGTACCGCCGGTGCTTCGCTTACCTTGATTAGCGACGTCGTCGACCGTCAGTGGCGCCACTCCGGATTTGCGGAGTGGAAGCTCCCGCAGCACATCGACCATCGGTGCGTAGAGGTTCAATTCTCGGATCCTGAACGGCACGGTCAGCGTCGTAACTGACGCGTCGGCGTCCTGGTCTTTCGTAGAGGATTCCCGAACCACGCTCCCACCCCGGCCGCCTGCTTTACGGACCAGGTTCTTGTCCACCAAAGAATTTGCAGCAGTTCGATACCGCTCTTTGCCGAAACTTGCCTTCTGCCTAAGTTTGCCGTTACCAAGGGTATCTCCGTTTGAAGAAAGCAATTCGAGCAGAAGAGCCTCGTCCAAAGTCAACTGCGGAAGCGACACTTGTTTCCCCGATTCTCGCGTTCAATGGGCCAACCTATTGCGACCGGTCTGAATGTATTCGACCAACTGCGCCTGAGTAAGCCAGTTGCAAGTAGCAGTCACCCACTGAGCGGAACATTCCGCTGTCTCATACCCTCCGGTAGCGCAGAATCGGTCACCAGACAGCTGTCCATCTCACAGACCGGAGTTTTCTCGTGAATCGATTCGACGACAAGCGCGTCCTCATCAGCGGCGCAGGGTCCGGAATCGGCCAGGCCACCGTTGCCCGCATCCTGGCAGAAGGAGGCACCGTCGTCGCCGCCGACATTTCCGAGACCGGCCTCGAACAGACGCTGAACGCCGCGAAGGACGCCGGCCACTCCGATCGCCTCACCACGGTGAAGGTCGACATCTCCAGCGAAGAGTCTGTTCGCGAACAGGTCGGCGCTGCGATCAAGGCTCTGGGCGGGCTCGACGTGCTGGTCAATGCGGCGGGCATTCTGCGCTCCGCGCACACCCACGAGATGACACTCGATTTCTGGAACACCGTCATCGGGGTCAACCTCACCGGAACGTTTCTCATGACGAGGGAGTCCCTGCCGGCACTGCTCGAAAGTGGAGCAGGCGTCGTGGTCAACTTCAGTTCCACCTCGGCGACCTTCGCCCACCCGTACATGACGGCATATGCGGCGTCGAAGGGTGGAATCCAATCCTTCACGCACGCACTTGCACTCGAGTACAGCAAGCAGGGTCTTCGCGCCGTGGCCGTCGCACCCGGCAGCATCGCTTCGGGCATGACGTCCGATCCCGGCTTCCCGGCCGACATCGACTTCACGCTGCTCGGCAAGCTGGCCCCAGCAATCGGTGAGGGTTTCGCGCCCCCGTCCGCGGTCGCCGGCGTGATCGCGATGCTCGCTTCCGAGGACGGATCGTTTGTCACCGGAACGGAAATCCGCATCGACGGCGGCACGCATATGTGATCCCCTGCTGTGCGCCTTTATTAACCCCCGGCGGTTAATAAAGGCGCACAGCAGTGAGGCGGCATACTTATCTAGCCGCCCGGAACCCGTCCGACGGTACGAAGTGCGGTGGGGAGCCAGCGGTGAGCGAATCAACAGGCAGTACGAACCTCGAGCCTGTGCTGATCAGTCCTGTCGTCGGCGGAATTATTCGCACCTGGTCCGAGGACGAGACCCGCTTGTGGAGCGTCGACGATCCCGAGGCGCTCGGCGCACTGCTTGGACGCGGCCTCGTAGCTCGTACTGCTCTGCCGGACAACAAGTTCCGAGAAGTTGCGTTTTTGGATACCCAGACACAGACCCTCACTGTGCAGCCGCGCTTCGCGTCCCCGGACAGCACTGCCCTCGCCGCACCGTTCAAGCTCACCGACGCGTCGGCCCCGACCGGCGACGCTTGGGAAGATCTCGAATCGGTACTCGCGTCCATCGCGATCTCCGCTGCTGGACGCGGCGAATTCTGGCTCGCGGAACTCGGCGGGTGGGATTCTCCGCACGAGCCGAACTGCCTCTTCACGACCGTCGACGAATCGGGCCTGGCCAACGCAGTCATGGAGGCAAACCCCGCACCCGTGGGCACAGGCGTCTGGCCGGAGGTTCCGAGCGACCAAACCGGCGTTTCGGTGTCGGCACCAGCCTCACAGGACACCATCGAGGCTGCCGGAATCTTCGCGGTTTCAGCGATCGAGACGTGGGGCGTCACACCGTGGGACATCAACCTCACCTTCGGCAAACTGGTCGATTTCACCTGATCAACGGCACCGACACGCGGCGGTGAGTTGTACGTCTCCCCTCAGCCGACGGCTCACGGTTCGTCACAACACGCCCGATGGCCACGACATCGACCCCCTCGATGGGCATACTGAGGGAACTGGGGTTACTCCCGGTCACAAATACCCGTGGATCCGCGTCGGGGCGGGTGCGGTCCGACAACACGCGAGCAGCCACAGACACTGGCGGCTCCGAAAGGTTCAATCATGGCAACCGACCAATTACAGACGGTTGTATTGCACGGCGACCAGCTCAAATACGTCGACCAAGGCAGTGGCCCCGTCGTGGTGCTCATTCACGGCCTGCTGGGCGCGCACTCCAACTGGGAACCGCAGATCGAGACGCTCTCGCGTCATTACCGCGTGATCGCCCCTGATCTCTTCGGACACGGTGCGTCGGACAAGCCTGCCGGCGACTATTCACTCAGTGCTCACGCCGCCACTGTGCGTGACCTCCTCGAAGCCCTCGACATTCCGTCGGCCACCCTGGTCGGCCACTCCCTCGGTGGTGGGATCGCGATGCAGACGCTGTATCTGTTCCCCGACCGGGTGGAGCGGCTGTGCCTGGTAGCCAGCGGTGGACTCGGCCCCGAGGTGAGCCCACTCCTGCGCGCGGCGACACTGCCCGGCAGCGAACTGGTACTTCCCGTCCTCGCGTCGAGGACGCTGACCGACGTGACCGACAAAGCGCTCGGACTTTTCAACAAGATCGGCCTGTTCAAGCTCGGTGCCAGCGCGAGCGAGGCTCGTAAGAGCTTCGCTTCGGTATCGGACGCGTCGACACGTCAGGCATTTCTGGCGACGGCACGATCGGTCATCAATTACAACGGTCAAACCGTCAATGCCACTCCGCATTTCGCCAACTTCAAGAATCTGCAGGCACTACTGGTGTGGGGTGAGGAAGACACCATCATCCCCAACGCCCACACCGAGAACGCCCGCGCCGAACTACCGCTGGGGCGGGTGGAGATCTTCAAGCGCGCCGGACATTTCCCGCACCTTGACTACCCGGATCGCTTCGACCGCGTCTTCTCCGAATTCATGACGGACTGCGGAGTCGGTATCGGCACCGGACCCAAGGCCGTCAGCAGCTGAACTAGCGCCCCGCAACCAATTCTTCGAGATAGCTCGCCACGCCGTCCTCGTCGTTCGTGGGCAGAATTCGGTCGGCGAGCTCGATGACCTCGGTTCTCGCGTTGGCCGGCGCCAGAGCCGTTCCGGCCCAGGTCAGCATGGCAACGTCATTGAAGGCGTCACCGGCTGCCGCCACTTCCGACGCGTCGATGCCGTCGATCGCGCACAACTGCGCGAGAGCGCTGGCCTTCGAGACGCCCGCCGCGGCCATTTCCATGTACGGGGCGCCGGAGTGGGTCAACTCCACGCCCTCGATGCCCGCAGCGACCGCTGTTCGGTACAGGTCGGCGCTGGGAACTTCCGCATGCCGGGCCACGATCTTGACCATCGGCTCCACGTCCAGCGGCAGGGTATCGGCGAGCACCATCTCGTGCAGGTGCCGGTGATGGTCCGCGAATTCGCACAGAGCGGCATACTCCGGCTCGGCAAAGAACTGAGTGGGTCCGACGTTCGCGAACACGACGCCCGGAACCAGTGCGCGAACTTGCTCCATCGCCGTTGCAGCCAAGGACATTTCGATCGAGACGGTGTCGACGATCTCCGGAGTCCCGTCGGCGAGGTCGAGAATCACAGCTCCGTTGGCACACACAGCTTTACCGCGAAATCCGCACGAGTTCGCCAAAGTGTGTACCGAATGCCGGGCGCGGGCCGTCGCCCACACAACTTCGATTCCGGCGAGCCGCGCGTTCTCCATGGCCTGCGCGGTGCGCGCCGAAATCGTTCGGTCGGAGCGCAGCAGGGTGCCGTCGAGGTCGGTTGCGAACATACGAATGCGGGTCACCAGACAATGATGGCAGTCCGTTCGCAGCCCTCACCAACTACGTGACGTGGACCGTTGCTCTGTCAATTACCTGACTGGGTCTCGAGAAGGTGCCGACGCATCTCACCGAAGACCACACCGAGCCGCTCGACATCTCGCGGGCTCAGCAGATCGAACATGCTCTCCCGCACTGCGGCTACGTGCGCCGGGCTTGCCGACGCCAGTTTGTCGGCACCCAAGTCGGTCAGCTCCGCATTGGCGCCCCTCTTGTCGTCGACACACTCAACCCGGCGCACCCACCCCGCACCGACCAACCGATTGACGGCCCTGGTCACACCACTTCGTGTAGCCATCACAGCATCGGCGAGCTCACTCATGCGCAGTTGCCGCCCGGGCGCTTCGGCGAGAGCGACCAGCAGTTCGAAATCGGTGAAGGAAATGTCGGAGTCTCGCACCAACTGCTGATCGAGAACACGCTGGAGCAGTCGGGTCGAGTCCAGGTAAGCCCGCCAGGCCGTTTGCTCCGAGTCGCTCAACCACCGCGTCGATTCCATGACACCAGTATATCCGAAGTAGTTGACAACGAAATTAAATGATCTATTCTCAATGTAGTTGATCAGTCAACTACCTGTTCGAAGAGAAGGTTCAACCGAGAGGCGGGCGCCATGAGCGACAACAACGCAGTGCAGTTCGACAACGCAGTGCAGTTCGAGGAACGCCGGGCCGAGATCAGGGATCGACATCTGCTCCCCGCCGACAAACGACCCGCATCGACCGCACGCGGCCTGCACCATACGGCCCTGATCAGCAGTGACGTCGAACGAACCGTGAAGTTCTACCAGGATCTCCTCGGATTCCCACTCACCGAGTTGATCGAGAACCGTGACTATCCCGGGTCGTCGCACTTCTTCTTCGACATCGGCAATGGCAACCTTCTGGCCTTCTTCGACTTCCCGGGTCTCGACGTGGGCCCGTACCAAGAAGTACTCGGCGGCCTCCACCACATCGCGATCAGCGTCGAACCTGCCAAGTGGGCGAAGCTGCGCACCCAACTGACCGAGGCCGGCGTCGAACTGATCGAGCACAGCGAGGTTTCGTTGTACTTCCGCGATCCCGACGGCGCTCGACTCGAGCTGATCGCCGACCCGCTCGGCGAGATGTACGGCAATCACGTCCTCTGAAAACTTGCTCTCCCCCACACCATTCGGAAGGCACACCATGACCTCCACTCTGTCGCAGCCGAACCTCGATATCCGTCGATCCGGGGATCGCTTCAAGTCCAATGCCGGCTGGCTGGACTCGAAGCACTCGTTCTCGTTCAGCAATCACTACGACCCGAAGAACACTCACCACGGTCTTCTCCTGGTCAACAACGACGACATCGTCACGCCCGGAATGGGATTCGACACCCACCCGCACCAGGACATGGAGATCGTCACCTGGGTACTGAGAGGTTCTCTCGTACATCAGGATTCGATGGGGCATTCGGGCGTCATCTACCCCGGTCTCGCCCAGCGGATGAGCGCTGGAACGGGAATCCTGCATTCGGAGAAGAACGATTCGTGGCGACTCGGTGACGTGGCGGGTGCGCATTCCGACAAGCACAGCGACCCGGTTCACTTCATCCAGATGTGGGTCGTCCCCGACGAGGCCGGAATCACGCCCGGATACGAGCAGTTGGAGATCGACGCCGAATTGCTTGCCGGTGGACTGGTTCCCGTCGCGTCGGGCATGGACGCGTACGCCGATCACTCGGCAATCCGGATCAAGAACAAGTACGCCGCGATGCACGTTGCGCGTCTGCAACCCGGACAACCTGTGACCCTGCCGGACGCACCGTTCCTGCATGTTTTTGTCGCCGACGGTCAGGCCGCCATGGAAGGCGTCGGAGTGCTCGAACAAGGTGACGCGGTGCGAGTATCCGGCGGTGGAGGTCAGCAGCTCAGCTCCGATACCGGGGCAGAGGTCATCGTCTGGGAAATGCACGCCACCGTTTCTCAGGGATGACATGAAGCCCTTCTCGTACGACGCTTCACCGTCTCGAATTGCCTTCGGCCAAGGGATGATCGATACGATCGCCGAAGAAGTGCGGCGGCTCGGCCGTAGCCGAGTGATGGTGCTGGCAAGTCGTCGACTCGACGCGGTTGCCGCCGCCGTCACCGAATCTCTCGGCGACATGGCGGTGGTCCGCTTCGACGGCGCTGTGATGCATACTCCGATCGAAGTCACGACAGCCGCGCTGAGACTTGCCGAGAACCATCACGTCGACACGGTCGTCGCGATCGGCGGCGGTTCGGCAACCGGGTTGTCCAAGGCACTGGCACTACGAGCGGGGTTCGATCAGATCGTCGTTCCGACAACGTACGCGGGATCAGAAGTCACTCCGGTGTTGGGTGAAACAGAGAACGGACGCAAGACAACTCGCTCCTCTCCCCACATCAGACCGGAAACCGTCATCTACGACGTCGACCTCACTCTCGATCTGCCGCTGGATACCACCGTCACCAGCGCCGTCAACGCGATGGCGCATGCGGTTGAAGCGTTGTACTCCACCGAGTCCAACCCGATCACGGACTTGATGGCGATCGAGGCGATCTCCGGGATCGCCCGTGCGCTGCCGATCATTGTCGATGATCCGAAAAATCTGGAAGGTAGGGCCGAACTACTGCAAGCAGCCTGGTTGGCCGGAACCTGCTTGGGCACGGTCGGTATGGGGCTTCATCACAAGTTGTGCCACACCCTCGGTGGCAGCTTCGGTTTGCCGCATGCTCCCACCCACACCGTTGTCCTCCCCCACGCGATGGCATTCAACGCGCCTGCTGTCCCGGATGTGATGTCGCGAATAGCGACTGCTCTGGGCGCATCCGATGCCGCTACCGGCGTTTTCGACCTCGTCACCGCGTGCGGCGGACCGACCACTCTGCGAGAACTGGGAATGAGTCACGATCAAATCGAAAATGCAGTCGAACTCGCCACCTCCGCCGCGTATCCGAACCCGCGTGAGATCACCCCGCCGGGCCTGAGCGAACTCCTCGAGAACGCCTGGTCCGGGCGTCGACCCGCCATCAGGTGAGAACTAATCAGGCAGTACCGCCTCGAGGCCTGACGTGTTCGAAGATCAGAATCGTCTCGGTCGCAGCAACCGCTGGATGTGCCGAGAGATTGTTGACGACGAAGTCACGCAACTGCGCCGAATCCGTCGTTGCGACGTGCAGCATGTAGTCGTCGACACCGGCAACGAAGTACACGTTGAGCACCGAGTCCAGCTTGGCGAAATCGTCGCCGAGCCGGTTGAGGTGCGACCGTGCGTTGGCCTGCAGTCGAACTGCGATCATCGCCTGCAGATCCATTCCGAGAGCGGCGGGGTCGATGTCCGCGTGAAATCCCCTGATCACGCCGTTGTCCACCAAGGCGCGCACACGGCCGAGGCATGTCGACGGCGCAATTCCCGCGATCGCGGCCAGCGCATTGTTCGGAATCCTCGCGTCTTTCGCCAGCTCTTCGAGCAGAACCCGGTCGACCTCGTCCAACTTCACGGCAGCCCGAACATGCTTCGGCGAGGCGGCCGTCTGAATACCGATTTTTGAACTTTCGCGCACCATGAATACAGCCTAGAGAATTATCTTCACTTCTCTTCACTATCTGGCGACGAAACTTCATGCTTGGCACCTGCCATTCGAAGAAACAACAGACTCAGTTCGGAGCCGCGTCATGAAGGTCGGAATCCCCCGCGAAATCAAAAACCACGAGTACCGCGTGGCTATCAGCCCAGCAGGCGTCCACGAACTGGTCGGCCGAGGGCACGAGGTCGTCATCGAAACGGGCGCAGGCGTCGGCTCCTCGTTCAGTGACGAGGATTTCAAGGCCGCGGGCGCGCAGATCCTCGGGTCCGCCGATCAGGTCTGGACAGACGCAGATCTGCTCCTGAAGGTCAAAGAACCTATTGCAGAAGAGTATTCGCGACTCCGTAGGGATCAGGTGCTCTTCACCTACCTGCACCTGGCGGCGTCGAAGGAATGCACCGACGCACTCCTGGCTTCGAAGACCACCTCCATCGCCTACGAAACCGTTGTCGGTTCCGACGGCTCACTGCCCCTTCTCGCACCGATGAGCGAAGTAGCCGGACGCCTTGCGCCGCAGGCCGGCGCCTACCACTTGATGCGTCACGGCGGCGGACGCGGAGTGCTGATGGGCGGCGTCCCCGGAGTGCGCCCCGCCAAGGTCGTGGTGATCGGTGCTGGCGTCTCCGGCAAGAACGCCATCGCCGTGGCCTACGGCATGCAGGCCGACGTCACCGTTCTCGATCTGTCGATCGCGCGCCTGCGGGAAATCGACGAGCTGTACCACGGCCAGGTCAAGACCATCACGTCCAACAGCCTCGAACTGGAACAGGCAGTACTCGACGCCGACCTCGTCATCGGCGCAGTGCTGGTCCCCGGGGCGAAGGCGCCGACCCTCGTCTCCAACAGCCTGGTGGCGCGCATGAAGCCGGGATCTGTACTGGTCGACATCGCCATCGACCAGGGCGGCTGCTTCGAGGATTCACACGCGACCACGCACGCCGATCCGACGTACCAGGTTCACGGTTCCGTCTTCTACTGCGTTGCGAACATGCCCGGAGCCGTCCCCCGTACGTCGACGTACGCGCTCACCAACGCGACGCTTCCGTACGTCGTCGCATTGGCAGACAAGGGGTGGAAGGACGCGGTCGCGACAGTTCCCGGCCTGGGGTCAGGACTGAGCACACACGACGGCCTGCTCCTGTCCGACAGTGTTGCAGCGGCACACGGGTACTCGGCTACGACTCTCTGACCCAGGCGGCTCTGACCCAGGCAAGGAAAGCTCGAGATCGCTAGCCTTGATCCATGAGCAATCCTGACATCACGCTGAATTCCGGAACCACGATCCCGCAACTCGGCCTCGGAGTCTGGCAGGCCACCAACGACGAAACCGAGCATGCAGTGCGGTTCGCTCTCGACGACGCCGGCTACCGGCACATCGACACCGCTGCCGCATATGGGAACGAAGAGGGCGTCGGACGAGGTATCGCCAACTCGTCCGTCGCGCGAGAGGACATATTCCTCACCACGAAGCTGTGGAATGCGGATCAGGGCTACGAGCCGGCGTTGAAGGCTTTCGACACCAGCATCGACAAGCTGGGCGTCGACTACGTCGATCTCTACCTCATCCACTGGCCTCTGCAGGACAACGACCGACTCCTCCGCACGTGGGACGCACTCGAAAAGATCGCGGAATCGGGCCGCGCCAAGGCAATCGGGGTGTGCAACTTCGAGCCGCATCATCTGCAGCTTCTCGTCGAACGCGGTGGATTGTTGCCCGCAGTCGATCAGGTGGAACTGCACCCGCACCTCACGCAGCACGCCATTCGCGACAAGGCCGCCGAGCACGGGATCAAGGTCGAATCGTGGAGCCCACTCGGCGGTACCAGTAACGCAGGTTGGGGTAAGGCGTCCAAGCCCAACACCCTGCTCACCGACCCGATCATCACTCGAATCGGTGACCGCCACAGCAAGACTGCCGCGCAGGTCCTGATCCGTTGGCACCTTCAGAACGGCCTGATCGTCATCCCGAAATCCGTACACGATGCTCGAATCGCTCAGAACATCGACGTATTCGACTTCGAACTCACCGATCTCGACCTGAGCGAAATCGATACGCTCGACGACGGTACCCGCGTCGGCGCGCATCCCGATGAACTCAACATCGGTGCACCGAACTGATCAAGCCGCTCGTTTGGTGGGGCGAAGCGCATCGAATCCGTTTCGCCTCACTATCGTTCCGAGGGTCTTCCACCACGGCCGAGCCGGATCCGGCTCGCTTCCGTCGCCCATCCGGTGCAGCTGATCGGTATGCCACTGCAGGTCGAGTGCACCGTCGAGCATCGAGATGTCGGCAACCTTCCCCAACAACTTCCGCGCTCCGAACTCAACAGTCGGCACGGTCAATCGTTCCCGATCCGATTCCAGGAGAACGGTTGCCGCGTCGGGGATCGTGATCGTCGGCCGGCCGAGGCCGATCACGTCGCACGCGCCGGAAGCCAGTGCCTCGACCATCGCCGATCGCGAGCGGAAGCCGCCGGTGACCGCCAAGGGAATGTCGCCGGCAATCGCTCGGACTGTCTCGGCGTACTCGAGGAAATATGCCTCTCGATCGCGAGTGCTCTGCTTCTGCGCTTTACCCATCATGGCCGGCGATTCATAACTGCCACCGCTGATCTCGATGAGATCCACCGACTCTTCGGTCAACGCGCGCACTACTTCTCGCGACTCGTCTTCCGAGAATCCACCTCGTTGGAAATCAGCCGAGTTGAGCTTGACCGAGACCGCGAATCCCGGAGCAACGGCAGAGCGTATGCGCCGAACGATCTCGATCAGAAAGCGTCGTCGACGCTCAGGATCTCCACCCCACTCGTCCGTCCGCTGATTGGACAAGGGCGAAAGGAACTGCGCAACAAGATAACCGTGCGCTGCGTGTATCTGCACGCCCCCGAAGCCGGAGGACTCGGCGACGCGAGCGGTTTCCGCGAACTTGTCGATGATCTCGTCGATCTCAGCGGTCGAGAGTTCTCGCGGCGTCGCCATTCCCGGAATCTTCAGCGCGATCGCGCTCGGGGCGACCGGTCTACCTCTGCTGGCAATCGGGTTGGATTGCCGCCCTGGGTGGTTCAGCTGCATCCAGATCTCGGCGCCGCCGTTCTTGGCGGTCTTGGCCCAGGCAGTCAGTGCTTCGGCATCACGATCGTCGTCGACGACGACATTGCCCGGTTCGGCGATCTGCGATCGATCGACCATGACATTGCCGGTGATCAGCAAACCGAACCCGCCACTGCCCCAACGACCGTACAGCGTTTCCAAGCGAGTGGACGGTCCATGAGTCCGGTCCCCCAGAGCCTCGCTGAGCGCAGCTTTCATCGTGCGATTCCGCAGGATCTGCCCGCAGGGCAAAGTCAATGATTCTCCGAGCGTGGTCATGGATGCCTCTCGTATGAAGGGAAGAAAGTCAATGGCGTGGCGCAGAACCGAAGTGCCGCTTGGTATCGCGCACGAAGCTCGAGAAGATCAGCGAGTTGACCGGTAGCCCGCCGCGCACCGCGAGCGACAGCTTCGGACGCGGCGAGAATGCAAAATTCCACTGCAGTCTCGAACCCACTGCGAGCTCGTCGACGCGGTAGTCCTCCGCGAAGGATTGGAACAGCGGAACATTGGACTGTTCGACGTAAAACGAGTGCCGACGCGTTTCGTCGTCCCAGGTGATGAACTTTTCGCGCATCTGCATCGCACCGCCGCCCACCTCCGCGATTCGGCGCGTGCCGACGCCGTAGGGGCGCGGCGAGGTGTAGTGCACTTTTGTGAGCAGTCGGCACCACGACAAAGGCTCGTCGGCGGTCAGACCGGCCCAGACGGCGTCAGGTTCGGCGGCGAGATCGATCGAGTACGTGAAGATATGCGGTGCCGTGTCGAAGAAATCGACACCGACCGGTTCGAGGTCGAACCAATGTGTCATCGCCTACTCCTGCCCAATTAGCCGTTACATGAAGTTACGGATACTTGACGACCGAAGTCAACCCCCGAAGGCTCAGCGGGACCAAGCCTCAGAACGAGAGAGCCCCTGCAGTGAAGCGATGACCTGTTCGAGCGGCTCGATACTTCGAGTCGTCTGGCACACCGCCACTGCACCTTCGACCGACGTGATCGTCAGGTTTGCCATCGATTTTGCCTGCACTGCAGGATAACCCGCAGTTTCGAGTTGCGATTCGATCAACTTCTGCCATCCCAGCATGACCTCAGCCGACACTTCCGCGACTTCTGGCTCACTGGCACGCGCCAACCCGCCGGCAATCACCGGGCAGCCGATCGCGAAGTCCGAGCGTGTGAGATTGAGTCGCCAGATGTCTCCGACCGCTTCGATCACGTCGGCCGTGGAACCGGTAGCCGCAGCCGAGCTGATCCGTCTGGTGATGATCGCACCGGCCGCGCGCACGGCTTCGACCATCAACTCGGTCTTACCGCCAGGAAAGTGGTGGTAGATCGACCCACGGGGTGCGCCGCTGTGCTTGATGACGTCGCTGAAGGACGTCGCGTCGACACCGTTGCGGCTGATCAGTTCAACCGCACTGCGAATCATGCGATCACGTGAGCTCAGCTCTGCCATGTCACAGATCCTTCGGCCGTCGGTACACCTGTCGACTCATACGCTACGTTATGTATGACGACCTACATAGTGATGGGATGAAACAATGAGTGACGAGACAACCGCGACCGTCGATCCGGCGCAGATGACAGGCCTCGAACTTCTCCGCTGGATGGGAACGCAGGTCAACGACCGACCCAGCATCGGACGCCTCCTCGGCATGGAGATGCGCGAGGTCAACGAAGGATCCGTGAGCTTCGCCCTGACCCCGCGCGCCGATTTCAGCAACCCGCTCGGCACTGTGCACGGCGGCATCTGCGCAACGCTGCTCGACTCGGTCATGGGCTGCGCGGTACACACGATGCTTCCGGCCGGCGTCGGCTACACGACCCTCGAACTCAAGCTCAACTACATCCGCACGGTGCCTCTCGACGGTGACGAACTGACAGCCCACGGCAGCGTCATTCACGTGGGCGGGCGTACCGCGACGGCAGAGGGCAAGGTCTTGGACAAGAACGGCAAGTTGGTGGCGCATGGAACCACGACGTGCATGATTTTCCGCTAAGCCCGACGTGAGCAGGGCGCGAGTACCGATGTACGATCGGCTCGTGACCCTGCTCACTGCGCACCTCTGGTGGCCCGACCGCTGACGGTCAGCCGCAACTGCGTGCTGCCCGGACCGACATCGGGTGGTCCAGCAGGCTCCTCTCCAGGATCCCCGATCCGGCAAATGCCGTACGCGTCGTCGCTACGACCGCCAAGATCAGGTACCGAATCCACGAAGGAGAGTTAGTTGACCACCACCCCACTCAACCGTTCGCTCGAGCCTTTGGGCGTCTCCATCCCGTCGAAAGTGCCGACGCACTGGTACAACCTGGCGGCTGACCTCCCCGAGCCTGTTCCCCCGCACCTGCATCCGGGCACTCGTGAGCCGCTCGGCCCTGAGGACTTGGCGCCGCTGTTCCCGATGAACCTCATCGCGCAGGAAGTCGCAACCGAGCGCTACATCGAGATCCCGGAGACGGTTCGCGAGATCTACGGCATGTGGAGGCCATCTCCCCTGTTCCGTGCGCATCGACTCGAGCGCGCTCTGGGCACGCCTGCCCGCATCTACTACAAGTACGAAGGCGTGAGCCCGGTCGGTTCACACAAGCCGAATACTGCTGTCGCGCAGGCGTACTACAACGCGATCGAAGGAACCACCAAGCTCACCACCGAAACCGGCGCAGGCCAGTGGGGTGCGTCGCTGTCGTTCGCGGGCGCACTGCTCGGACTCGACGTCGAGGTGTGGCAGGTTCGCTCCTCCTTCGATTCGAAGCCGTACCGACGCATCCAGATGGAGGCGTACGGCGGAATCTGTCACCCGTCGCCTTCCGACCTGACGGAAGCCGGACGCGCACTGTTGAAGTCGCATCCCGACACCACCGGCTCGCTTGGTATGGCGATCAGTGAGGCCGTCGAGGTCGCTGCGCAGGATCCGAACACGCACTACTCACTCGGTAGCGTGCTGAACCACGTCATGCTTCACCAGACCGTGATCGGTCAGGAAGCAATGGTCCAGCTCAAAGAAGCCGGCGACGCCGTCCCCGACACCGTGTTCGGTTGCGCCGGTGGCGGTTCCAACCTCGCCGGACTCACCTTCCCGTTCCTGGGACGAAACCTTCGCGAAGGCACCAAGACTCGTCTGGTCGCCTGCGAGCCTTCGGCATGCCCGTCCCTCACCCAGGGCGAGTACCGGTACGACTTCGGTGACGTCGCCGGGCTGACTCCGCTGCTCAAGATGCACACTCTGGGTAAGGACTTCGTTCCCCCGGCGATCCATGCCGGTGGCCTTCGCTACCACGGTATGTCGCCGATGGTCTCGCATGCGGTCAACCTCGGACTCATGGATGCGATTGCCGTCGATCAGGACGACGCGCTCCAGGCCGGTCTGATTTTCGCACGCGCCGAAGGGATCATCCCGGCTCCGGAATCAACCCACGCGGTTGCCGGCGCCATCGCTCACGCTCGCGCCGTCACCGAACCCGAGGTGATTGTGATCGGACTGTCGGGCAACGGTCAGTTGGATCTCCCGGCGTACTCGCCTTACGTCTGACGCCGTCGGTGTGGTGGTCTCGTGTGTACGAGGCCACCACACTTCGTCACACCGAGCACGTGGGCTCGATCTCGCGATCGACATCGAGCCGGCCGTCCGCGAAACGAACCGATCAGTTTGCTCGATCGGTTACGGTCTTTCGATGCAGCTTCGGTTGAAGGAACACTGGAAACTGGTCGCCCTCGGACTGGCGTTGATCGTGGCGATCGCGTTCATCGTCGTATCGGCACTCTCCGACTCCAGTGAGGCAGCCTCGCCGAAGCAGAAGATAGGCGGTCCGATCGTCGAGCAGGGGGTTGTCGACGTGGACCTCTCCGATCCTCCGCAACAAGCTTGGGAACTCGATGTTCGAACGCTCACGGACAACTCCGGCGCCGTACTGCTGTCGATGCCTTCCGGCCTCGATCGCTACTACGGCTACGGCAACACGTACCAAGTCGGTGACGTGCTGGTGGCTGCGACTGCTTATCCCCTTCCCAAGACCGACGAGTCTTCGTCGAGTCAGGGAGTCGGTGCCGTCACACTGGTCGGTGTGAATCCCGACGACGGAAGTCCGCTGTGGAAAACGCGAATCGGCGGAGTCATCGGCCAGTGCAGCCAACAGAACGAATCCACGATCATCGCGTGCTGGGGCGATCGACGGATGATCTTTGTCGATACCGCGACCGGAACTCTGTTGTCCGACCTCGGAACCGACTTCGATCTCAATGGCGCCGTCATCACCGGAGACACCGTGTACACGTCCGGCGAAAGGATGGACGGAACGATTCGAACACGAATTCTCGCCAGCGGCAACACAACCAACTTAACGGCCAACTTCGTTCGCACCTTCGAACCAAGTGAGAAGTTCGGGGCCGTCTACACGGTCCCTCACACCGACACTGTCATTGCGATGGAACAGGGCGATGGCGGGGACCCACAGTACCGCTATCGAATCTACGATCTGGATTCCGGCGCAGAACGATTCAGATTCGAGGGCGATTCGCTTGCCCCGGCCGGGAACGGATTGTTCCTCACCAGTGTCGGAGGCAGATCAGGCTATGTGGGAACCCAAAACCTCTTGGCTTCAGATGGATCCACGATTCGTGCGATACCGATTCCCTCTTCCTCATCGTCGTCCTACCCAAGTACGTCCTCGACGGCCCTGCCGATGTTTCTCGGCGACGGCGCCTACGACCCGAATTCCGGTGACGAACTTTGGCGCAGTTCACAAATCGTCAACACCGCGATGGCCGGGACGGGAAGCGCCATCGCCGCGGTGGTAGGAAAAACAATCCTGGTCACGTCTCCCGAGACTCGCACAATCTCGGGTCTCGACATCGAGAGTGGCCGACAGTTGTGGCAAACGCCCTGGCAAGACGCGTACTGGGTTCGCAGCGGGGTAACCGATGGCGACCACTTCGTCTTCAGTGACTACACCGGCATGCACGCGATCCGGGCTCGCGACGGAAAGATGATGTGGTCGGTTCCCCTTCCCCCAGAAGTCGATCCGCGCGGAGTCGTCGTCTCGAATGCCGGCAAAAACGTGTCGTTCTCCTGGCAGAACCATTTCACCGTTTGGCGATAGGCCGGCAACATCACCGATACTGTGTCGCGCTGACCAGCCAGCTCAGCAGCAAGCAAATGGCTAGACGTGCAGCATCAATGGCCACAATCCAGTCTGGCGCGTTTGTTCAATTTCGGGGGAACGATCTCGAACAACTGCATATATCTCCGCGACTCCAATTTCGGAAAGATCAGACCAGACCTGCAGTGAAGGGGTGCGCAAAAATCGCACCGGCTCAGGTATCTGATCCAATCCAACCGTAAAGGGAGCCAACGGATGGACGCGAAATCCCCTGTGTGCAGTCGGCAACAAATAGTCCAGTTTGCGCGCAAACATCTGCGTACCGGGGGACCGAACTCAGACCAAATTCGTCGTCATTTCGGTTTGCAAAAACGCGCGTTCTTCACGCAGCTCGACACTCATCTGGACGATTCTGCACTTTCAATGCCCGAAAAAGTTGCACTCCGCCGCATCTGCCGACAGGAGGATAGAAGGTGCCCGATCAAACGTATGAACGTCTCAGCAGGTCAAGCCAACCCACCCCGGCCGATGTACGACGCGCTTCCTTTCCCACCCCAGAACCATCATGCTTGACGATCGAAAGCCCCGAACTACGTTGAGCCGCTGGATTCTTCCGCAGTCCCCTCTTCTCGGTTGGGATCATCGGAGATCTAACAACCGCGCGACTTTCAGACTTAAATGCAATGCCAACCGGTCGTCGCCGTTTGCCAAGTCTGCGCGTGTTATCTCCTGAATTCGCCGCAAACGATAGTACAAGCTCCCTCGATGCACACAGAGCGCCTCGGACGTCCGCTTTACGTCACCGGCATTGTCCAAAAAGCTCTCCAGCGTCGCGAGAAGAGCCTCACTTTTTGAGTCCTCATGGCTGAGCAAGGACTGCAAACCTGAGTGAATACTGTTCTCGAGTCGATCCTCCGACAGTTCGGCCAGAAGTCCGTAGACGCCGAGATCCCGATAATGCACAACATTTCCGAGCACCTTGACGACCTGGGCTACATCTGCGGAGCGTCTGGACTCTTCGTAGGATTCGCGCACGTCTGCAACCGAGGTTCGCAGTTCACCGATACCAACCCAACATTCGATGTTCTGGCGCCCACTTTCAGACAAGACTCGCTCCCGGGCTGCCACGATCAACGAGTCCAGATGGGTTTGAGTCGAGTGTTCGGCCACCGATACGATCAGCAGACTGTGGTCGGGGCGGTCGAGTTGGATTGCACTGTTCCGCGGGAGCCTCCGCCGAAGCTGATCGACGCCGACGGCAACACTCAGACGATCTCTTTCGGTCAATGTCGACCGGTGCACGGGACGAAGCAACATAGTGACCGCGACTGCTGGACCCGCAGCCATCAAGCCCTCATCAGCCAATCTGCTTGCCGCGTCCTCGCGCAGCGACCGCTCGCCAGACAGTACGTCTCGAGTAAGTTCCCGCTCCCGACTTCGGGACAACTCGTCCAGCAACTGTCCGCGATGAAGGATCATCGCCGCCGCATCAGCCGTGCGCCTCAAGACCTCGGCTTGATCCTCGTCAACTTCGCCCTCTGAAGTCAACAGCCAGACGAAGCCCAGCAGCGCATTGCGGTACCGGATCGGCATCCCGACCCGGCCAAGGGTCAGCCCTAGTTCTTCGTTGACGGGAACAGTGAAGAGATCGAGGGCTTCACGGCCTCCACTCGCGTAGATGAAGTCCACAATCTCGCGTGAAACATTCCGCTGTAGAACGGAATTCATTCTGACTGAATCGACGGCACTGTCATGCGAGTTGTACGCGAGTAGACGGATCTGTGCATCGTCGATCGCAACGGAACGGTCCAGTCGTCGCCCGGTAGTATCCACCAAATGCTGTAGTTCTCCGGCCATGGTCGAACTGTACGAGCCACGCTCGCCGTTTTGCAACATATGACTAAATTCGTCCGCGACAGTTTTAACGAATGACAGTGATGCAACTAACTTTCGCGCCATAAGCTCGCTACATGCCGAAGCACATGAGACCCGGAACGTGTTCGCTCGGCCCGCGACCAGGCATACCCAGCAACGACAGGTTGCACGACAGCGACGAGATTCGTTGCAGCCGTGAGATTTGCATTGTGGGTCGAAGCCAGCCGACACGCTCTCGCGTGAGAAAGCGTTGTCCCTGATCCGGAATCGATCGCAACCTCCGTTCGCCAGATCAACGTGGGTCCGGTCGGCCTCTTTCAATTTCGCATGCCTCCGAACGACATCGGCCACCGTGACGTCGCAAAACCGTTGCTATTCAGCAGATCCCGAGAGGAATCATCATGACCGGCACAGCAAATGCTTCTGTAGAGCATCAAACCGAGACGTCACCCGGACGTCGATCGGCGCGCCGTAGGGCCCTGATTGCCGGCGCGACAGGCAACATCGTCGAATGGTTCGATTTCACGATCTACGGTTTCACTGCCGCAGTTCTCGCGACAGTGTTCTTCCCTCCGGAGTTCGGCAGTGGCGCACTGCTTGCCACCTTCGCTCTTTACGGAGTCGCATTCTTGGCCAGACCTGCCGGCGGCATATTCTTCGGAAGACTGGGTGACCGCCTCGGCCGACGGAGGTCACTGTCCCTGGCTATTACGCTCATGGGCTGCTCGACAGCGGCTATCGGCCTCCTACCGACCTACGCTTCGATCGGTGTTGCAGCACCGCTGTTGCTGCTGCTCTGTCGCTTGGTTCAAGGATTCTCGGCCGGCGGCGAATACACCGGAGCGGCAACCTTCGTCGTCGAACATGCGCCGTCTCACCGGCGCGGCTTGTACGCAGGGATTATCAGCTCTTCGTCGTTCGTCGGCAGCATCTTGGCCACGGTCACAGTCTTGTCATTCAGCTTGGTCGGCACTGAGTCCTTTGCCGACGGGGGATGGCGTTGGCCGTTCATCATCGGAGGCGTTGTCGCCATGGTGGGACTGTTCATGAGGCTTGCGGTCGAGGAAACTCCGGCTTTCAAGGAAATGAAAGAAAACGATTCCCTTCCAACCCGCCCTCTCACAGATCTGTTCCGCAATCACTGGCGGACTCTGCTCACGTCATTCGTGTATTTCGCCTCGCTCGGTGTCGTTACTCATATGCTGCTCGGCTACATGCCGACATTTCTGATTCTTTCAGCCGACGTTTCGAGCACGGTGGCACTGCTGATGACAACCGGCGCTTTGGTTCTCGCAGTCCCGCTGTTCATCTTCTTCGGCGCTACGGTCGACCGAATCGGCCGGAGACCTCTCGTCAGAATCGGCATGGTGATGTCAGTTTTCGTTTCGGTGCCCAGCTACATGCTCATCGGCACCGGAAACATTTTCGCGATTGCCATTGCACTGGCTGCTCTGGTCATCGCGCTTTCCCTACTCGCGTCCGCTTTGCTCGTAATTCTCGAAATGATGCCGACGCATGCTCGATTCACCGGCACGGCGATCCCCTACAACATCGCATATGCACTCTTTGCAGGAACTGCGCCGCTGGTGTGCGCAGCACTGGTCAACGTCACTGGAAGCGATCTGTCGCCTGCCTTCTACGCGACCGCCATCGCTTTGATCGCACTTCCCATTCTGTGGCGAGGGATTCCGGAATCGAAAGACTGGCCTGCCACGCGGGGCAGCTCGACGAAACATTTCTGACAACGGACGCGCCACGGCTGTGATTTTTTGAGCAGCTGTCGATAGCGTTCCGATGGCCGCCACGAGAGAGTTGAGGACGACGGACACCTCTGGACTTTCAGGTACCAAATCCATTAAGGCAGAGCCGAATCCGAGAAGTCGGGATGCGGGTCTCCAGAGGAAGTCGACGGCGTCGGAATTACCAGAACCCAAGCTCGCCGGATCGAATAGCTGCGCTTCGATCCGGCGAAGCCATCAGTAGAAAGAGGGGCCGAAAGTGCCTACCGACAAGACCGATGCAGTTGTGGTCGGAGCTGGAGTGATCGGCAGCTCCATCGCCTACGAACTGGCCGCTCGAGGCTACGAAGTCCTGGTCATCGACAAGTCTGGTGGTCCGGGCTACGGCTCGACCAGTGCATCCAGTGCGGTCATCCGGTTCAACTACTCCACATTCGACGGTATGGCTGCGGCTTGGGAGTCGCTGCATTGCTGGCAAAACTGGAACGAGCATCTCAACGCGACAGTCGACGGCGCGCTTGCGAAGTTTCGGCAATGCGGGATGGCACTGCTCGATGTCGACGTCGCACCCCACGCGCGCACGATTGGACTGTTCGAGAAGATCGGAATCGACTACCAACTTTGGGACGCAACGACACTCGTCGAAAAGATTCCCGGTATCGACGCAGGTAAATACTATCCACCGAAGCCAGTCGACTCGGAGTCCTTCTTCGCAGATGCGGAAACCACGCTCGGCGCGCTGTACACACCGCAGGCGGGGTTCGTCGACGACCCGCAACTGGCAGCCGCGAATCTTGCTGCGGCAGCACGTTCGCACGGTGCGGTTTTCGCATACAACACGCGTGTGGTGGCAGTCGAGCAGTTGCCTGACGGCACCTGGCAGCTAGGGCTCGACGACGGGGAAAGTGTGAAATCCAAGATTGTCGTCAACGCCGCCGGCCCCTGGTCAGGAGCGTTCAACAAGCTGTCGAATGTCGGGTCCGACTTCAAGGTTTCGGTTCGGCCCTTGCGTCAGGAAGTCCATCACATCACCGCACCCACTGAGTACAACGAAAACGAGATCCTCGGCCCGATGATCGCCGATTTGGATCTCGGAACCTACATGCGAGCCGAACCTGGAAACGGTTTCCTCGTCGGCGGAACCGAACCGGATTGCGATCCGCTCGAGTGGATCGACGATCCTGATACCGCAAACCCGAATCGCACTGTTGCCCGATTCGAAGCGCAGGTTTTCCGCGCCGCCAGGCGTTTCCCCACCCTGGAGGTCCCTTCACAACCGAAAGGTATTGCCGGCGTGTACGACGCAGCGTCTGACTGGACCCCGATCTACGACAAGACAGACAGACAAGGTTTCTACGTCGCCATGGGCACCAGCGGGAACCAATTCAAAAATGCGCCAATCGCTGGGCGCCTCATGTCCAGGATCATCGACGAAGTGGAAGCTGGACACGATCACGACGCTGATCCCCTGACCTATGTCGGGATGCACACCGGGCTCGAAATCGACCTCGGCGCATTCTCCCGCCTTCGGGCACCCAATGCCGAGTCGACCGGGACGGTCATGGGTTAGAAGTCTTGTCCGGCTTGGAGAATCGACAGCCGCGACAACTGAATAGACACGGCTGTGGGTGTCCACCACGTGGTGGACACCCACAGCCGACTTCTCCTTCAACGGCGTCTACGGAAAATCGCCCTAGAACGTGTCAGCGTGCACATCGTCTCCGGGACGGAGAGCTATCGTGCATGGCAGGTCTTCAAGTAGCTCAGGAACGATGCCTGCAGCCCGGTGACGTGCGTCTCGTGCAACAACGCGGTCGAAACATCCTGCGACCGTCCCTTGCCATGCAACTGCTCCACGACGGCGAGAACATTGCGTGACAGTCCGCGATAGATCGGAATGGGTCCAGTCAGTTCGGCTTCGTTCAGCGTGACGTGCAGCTGCGGAACAACTGAGCCCACGCCACGCTCGGGCAGTGCCTCGACCAGTGTGTGGATCTGGCTGTCGGCGTTCACAACTCCGGGACTACCCGCACCGAAGGTCGCGAATGGGGGCGCGTCGCGCAGCCATGCGTAGAGGGCGAAAAGGCCTCCGTACGAGTACCCGAAGAGTCCGTGCCCGGACTCGCTGACACGTAGCTCCGACGAGTACAGGCGAGGGTGGAGTTCGTCGGTCAGGAAGTCGAGGAAGACGTCCCCGTGGGTGTCTGCCAGCTCCTCGAGGTAGGCGTCCACGTACTCCTGGGTCATTGCACCCGAGTCGCGAGCAGCGGCAAGAGTAGCCATCATTTCTTCGCCTACCGGTTCCCCAGGCGGCACGAGATCGCGGTTGCGGAGCCGTGCCCAGTTGGCGGCCTCCTCACCGGCATATCCGACACTGACCTGAATGTACGGGGCGACCGTCAGGTACGGGTCTGCCTGCGTGACGATGAGCGGGGCGGTAAGACCTACAGCCCAGTTGCCGTCCATCACGTAGATCAGCGGTAAGGGATCCGTGGAGTCCGCGTAGCCGGGGGGTGTGGTCACCCAGACGCCGTAGCTGTGCCCCGACTTCGCCGTTATTTCGAAGTACTCCGTGTCTGCAAAACATCCGTGCAGCATTGCGCTCATCGAACGTCTCCCTTGACGATATTGCCGGACTTCACGACGAGAGCAGCCATGTCCGGATCGGCGAACACCTTTGCGTCTCGGAGTGGGTCTTGCTGCCAGGCAACCATGTCCGCCTGCATACCGACGCGGATAGTCCCGACGGTTTCCCCGATACCGAGAATGTCGGCATTGACGCTGGTGGCCGAAACGAGTGCATGCATCGGCGACTCCAATTCCGCGCGCAAGCGCAACTCCTCACCTCGGCGCTTTTGGTGCGGCCCGATGAGGTCCGAGCCCAGGCCGATCCTCAGGCCTGCTGCGCGAGAGGCCTCGAGCGCTCTGGCCATGCGTTGACGCACTCCGGCTGCACGCTCTCGTATTGCAGGGTCCAGGTCCATGCTTTCGGTGTCCGTCAACTGCTCCACCACGGCGAAGGTGGGGACCAGAGCCACGTCGTGCTCGCGCATCAACTGGGCAGTCTCCGCGTCGATGTCGGTGCCGTGTTCCACGCACCGCACTCCCGCCCGCACTGCGTTGCGAATGCCCGCATTGTTGTGCGCGTGGACCGTGACGTAGGTGCCGCGCGACGCTGCTTCTTCCACTGCCACGGAGATTTCCTCGACGGTGAACTGTGTGTCGGTGAGGCGGTCATGGCCTCCGACGACACCGCCGGTGACGCACAGTTTCAGAAATGTTGCGCCTCGGCGGAACGATTCGCGCACGTTGCGTCGTAGCTCGTCGGCATTACCCGACATCAAGGACAAGGCGCAGAGCCCTGGAATGTGGTGCATGTTCCACAGCTCGGTCGGCTCCCATGCGGCCCCGTAGTAGCCGTGTCCACCGGTCTGGCACTGCACAGGACCACACGAGAGGACACGCGGACCACGCACCTTGCCGCTCGCAATAACGTCGACGACTCCGCCGTCGATGCCACCGACGTCTCGCACCGTGGTGAAGCCTGCGTCGAGGGCATCGCCCGCGGTGGCGAAGATGCCCGCAGCCAGTTCCGCTGCCGAGAGCTCAAACCCGAATTGCCTTCGGATCGGACTCGAAATACCCAGGTGGACATGAGCATCGATCAGCCCCGGAGTCAGAAGCATGCCGTCCAAGTCAACTGTCGTCGAACCCGACGGCGCCTGTCCGATCGCGGTGACAATGCCGCCGCTCACGCACACGTCGACTTCGACCGGGTCGGTACCCGATCCATCCGCGACCATGCCGCCGGCAAACCATACGTCAGTCAAAGGGACCTCCCGAGCATTAGAAAACCTCTTTCCTAAACACTGGTGAATTCGATATGCGGTACCGTACTCAACAGTGGTGAACCCGTCAATGGAGGTAGCGTGAGATCGCCGGTTGGGGAGGGTCGAGAGCGACTGTTACAGGCACTGTTCGACGAGTTCGGTGAAACCGGCCCAAGTCCGAAGCTGTCGATGCGCCAAGTAGCGGAGCGTCTCGGAGTGCACCACACGCTTCTGACCTATCACTTCGGATCACGACCAGGTCTCCTCAGCGCCGTACTGTCGGAAGCGCGCCGCCGTGACAACCTCGTCATCGCCGCGATGGGCAAGGATCTCGGGTTCGCGGCCCTGAGCAGGGCGATCTGGAGTTTCTACTCGAACGCCGAGCATGAAGATCGAAGCCGCACCTTTTTTCACCTGGCCGGACTTGCGGTTTACGAGCACAAAGCATTTCAAGATTTCGCCGCCGACCTCGACGACTTGGCGCACCTCCTCGAAGCGGCAGCCCTTCGCGAAGGATTCACAGTGGTGGATGCAAAGCAGCAGAGCATCATCGCAACCGCATGTCTGCGAGGACTGTTGCTGCAGAGGTTGCTCACCCCCGACGCCGAGGTCGACGCCGCAGCCGAGCGCTTCATCACCTCGTTGACAGCGTCCACCACGTAAGGCCTCACAACCGATCACCCTCGTTCGAAATCACAGACGGGGGCGGTTTTGTCATGGGCTCGGGCCTGTTTCGGCGTCAGCTGGGTCCCTCAACCCCGGCCAAGTGGTGGGTGATCGCACTTTCGACATCTGTACGAGCGAAGTGCCGAAAGATGCGACAAGTGAACCTATCCCGACCCAGCAGACACACGACATCATCGACAAGTCCGATGATTCACATGAGTTTCGAAAGTCAGGATTGAATTGTGACCATTACCTTCCGTGCCGCAGAGTTGAACAGCGCAAGTGGGATCTTCCAGCAAGCACTGCTCGACCAACCCAGTGCAGAGCCACTCGCCGGAGACATCATCACTCGCGCAGACGTCGAGTTCACCAGCGACGACGGCCGCATTCAATCCGGAGTCTGGGAGAGCGAACCGGGAAAGTCGCGGTGGGAGTTCCCCACTCGCGGCGAGATCATCACCATCGTCTCCGGCGCCATGACCGTCGAGGAGGACGACGGCGATCCCGTACATCTCGTTGCCGGTACGAGTGCAATCTTCCCAATCGGATGGAAGGGTACGTGGACGGTCACCGAGACCGTACGCAAGGTGTTCGTCGTATACAACGTATGACCAAGAGAATCCGCAACATCCGACTTTTACGGCCCGTCGTACGGACGGATCTCCCGACGCAACCCACTTGCCCTGAGCACCTGTCGCTGAACTCCCGCCCTCACGGAATCCTCCGTGCCGATTACCCTCACATGGTTTCTGGCGCGAGTGATCGCCGTGTACAACAACTCCCGGGTCAGCAGTGACGACGCCTCGGCCGGCAGCATCACCGATACCGTGTCGTACTGGCTGCCCTGGCTCCGGTGAATCGTCATCGCGTAAACGGTCTGCACCGACGAGAGTTGGCTCGGGTGAATCAGAAACGCATCACTCCCCCGCTGGAATGCAGCAATAGGAACGCCATCCTCACGCTGCACGATCACCCCGGCATCCCCGTTGTAGATCTTGGCCTCGTAGTCGTTGGCCGTCACCAACAGGGGTTGGCCCGGATACCACCTCGTCGGGTCCAGGAATTGCCCTGATGCCGTGCCGACCCACTCCATCGCCTGTTGCGCCCACCGCCCGACACCGTACGGTCCGTCACGGTGCGCGCACAGAAGGCGGTGCGATTCCAGGCCTTTCAGGGCGCCGATCGCATCACCCTCCTCGGCCGACGCCGTCACCACCTCTGAACTCGCAACGATATCGGCGCGTAATGCGTCAACGTCCTCGGGAGAATGGAAGGAGACGGCGGGATCGCCACTACGCAGGATGCGCAGAACCTCAGCGGAATCTCCAGCGCGTACTGCTCTGGCCAACGACGCGATGGTTCCGTCGAAGCGGCGCCCACGTGAGAGTTGAATGATCCCGCCCCGCAGACGATCCTGCTCGTCCACACTCAGGGCCTCTTCGGAACCGGTGGCCGTGAGATCGTCACCCACCAACTGTGTCAGCGCCGGATTTCCACTGACTTCTACCGGGCGGGCGACAAGGTCAGCAAGAACAGCGCCGGCGTCGACGGAGGTCAACTGATCGGGATCGCCGACGAGCAGTAGCCGGGCATCGGGGCGAACGGCCTCGAGCAGGCGCGCCATCAAGGTGAGGGAGACCATCGACGTCTCGTCGACGACGACCACATCGTAGGGAAGTCTGTTGGTCGCATTGTATTTGAAACGGCTCGAACTCCCCCGCTGCCAACCGAGTAGCCGGTGCAGGGTCATGGCCGCGAGTTCTTCGGGAAGGCCAAGGCTCGCGGTCTGCTCACGTACGGACTCTTGCAGACGTGCTGCGGCTTTGCCCGTCGGTGCGGCCAGCCCGATACGAGCATTCGAACCCAGTTCCTCCGACACGAGAGCGAGAATACGTGCGACCGTATGGGTTTTGCCGGTTCCGGGCCCACCGGCGATGACCGTCGTCCACTGTGTCGCGGCGAGAGCAGCGGCTATCCGTTGACGATCAGGGCTGGTGGTCGGCCCGTTCTCGTCGACGAACAGCGAATCCAGGCGCGTTCGGACCGCTTTCAGGTCGGCGGGCGGCCACGTGGACGCACGCTCGTCGAGCACTCGCCGAATCGTCTGCTCCTGCAGAAAGTACCGATCGAGGTAGAGAAGCTCACCGTCGTCCGTGTCGACCAACCGGAGGGGCCTGAGCGGTCCGGCGTTGCCGCCGATCACCAGAGGGCTCAGGCGAAGGGCGGCAACGATCTCCGACGGTTCGGGCCACGGCAACGACGTGAGTTCGTCTTCCGTCGCATTGTCGACGCTCACGTCGCGCATCCGTCGTAGATCGAGGCACACCGAACCTGATCGCACGGCCCGAACTGCCAACGCCGCGGCCAGCATTACTTCTTCGGAAGTTTCACCGCCCAGGCTGCACACTCTCGTCGCGACATGAACATCGGCGGCAACCAGAACCCCGGCTTCATTGAAGATTCGCACGATCCCTTTGGCGCGCTGCGCCAATTGCGCCTCGGTCATCGAATCTTCTCCCCTACTGTGTGGGACGCATCAAGACCGGCCAGCAGATCCGATAGTTCAACCGTCAGCTGAGCAGGCGGTTTCCATTCGAATACACCACATTCCGGCGGACTGTCCGGGCCGAGCATCCCCCGCACGAATTGATACTGCGCACCCCCGAGATGGCGATGCGGATCGTAGTCGGGCAGTCGCCACCGCAGATATCGATGCAGCGCAACCGAATACAGCAGTGCCTGCAAGGGATAGTGCGAGCGCATCATCTCCGTCGCCATGAGTTCGCGCGTGTAGTTGGCAGCCGTCAGATCGCCGCGGCCCAGCCGATTTGTCTTGTAGTCGACGATCACGAACGACGGGCCCGGGATCCGCAAGACGGCGTCGATACTGCCCGTCAGGAACCCGCGCATCGGTGACGTCTCGACACGGTCAAGATGGTCGGCGTACGACGCCAGAATGTCGTCCGGGGGAAGGTGGCGCCTCAACAGTTCCGACACTCCGCGAAGTGTGACACTCATCGACACCGGATCGTCGCCACCGGCCAGTGGGAGTTCGAAATCGAGTTCGGGAAGACGATCTTTCGGCGCGATCGTGGCCAAGGTTCCGAATCCCAGTGGAGTCTGCATCACCAGCAACAACGCATCCGCGAGTGCTTCGGAGTCGACCTCGGCCGCCCGAACCGAGACCGCCTCGGCGCAGCGTATACGGAGTTCCGCTCTCAGGTCTGAAGCAGCCGTGTCCACCACCTCGAGCACTTCATGCACCAGCGTGCCGAATGCGGCGCCCGCCGGAAGACCGTTCATCGGTGAAGGCAACGCCTCCAGCGGCGAGGGGGTGACGGTCCCGACGTCTACGGAATCCTCCGGCTCGTCGTCCTTTTCGGGATCCTCTACCTCACTGTCGGTGCTCGTGACCGCGTGGTGCGCTCCGGCGGTCAGTGCCGAGTACGACGTACGACGCCAGAGAGTGTCCAGGTCTCGATCGAAACGCGCCGCGGCCAGTTCGGTCACGTTCGCGGCTGCACCGGACCACTGGACGGGCGAGGGTGGATGTGGACCAACAGGTTCCACCGAGATCACATCGGAAGCTGCTGCCGGCCACGTCGCGAGTCGTGCTGCGGTTGTACCGTCGTCGAGCACCTTCACTACCCGAGCAGGTTCGGCGATGCCGGGTGTACGTCCGAGCATCAACCGGTGCAGCGGCGAGCGGGAGGTCCCGTAGCTGGGCGCCCACCAGAGCACGAGTTGGCACTGCGCCCGGGTCAGCGCCACGTACAGCAGCCGCAGTTCTTCGCCCGCTTCTTCAGCCTCCGCAACAGTCTTTCTGGCGTTGTGCCCCGGGCCTTCCTGCCCACCGACGTCGAGGATGCGGCGCCCATCCGGATCGTGCAACAACTGCGTCGGAGAGTTGAAGCCGCCCACGCTCTCCCAACTGAACGGGACGTAGACGATCGGGAATTCGAGCCCTTTGGTGGCGTGCACGGTTGCGATTTGTACAGCGGCAGCATCGCTGTCGAGGCGACGGCTTCTGTCGGTGGCACTCCCGGACGTCGGGTCCTTGATCCGATCGGAGAGCCAGCGAACCAATGCGCTCAACCCGAACGCTTCCTCGGTGGCGACGCGGCCGAGAAGTTGTGCGACGTGCCGCAGATCGGTGAAATCTCGTTCGCCGGACGGGGCCGCGAGTACACGCTTCTCCAGATTCGTTTCGGCGGAGATCCTTTCGAACACGGCCGCGAACCCGACGCGTGCGAACAACCCGGAGTATGAGCGCAGTTGACCCGCGAGTTCCGCGACGACGTTGTCGCCGTCGAGGTCCAATTCTTCGGCGGTGCGCCCGAAAATCGGAGAGAGGGCGGTCAACCGGACGCGATCGGACCGGTGCGGCTGCTCGATCGCCTGCAGCAGCCACAGCCACTGTGTTGCGCTGGGTGTCGCGAAAACACTGGAACCGCCGGTCAATACGGAAGGTACACCGACGGCATCGAGGGCATCGCGAATCATCGCCACCTGCTTGTGGGTGCGCACCAATACCGCGACGTCTCCCGGCTCGACCGGGCGCGGATCACCGTCGACCGCCAAGCGGGCATCGCTGCCCAGCAGTCCGACCACGTCTGCTGCGACGTCGTCCGCGACGCGACTGCGAAGTCTGCCTACGGCCGGAAATCCCGAACGATTGAGCGGTCCGGCTCCGGTACGCGGCAGATGGCGTACACGCATCGGCACCGGGCCGGACAACCGAGACTTCTTGTGCGAAGCCTCCACTGGATGCGCGACGATACCCTCGTTACCCAGTGCGGCGCCGCCGTAGAGGTGTTCGAGTGCCGCCAACAACCCTGGATCGCTGCGCCAATTGGTGGTCAACTCCTGGTGTGCATCCGCCTGATCGACCGCATCGAGATAGCTCAGGACTTCTGCCCCGCGGAACGCGTAGATAGCTTGCTTGGGATCACCGACCAGGACCAGGGTGGTGTGTCCGTGGAAGGCCAACCGCAGAATGTCCCACTGCAACGGATCGGTGTCCTGGAACTCGTCGATCAGCACGACCTTGAACTTTTCGCGCACCCGACGGCACGCCACGGGGCCGTATTCCGGATCCGTCAACACGCCGTGCAGCAGCGTCAGGAGATCGTTGAAGTCGCGAATTCCTTTGGTCCGCTTACGTCGTTCAACCTCGAGACGAGCAGCCGCCGCGAACAGGACTCGCTGACCGGGAGCGGTCTCCTCCTCGCCGTCGGGTTCGAGAATTGCCTGGCCATCGCCGACTGCGCTTCGGGCAATGGCCAGCGCGTCCTTCGTGGAAAACGGTGGAGACGAGTCCGTCCGGCTGTAGCGGCTGAGGTACAAATCCGAGACGACCTCACTGATCAGGTCGTCGACCGACTCCACAAAAGTTGTGTCGGGTTCGCGTTCCCCGGCGATGCCGAGTCCGTCGAGCATCCTCTGACAGAAACTGTGGGTGGTCGTGATGGTGCCGGCGTCGAACTCCGCGAGAGCGCGCAGGAGTCGACGACGCCGCACGCCGATCTCCTCGTCGTCAGCTGTGGCGAGGTACGACACCAGATCATCATCCGACCGCCTCGCCGCCTCCGGGTCGACCAGAGCGGCGGACACTCCGGCGAACCTCTCCCTGGCACGCTCACGAAGTTCCTGAGTGGCGGCCCGGCTGAATGTCACCAGCAGAACTTGCGAAATGTCAGCGAGACCTTCGGCAACACAACGGGTTGCGAGTCCGACGATCGCGTAGGTCTTGCCAGTTCCGGCGCTCGCTTCCAACACCGTGGTGCCGGTCGGTAGCGGCCCCAAAAGGTCGAAGTCCACGGGTTACTCCGCTCTTTCGTTGGTCAGCAACGGATCCCACAGTCGTCGGGCGAGAACTCCGAATCGAGTCGGTTCCTCGGCCCAGACGAATTCGTCGTCCGACGGCGGATCCGCAGCCAACTCCGCCAGTGTTCGAGCTTCTCCAAAAACGTAAGCGTTGCTCGGATCGATCATCTCGCCGTACTGCCCGGTCCACTGGGTGTCCGCACCGTTTGTCGCATCGTCGACCGACTCGCCACCAAAGCGTCGGCGCGCATATTCGGCTGAAGTAGCGGCCCACATCGGCAACGGACGCTGCAGCCCCCGCTCGCGTAGGTCCACCAGTTGCTGCAGGATCTCGACCGCATTGCCTGGCGCATCGAGCACCGACCGTGCCGCTGCTATCTTTCCCCGACCCCGTCCGATGGAGACTGCATCGAGCGCACCGGGTCGTCCGTGCGCTTTCAAGGCGAGCAGGTTTATCCAGGCCGTCATTCGATGTTTAGGCGCCAGTGAGGAATACGACGCCCGCACCACTGAATTGCCGTGCACACCGGTTACCGTTCCGGTGAGACGACGCCCGTCACCGAGGTCGATGTCGACGTCGACAGCCTCGGATTCGCCCTCGAGGTGTGGCAATGCAAGACCGGCAAGTTGGTCTACCACCCACTCGACGTTGCCCAGAACCGAGGCGCCCAGGTTGTAGGGCGGCAAAGTACCGCGGCGCCACTCGGCTGCACGGAAATCCGCCGAGCTGCGTCCAGCCAAGCGCGAGAGAAGCATCCGGTCACCCAGAGCCCAGGTGGACAGTGGATCGAGCTCGGTTGCCAGCGAATCCGCGATGTCGTCGTCGAGTTCCGGTACCCGGACGCCGAGGCGTTGGCGCAGAAAACCACGGGCGGGGTGTACGAGGAAGTTCACCAGGTCGGCAAGGTTCACTTCCTTCGGATGCACCTCGAGTAGCTTGGCCGACAAGACTGTCGGCAATTCGATCGGTGTTCCGGCAGCAGCCCTGGCACCGGCCAGCGCTGCCGTGTCGAAGCTGAACGGCTGATCCGGCGAGAAGTTTCGATTGTCGAACGACTGCAACGGGTGTCGAGTCAGCACCCCGTTGATCGCTTCCGGGCCCACCGTCGCACTGAGTACGTCGAGAAGGCCACTGAGGGGGATCGCCGGTGGTCTGACGACACCGGTGACCGGATCGGCACCGGTATACAACAGAATCAGATGCTCGCCCGCAGACATCACGGCATCGAGAAGCAGTTGCCGGTCTTCACTGCGCAGATCACGCTCCCCCACAACGGGATCACGGGACAAGATGTCGTCGCCGTCGACTCCACCGGTTCGAGGGAACACCTCGTCGTCGAGCCCGATCAGAACGACCACGCGATGCGGTACCGAACGCATCGGAACCATCGTGCACACCGTCAGTTCGCCGGTTCGGAAGTTGGCACGCGTAGGTCTGCCCGCGAGGCTGCGCGAGAGCATCGCGCGAACATCGGCCAGACGTAACACCGTCTCTCCGCCGAATTCGACAGCAGCTACCAGTTCGCGGTGGGCCCCCGCGCTCTGCCAGGAATCTGCGGGCGCAGTGTCGGTCAGCAGATCCAGGGCCCGCATCAGCACACGAAGCCATTCGGCCGGCGAATGTGGACCGGCAAGATCGCGAAGCGAGACTGCCAGGCGATCGACGAACTCTGCGAAACGTCCAGTCAGGTCGATGTCTGTGCCGTCCACGTCATCGAGTGGCAGCGCGAGATCCAGCCAGGCATTTTCCGATTCGTCCGCGCTGACCCCCAACAAGACTCGGTCCATGGCGGTGTTGAAGGTGTTCTGCGGAAATGCGTCGAGACCGAACGTGGCACGCTGCCGACTACCAATTCCCCAGCGAGCACCCGCTTCCGTCGTCCATTCCCGCAGTCTTTCCAATTCGTCGTCGCCCCACGAAAAACGTGTGCGGACAGGATCAGCCGCGGCCAGGTCGAGAACCTCACTGGCTGTGGCCCGGCCGTCGGCCAATTCGAGGAGAGAGCCGAGAACGGCCAGGACAGGATTGGTCTGACGTAATCCGCGGTCTGCCAGCCTTACTCGAAGAAGATGCCCAGGGTGGCCATGGACACCTTGCCCGAATGCAGCACGAACCAAGGGTGCGTACGTTTCGACGTCCGGGCACATCACGAGTACGTCGCGTGGCTGCAATGTCGGGTCGTCCTCGAACAATCGGAGCAAGCATTCGCGGAGCACCTCGACCTGCCGTGCCGGCCCGTGGCAAGCGTGGACCTGAACTGTCCCATCCGGTTCCGCTGCAACGCTGGGAGCACGATCTGCGATGACATCGGCCTTGACCGTCGCCAGGAGGGATTTCGGGCCGGCTGGTTCGGGAAGATGCACCGACTCGAACTCGGCGGCACCGAGGCTGATCTGAAGTTCACGAACGTCGCGAGCAAGACTCGACAGCAACGGATTGGCAGATATCAGCGCTGACCCGTCTTCCGAACGTCGGATCGTGCTCTCACTTCGAGGCGGTATGCGCGAGCTCATCTTGGTCCACAGCGCGGGGCTGGGATGCGGGAGCCAGATGTGCACGTCCCGATTCGCACTGAGTGCGCTCAAGATCATTCGCTGATCGACCGGCAGCCGGGTCGGCCCGAAGACCGACAGACGTTCCGGTAGGTCGACCAAGGCCGGGTCCTCGACCAGCGCGCGGCTCACTTGCCCCAGCCGCTCTGCGGGCCCCGGAACGTCGATCTTGTCCGCGACGATGCACCACAGACGTGCCTGCCATTCGAAATCCTCCGACAGCGCCAATCCGTGTCCGTCGGTCAACCGCCCGGCGGCCCAGTCGATCAGCATCTGTGGGCGTTGCGCGGCATAACTGCGGAAGAGTTCGGTGACATGTGTGGCGGAGGCAAACCGTCGACCTTCACGATGGCCTTCGAGATGTTTCGCCAGGACTCCGCACCAGGGCTCGCCGAGGGACTCGTCGATCACGTCGAGAACCGTCCACACCAATCGAGTCGGCGACCATGGGTCGTCGTCAGCCGTGATTCCACTGACCGCGGCCACGGACTCCGCGACCAGGCGCGCGGGTGAAGGAAACGCGATGTTCGCAGAAATTCCGTCCACTGCTGACGGTCCGGACGTGCCTAGCTGGGAGGACAGCCGCTGATTGAGCCAACGCTCGACGCCCTTGGCCGGCACCGCAACAGTTTCCCGGGCGAATGGATCCGACAGCGGTGTACGGAGGAGCGTGGCCAACGCCGAGACCAAGGTGTCCGAACGCTCGGCCCGGTACAACTTCAGCAATCTTCGCTCCCCTCACTCCGTCCAGACGTCCATCTCACCACGGCGCTGTGACAGGAGACGCCGAACCAGCCTCACGCAGCGGTGACGCGCAGGCAACATGACCGCAACCGGACGTTCGTACTGTGCGGGAATGACCAGTCCCGTCACCACACCTCGCCCCGCTGGAACCGGTCTCGACATCTCCGGCCTCGGCAAGACCTTCGAGATGGGTCGTCGGTCGGTGACCGCGTTGACCGACGTGTCCCTTCAAACCAGCGAAGGCTCCTTTCTGTCTCTGCTCGGGCCGTCCGGATGCGGGAAGTCCACCGTTCTCCGCATCCTTGCGGGCCTCGACACTCCGACGTCGGGAACAGCACTTGTCAACGGACAGTCGCCCGCCGAGTTACGCAAGCGCCGCGAACTCGGAATCGCCTTCCAGGATTCAGCTTTGCTGCCGTGGCGAACAGTGGCCTCCAACATCAAACTGCCGCTGCAGGTTGCCGGCATCGATCCCGACCCCGACCAGATCGCCGACTTGATCGCTCTCGTCGGCCTTGAAGGATTCGAGAAGGCCAAGCCCGCTCAATTGTCCGGCGGTATGCGTCAGCGTGTGTCGATCGCACGATCGCTCGTGGTCAAGCCGAGTGTCCTGCTACTCGACGAACCCTTCGGCGCACTGGACGACATGACCCGCCAACGGCTCAACATCGAATTGCTCAGGATCTGGACCGAGAAACCGGCGACCACGTTGATGGTGACTCACGGAATCGCCGAAGCCGTGTTCCTCTCCGACGTCGTCGCCGTCATGACGCCGCGGCCCGGACGCGTCCTCGAAGTCGTGCCGATCGACCTGCCGCGCCCGCGTACACCCGAGATGATGCGTACACCCGAGTTCCACGAGATCCACGACTACCTCTCCGGACTGCTCTTCGGAAAAGCAGGCGTCGCATGACAATTACCGATATCGAGAACGTCGCGACCGCGGCGGCGCAGCCATCTGTACCGCGCCGGATCCGATTGAAGCGACCAACGTGGTTCGGCGGTGCAGTCGGCATCTGCGGACTGATCGCTCTCTGGTGGATTCTGGCGGCGGCCGGTGTTGCGGGAGGTACGATTCCGACGCCGTTGGTGGTTGTTTCGACGATGTTCGACGACGGTTGGTCGCTCTACGGACCCAATTTCACCGTCACGGCTTCCGGTGCGCTGCAGGGCTTTCTCTGGGGAAATCTGCTGGCGATCACGCTTGCCGTGCTTGTCGTCCTCATTCCGCCCATCGAGGGATTGGCCACACAATTGGCGATCCTGAGCTACTGCACACCGCTGTTGGCGCTTGGCCCAATCATCCTGGTCGTCTTCGGCGGCCGGACCCCCACGATCTTTCTCGCCGCGATGTACTGCTTCTTCACCACGATGGTCGGCACACTCGCTGGCCTGAGATCGGCCGACAAGACGAGTCTCGATCTCGTTGCCGCCTACGGCGGTGGGCGTTGGCAGAAGTTCACCAAAGTTCAACTGGTGAGCGCACTTCCGAGTACCTTTGCCGCCCTCAAGATTGCTGCACCCTCGGCTGTACTCGGTGCCATCCTCGGAGAGTATCTCGGCGGGGTGGACAGCGGGATCGGCGTCGCACTCACGGCCGCTCAGACGTCGTACAACGTCCCGCGAACGTGGGGAATGGCCATCGCCGCCGCCTTGCTCGCCGGCCTGGGATACGCCGTCGTCGCAGCGATCGCCCGGCTCGTCACCCCGTGGACGAGCGCTCCGGGAGCACAGAAATGACCGCGGTACGAGGAACATTGAGATTCCTCGCTCCGATTGCCATCGCCTCGGCACTGCTGCTTGTCATCTGGGTGGTCTTCCTCAACGCCTTCCCCCAGGTCGGCCCGCGTGTGGGAAAGACGCCGGCCGACGTCTGGGAGTACCTGTTCTCCGGTCCTAAGTCCGCCGACGCTCGTTCGGGCATCATCGACAACCTGTTCATCACTCTGCGCGACGCCGGTGTCGGCTTTGCCGTCGGAATGACTGCCGCGCTCGTGGTGGCATCGATCTTCGTCGTTTCCCGCACTGTCGAACAGACTTTCATGCCCGTTGCAATGCTTCTACGATCTGTTCCTCTCGTTGCGATGACCCCGATCATCGTCCTGATATTCGGCCGCGGAATCGTGGGTGTGACGGTCATGGTTGCGATAGTGGTGTTCTTTCCTGCCCTGGTCATGATCATGGTCGGTCTGCGCGCCGCTCCAGCTCAGGCACAAGACCTCATCGCTGCGTACGGCGGGAGTCGTTGGACCGCATTGCGAATGGTGTCCGTACCGTCCGCACTTCCGGCGGTGTTCGCCGCCGCTAGGGTGTCAGTGCCCGGCGCGTTGATCGGAGCACTGATCGGCGAATGGCTCGGTAGCGGTCAAGGCTTGGGTTCGAGCATGATCAAAGCCATTCCGCGCTACCAGTACAACGAATTGTGGGCATCTATCGTGGTGATCACCGTGGTGTCGATCGTCCTCTACGCCGTGGTCGGGATCTTCGAAAGCATCGCTCTGTCTCGTTTCGGTCCTTCGGCGGGCAAGTCGTGACATCTGTTAACACGACCTCAACAAACTCTCTCTCCCAAGCAAACTGAACGAAACCGACTGGCCCTAGTGTTCCGATTCATGACGCCATTCAAGCCCGTCCGCCAGCTGGACCGCAGGGCCTTCTTCCGCTACTCCGCGCTGACCGGCATCGCAGTCGCCGGTAGTGCGTCATTGCTCGCGTGTAGCAGTGACTCCAGCAGTTCGAGTGGCGGAACCACGGACGACGGTTCCGAATTCGGAACAGTTGCAGTGCAGCTGTCCTGGATCAAGAACATCGAGTTCGCCGGCGAGTACTTCGCTCTCGACAAGGGGTACTACAAGGATGCAGGGTTCGGGAATGTCGACCTGGTGGCAGGTGGCGCAGCCGGCACCGGCGTCGAAGCCGGCTTGGACACCGGCAAGGTGTGGATCGGAATGTCCGCACCGCAGCTCACAGCCCCCGCCGTACTCGACGGACTGGAGGCAAAAATCGTCGGGGCCACGTTCCAGAAGAATCCGTTTGCGATTGTCAGTTCCGCTGCGGCACCGATCAACTCACCGCAGGACATGATCGGCAAGAAGATCGGCGTCCAGGATTCCAATCAGCTCGTCTTCGGAGCTCTCCTGGCAGCCAACGGCCTGACCGAAAGCCAGATGACGATCGTGCCCGCGCAGTTCGATCCGAGCCCCCTGGCAAACGGCGAGGTGGACGGCTGGGTCTCCTACGTGACCAACGAGCCGATCACACTGGCCGCCAAAGGTTTCCCCAACGCCCACTTCCTCTTCGCGGACTACAACTTGCCGTTGGTCGCCGAATCGTTCACGGTTCTCCAGTCCACCATCGACAACGAGAGGGACAAGCTCAAGGCATTCCTGAAGGCCGAGATCCAGGGATGGAAGGATGCGGTCGCTGATCCGGCAGAGTCGGCACGGCTTGCCGTCGAGGTCTACGGCAAGGACCAGAACCTGGAACTCGAAGAGCAGATCAAGGAAGCCACCGCACAGAACGATCTTGTGGTGTCGGCAGATACCAAAGCAAACGGGTTGTTCACGATGACACCCCAACTGATCGAACAGAACATCGCGGCACTGTCGAAAGCGGGGCTGGAGATTACGGCGGACCAACTGTTCGACATGTCGATCCTCGAAGAGGTGTACGCCGAGAATCCGGAGTTGATCTGACTGAGCCGAGCGTCAACGAACCTCTCGCGCGAGTACGCCCGAGATGAATAGTTGTACAAGGACCTCGGCCTTGTACCGGGCATCGGACCCAGCACCGATACAAAGGTTCCCGATGCCTTTGAGCACGTTGTACGCATCGACCCGCGAAGCAGTGCCAACAGACTCGAGCGCTGCCTCCAGGAGGGAGCCACATACCGGGACGAGGCGGTCGACGAAGTAGGCGTGCAGAGCGTCGGACCCGGCGCTGTCTCCTTGCAGTGCGCCGGCGAGCCCGTGCTTGGTGACCAGGAACTCCACGAACAAAGCCACCCATGCCCGCAAAGCCGCCTCCGGCGTTGCACTCTCCGCGAGCATCTGTGGGCCCGCGTCCGCACACGCCTCGACTTGGTGTCGGTATACGGCGACCACCAACTCGGGGCGCGTCGGGAAGTGGCGGTAGATCGTCCCCATGCCGACGCCGGCCTTCGCCGCAATCTCCCGCACCGGAGCGTCGACTCCGGACTCTACGAACACTGCTGCCGCCGCGTCGAGCAGCGCCTGCTCGCTTCGACGTGGGCGACCGACTTGCTTGGGAGAGGCGACGCGCGACTGCTCGTCCTGGGCATCAGCCATGTGCACTCCTCGCTGACTCACAACATATGTTTGCATTACGGAACACCGCTCCGTAATGTTGCGGAACGACGCTCCGATAAACAGTATCGCAGGGTGCAGCCTCAGCAAGGAACTTGCCATGACCTCATCAATGATCGACACTCTGAACGGCATCATCGGCGCCGGCACCCCGGTCGTCTCCGTTGCCCCCGTCGAGTTGTTCGCCCCCGATCGACCTGTCCCGCTGGAAGTACGTGTGTCTGCTCCGGCAGCAGGCACGAACCTCCCCGTTGTGGTGTTCTCCCACGGCAACGGCTGGAACCTCGATGGATACTCGCCACTCACGGCATTCTGGGCATCCCACGGATTCGTGGTGATCCAGCCGACACATCTGGACTCGCGCCGGAACGGTTTCGGGTTCGACCACCCGGTTTTCCCGACGATCTGGACCGAGAGGATCGCGGATCTCACACGCATCCTTGATCAGCTCGACACCATCGAAATTGCCGTACCCGGGCTTGCCGGCCGCATCGACCGCAGTCGAGTTGCCGCCACTGGTCACTCCTGGGGCGGGCAAACCGCTCAGTCGCTCCTCGGAGCAAGGGTCTTCGACGAGGCCGGCCAGGTCGGCCAGGACATGTCCGACAGCCGCGTCACCGCGGGAATCCTGTTCGCAGCAACCGGTCTCGGCGGCGAGAACCTGCATCCGTTCGCGCAGGCGAACTTCCCGTTCATGCGCCCCTCGTTCCAGGAACTGACGACGCCGACACTCGTCGTCGCGGGCGACCACGACCAGTCCAAGATGTCCAGCCGCGGACCTGACTGGTTCACCGACGCCTACACGCACAGCCCCGGAGCCACCGACCTCCTGACCTTCTACGGTGCCGAGCACGCACTCGGCGGAATCGTCGGATACGAAGTCGCCGAGACCACTGACGAGAACCCAGAGCGGGTCGCCGCCATCCAACGGATGAGTACTGCCTACCTTCGGACCGCGTTGCGCATCGATGAGACCAGCTGGCCAGCGGCCCGGGCCGCGTTCAGCGACAACGCCGACCCGATCGGCCGAGTCGACACCAAGTAATTCGGCAGTGATCCAACTTATTGGCCGAAGTTGAACCTGAGATTCGCATTTATCAAGGTGTTGAGCCGCTTTCGCATCCGCACGACCTCCGCCTCCGACGGTATCGGATCTTCGAGGAAAAGCGTCCAACGCAGCATCGTGCTGTTTCCGACCGCCTCGATGTCGAATCGGATGACGGCGTCGGGGCGGTCCGGCCAGATCGACGACCAGATCACCAGCCCCGGTTCTTCAGCCCTGACGATCTCCGGTGCGATCTCGCTCTCGAGAAGTTCCAGCCAGTGCCGGGCGGGCTGGCGGTACGGATCGATCAATGCCTCGAACATGAAGCGCGCAGGCGGCGGCTGGCTCCGGCGCCTCGTCGCGACTTGCTGCATGGCACGAGCGTAACCGCCTCTCAAGGGCATACCTCTGCCTTCGCAGTGCTGGATCCACGAAAACTGGGATAAACCGGGCATCGACGGAGGACACTCAGGAGCACATCCGTCTGGGAGGGCCGCTCATGCGTAAACGCCATCAGGTTCTGCTTGCAGTGTCCGCAGCGATCGGGCTGTCTCTGACGCCGATCAATGCGTCGGCAACACCGAGCACGGGAGTACACGGTGAAATTCTCGGGCAGGTGACTTTCGACGGCAAGGACTACATCCTGCGTCAGATCACCATCGACCCCGGCGGTTCCACCGGTTGGCACTTCCACGACGGGACGCTCTACGCACTGATCGCGCAGGGCACGTTGAGCCACTACCGATCCGATTGCTCCGTCGACGGGATCTACAGCGCCGGAAATACTTTGATCGAACCGAGCGGTTCAGATCATGTGCACATCGGAAACAACTCGCAGACAGCACCATTGGTACTCGAGGTCGTCTACGTCAATCCGGCGGGCAGCCCCCTCTCCGAAGATGCTGCGCCTCCCAACTGCCAACTACCCGGCTGACGGCGCCGAAGCGGTAAACCGCACCGGCATCGATTCGAGACCGGACACGAAGTTGGCGGCACGCCGCTGCAACGGCGCGTCGGTGGCAAGTGCCATTCCCGGCAGCCTGGCGAAGAGTTGCTCGAACATGATCCGTCCCTCGAGCCTGGCCAGCTGATTACCCAGACAGAAATGCGTTCCGAAGCCGAAGGCCACGTGTGGATTCGGTGTGCGGCCGATATCGAACCGTTCGGCGTTCAGGAACACGGACTCGTCGAAATTCGCCGATTCGAAGAGCAGCAGCATCTTCTCACCTGCCTTCAACTGCGCACCGAAGAAATCGGTATCACGGGTCAGGGTTCGAGCCATGTTCTTGATCGGCGAGGACCACCGCAACATCTCCTCCATTGCCAAGGGAATGGCATCGGGATCGTCGGCCAGCGCTCGATGCTGGTCCGGATGGCGCAGCAGCTGCTCCATGCCGCCGCTCAGGACGTGCCGTGTGGTCTCGTCACCGCCGATGAGTATCAGTAGGGACTCGTTGACGATTTCCTGATCGGAGAGGGCCTCGCCGTCGACCGCACTGTGAATCAATGTGCTCACCAAATCGTCGGCCGGCTCGCTCCTCCGCTCGGCAATGGTTCGCATCATGTACGCGGTGAAGTCGACATACGCAGCCATCATGGCCTGCAGTTGCTCCTGGGAAGCGTTGCTTCCCAATGCCTTCACCAGATCATCCGACCACCGCAGAAACAACGCGCGTTCCTCGGGACGGACACCCAACATGTCGCCGATGACGGCCATGGGAAGTGGTGCGGCCAGGTCTGCGACGAAGTCGGCTTCTCCTTTCTCACAGACGGCGTCGATCAGTTGATCGCAGATCTCCCGGATACGGCCGGCCTTGGCTTCGACCTTCTTACGTGTGAAACCCGCGTTGACCAAGCGTCGACGCGTGAGGTGCTGCGGGTCGTCCATGTCGATCATCTGCGGCAACGGACCCGTTTCGGGGCGGATGCCGCCGGCGTTGGAGAACAGTTCGGGATCCCGCTCGGCTGCGACGACGGCGTCGTAGCTCGCGGCCGCGGTGATTCCGTTGGCGTCGTCTCGGTACACGGGCTCGTGATCACGCATCCAGGCGTATGCGTCGCGCACATTCCCGAGGTCTCCGCTGTAGAAGCGTCCGTCGATCAAATCGAAGGTCGGTCTGGTAGCCATCACTCCACCTCTCGCACAACCCTTGCCACAATAAGTAGAACCTGTTCCTATATAGCGTGGGGCGTTTTCACCGAAGCCGAACCGGAAAACCTCCAGAATCAGCACGCGAGCCCGCCGGAGCAACGACCAGGAGACACACATGGACGACGACACCGCCTCAGCGGGCATACCCACTTTCACCGGCACATCGATACTGGTGACCGGCGGCGGTAGTGGCATCGGTCTGGGCATCGCTCGTTCGCTGGTTGCGTCTGGCGCTCACGTCACGATCTGCGGACGCAACAAGGAGAAACTCGAAGCTGCCGCCGAATCGATCCGGCAGTCGAGTCCGGAAGGATCGGTCAGCGTCTCCCCTACCGACGTCACGATCGAGGCAGACGTCGTCGCCGCTGTTGCCGCGGCGGTCTCCGTCACCGGAAAGCTCGACGGAGTCGTGGCCTGCGCCGGCGGGAACGAAACCATCGCACCGGTCACGCAACTCGACGTCGACGCGTGGCGCCGCACTGTCGACCTCAACGTCACGGGGACCATGCTGACGATCAAGCACGGCGCGCGGGCACTGGTGGCAGGAGGCGGTGGATCCATCGTCGCGATCTCGTCGATCGCCAGCAGCAACACACATCGCTGGTTCGGCGCGTACGGCGTCTCGAAATCCGGCGTCGACCACCTGGTGCAATTGGCGGCAGACGAACTGGGCGCCAGCAACATTCGTGTCAACGCGATCCGCCCAGGGCTGACCCGAACGGATCTGGTCGCGCTCATCACCGACGGTGGCCCGATCCTGGACGACTACCTGGCCAACACGCCGCTCGAACGCGTCGGCGAGGTCGAGGACGTCGCCGGACTCGCTTCCTTCCTACTCGGACCGCAATCCACCTGGATCACCGGGCAGATCATCAACGTCGACGGAGGCCAAATGCTGCGCCGCGGACCGGATTTCCGCTCGATGCTCGAACCCGTCTACGGATCCGACGGACTCCGCGGGGTGGTCGCGCCATGAGCTACACGATTCTGGGCAAGAAGGTCGAGATGCCCGTCGAAGTTCGCACCGCGTCGGCCTTCATGGCGTTGTACTCGGTACCCAGCGCAACGGCGCAGTCGATCATCGATTACACCGGCTTGACCGTGCTCCAGTACCGTCCCGGCCGGGCGCTGTGCGGCCTGGTTTTTGTCGACTACATCGATGGGGATCTGGGGCCGTACAACGAATTCGGGGTGACGTACATGGTGCGTAGCCACACTGCGCCTCCCGAAACCTCGGTGCTGGGAGATCTACGTTCGCTCGCTGCCGGAACTGCAGGGGCACTCATTCACGAGTTGCCGGTGGACGGAGAGTTCACCAAGGCCGCCGGCCGGGAAATCTGGGGATTCCCGAAGGTGCTCGCCGAGTTCGACACCGAGCACGTCGGCTCGGTCAAGCGCGGATCCGTCTCGCGCGACGGCAAACTCATCACACAGTTGAGTGTGAAGTCCGGCGTCAGCGTGCCTGGCGGCGGAGCCAACATGTCGTTGGCCGCGTACTCGCATCTCGACGGCGCAACCAGGTGCACGTCGTGGGACATGGCGCCGACCGGCGTCAAATCGCGCCCTGGTGGAGCAGAGGTTCAGCTGGGTAGTCACCCGATGGCGGCGGAGCTTCGGAAACTGGGACTCCCCCGCAGGGCCCTGATGACCACGACCATCAAAAACCTGGCGATGACATTCGGGGAGGCGACAACGATCTGAGTGTCAGCCGACGGCACCCCTTTCGGTCACGTGTGACTCGGGCTACACTCCTGGACGGTTGACCAACTCGCGTCAGACCGCCCGAAAGGACACTCGTGCAGATCACCCGACGCACCGTACTGGCAGGCGCTGCCGCCGCACCTGCGCTCGCCGCTCTGTCGACGAACCAGGCCGTCGCAGCTTCGCCGGCACGCACCGTTTCACCCGCACGTACCGACAAGTCGTCGTCGTTGCAGGTGGGCGTCGGGATCTCCGATGTGACCGGACCGGTCGCCGAGGTCGGCATGATGGGCTACTCGAGCTTCGACCAACGCGCCGAAGGACTGCACCAGCGAATGCGCGCACGCGCCTTCATCTTCGAGTCCGGCGGGTCACGGGTCGCCTACGTGTGCGTCGACAACTGCATGATCTTCCAGTCCGTTCACGACGAGGTCCTACGCCGGCTGGCTGGGAAATTCGGCGACATCTACACCGAACGCAACGTCATGTTGACGGCCATCCATTCACACGCGGCATGTGGTGGGGCCTCGCACAACTACGCGTACAACCTCGCAGTTCTCGGCTTCGAACTGCAGGTGTTCGAAGCCGAGGTCAACGGCATGGTCGAGGCGATCAGCGCTGCCCACGAGAACCTGGCGCCGGGCTCCGTCCGTTTCGGGCGGTCCGATCTCACCGATGCCAGCGTCAACCGATCGCGAGTGGCGTTCGACCTCAATCCCGAAGAGGACAAGGCCTATTACCCCGGTGGCAACGATCACCACATGCGTGTCATGCGGATCAGTCGGGGCAGCAAGGACATCGGGGCGATCAACTGGTTCGCTACCCACTGCGCCTCGCTCACGAACGAGAACCATCTCATCTCCGGGGACAACAAGGGCGCCGCGGCGTACTTCTGGGAGCACGACGACCGGGGTGTGCGTTACCTCGACGGCGACACCAGCTTCATTGCCGCTTTTCCGCAGACCAACAGCGGCGACATGTCACCGAACCTCTTCCTCGAGCCCGGACGCGGACCGACCGAGGACGAATTCGAGAATGCACGCATCATCGGGCTGCGCCAGGTTGCGGCGGCTCAAACTGCCTTCGGCTCGGCCTCCGAAACCGTCACTGGTGGTGTCGACAGTCGGATCATGTACCTGGACATGGCAAATCAGGTGGTGAGCGGAAGATTCACCCCGGACGGGCGCGAGCACCGCACTGCACCGGCAGCGATCGGTGCGGCAATGAGCGCCGGAAGCGTCGAGGACGGGCCTGCAATTCCGATCTTCCCCGAGGGCACCCGAAACCCCATGATCGACGCCTTGGGCGGCATGGATGCTCCTGTGCCTCAATGGCTTCAGGATGCACAGGCCCCCAAGCTCGTAGTCGTTCCGGTCGGCCTGTTGCCACCGGGCGGATGGGTGCCGAACGTACTGAAGATCCAGATCCTGCGGATCGGCCAGTTCTACATCGTCGGTGGCCCTGCGGAATTCACCATCGTCTCCGGATTACGAGTGCGTCGAACCGTCGCCGAGGAGCTTGGAGTTCCCCTCGAGAACGTCATCTTCCAGGGCTACGCGAACTCGTACTCGAGCTACTGCACCACGCCACAGGAATACGATTCGCAGCAGTACGAGGGCGGCTCGACGATGTTCGGCCGTTACACACTGCCGGCCTATCAGCAGGGGTATGCCGCCCTTGCAGCCGCGATGCGCGACGGCACCGAACCTCCTCGCGGCCCCGCTCCGGCCGACCTGTCCGGGTTCCAACCCAGCTTCGGACCTGGCGTCGACTTCGACGAGCCCTTGCCGGGAACACAATTCGGCGACGCAACCGTCCAACCCGGCGACACCTCACCGGGTGGGCAGGTTGCCGTCGAGTTCGTCACCGGCCACCCCAAGAACGACACTCACCGAAACGGGACCTTCTACGAGATCCAGCGCAATACCGGCGGATCCTGGACACGGGTCGCCGACGACAACGACTGGTCCACCAAACTGCACTGGCGCCGGGTCGGGAGCAACGGTTCCGTCGTACGCATCACGTGGGATGTTCCGGCCGATACTCCGGCGGGTACGTATCGAGTCCAACACTTCGGTGCGTCGAAGGCTCGGGGTAGCGGCGCGATCACGCCTTTCTCCGGGGTGACCGCCGAATTCCGCCTCACCTGACCCGCGTGAACGTATCGCTCCCCTTGTTGGACAAGGGGAGCGATACGTTCACGCGATGGGATCAGAGCGCAGTTGCCAGGTTCAGGCGGCGGTCGGGTGCAGCGAGGTGCTCGACGTCGACTGCTCTGACGCTGCCGGGCGGTCGATCTTCGCCGCGACGATCAGGACCAGCAGACCGGCGACGGTGACCGCCGCCCCCATCCAGATCGGGGAGGTGAAGCCGAGTCCCGCGGCGATGGTGATTCCGCCCAGCCATGCACCGAGCGCGTTGCCGACGTTGAAGGCGGCAATATTTGCCCCCGACGCCATGGTCGGTGCGGCCGACGCGTAGTTCATGATCCGCATCTGCAGACCTGGAACCGTCGCAAAACCGAAGGCGCCCATGAAGAACAGCGAGATCACGGTCATGACCTTGCTCTCGGCGGTGGCGGCGAACACGATCAGAACGACGGTCAGGATCGCGAGAATCCAGACCAGCGCCTTCGTCAGCGAGCGGTCGGCCGCCTTGGCGCCCAGGAAGTTACCGACGAACAGGCCCGAGCCGAAGAGGATGAGCAGCCACGGAACGCTGGACGTCGCGAAGCCGGTGACCTCGGTGAGGGTGAAGGCGATGTAGGTGAAGGCTCCGAACATTCCGCCGTAGCCGAGGATGGTGATGGCGATCGAGAGCCATACCTGCTTGTTGCGGAATGCCCCCAACTCTCCGCGCAATCCGCCACCGGTCGTGCTGGCGGGCGTCGTCGGGACGAGTGCTGCAATTCCGATCAGGGCGATGACGCCGATGACGGTGATGGCCCAGAAGGTCGAGCGCCATCCGAGTTGCTGGCCCAGCAGAGTGCCGAACGGAACGCCGAGAACGTTGGCGATGGTCAGGCCCGCGAACATCATCGCGATGGCGCCGGCGCGCTTGTTGGGCGCCACCATGTCGGCGGCAACCACCGAACCGATCCCGAAGAACGCACCGTGGCACAGTGCCGCAACGATGCGTCCGCCCATCATGACCTCGTAGGAGGGCGCGAGCGCGGACATCAGGTTGCCGATGATGAACAGCACCATGAGCGAGAGAAGGACCTTCTTGCGCTCGAAGCGGGTGACGGCAGCGGTCAGGAGGATCGCGCCGATCGCCACCGACAGTGCGTAGCCCGAGATCAGGTAGCCCGCGACGGACTCGGTGACCTCGAAATCAGCCGAGACCTCGGGCAGGAGGCCCATGATGACAAATTCGGTGAGGCCGATCCCGAACCCGCCCATAGCGAGGGCAATGAGACCCAATGGCATCTCGATGTTCCTTTCACAGATTTACGCGTAAGCCGTTAGCGGGCGTGTGCAGTAGTTGCAGGCGCGCTATAAATAGTTGCACGCGCGCGCTACATGCGCAAGCTGGTAACCTGGAGTCGCAGGAAACGGACAAGGAGAATCACATGGGGATCGCCGACGACGCCGTCGAAATCCGTTCGCAAGGGTGGCGCACGCTCGCAGCACTGCACGGCGCCCTCGACACCGAACTGGAACGCGCGCTCCAGCGTGAGCACAAACTGTCCGTCGTCGAATACACCGTGCTCGACGCACTGAGCCGCCAGGACGGCTGGCACATGCGGATGGCCCAGCTGGCTCGCGCTGCCGCACTGAGCAGCAGCGCCACGACGCGCTTGGTCAATCGACTCGAAGATCGAGGACTACTGACGCGCATCCTGTGCGCCGACGACCGTCGAGGCATCTACACCGAACTGACGCCGGCCGGCCGCGAGCTTCTCGAAAGCGCACGGCCGACGCACGACGCCACCCTCGAGGCCGCACTCGACGAGGCGTGCAAAACGCCCGAACTCGCGCCACTGGTGCGCGCGCTCCACGAACTACCCGTCGGCTAGAAGTCTGCCGGAAGCAGGGCACGCTCCTCGATTCCCGAGACCACCTGAGCGACAAACACACTCGCATCGACGACCGCCCGCCCACCACGCGCAGGGACCAGAACGTCGACGGTGCCGCCGTGCACCTCGTTGTCCCCGATCACCGCGATGTACGGGTCACGGTGAGTGCGTGCCTCGCGGATGCGACGTCCCAACGATCCGTCAGGCGCGATCGCCACTCGAACATCGCGAGCCTCGAGATCGGCCCGCAAACGCTCGGCCTCAACCTGGTGCCGGTCGCCGACGGGCAGAATCGAGACTTGGTTGGGTGCCAGCCACGGCGGCATCCGCCCTTCGAACCTTTCGATCAAAAGCGCAGTCATGCGTTCCATCGACCCGAGCAAGCCCCGATGGATCATGACGGGGCGAGCCTTGGATCCGTCCTCAGCGGTGTACTCGAGGTCGAACCGCTCCGGTTGATTGAAGTCGAGTTGCACGGTCGAGAGTGTTTCCTCGCGGCCGTGCGCGTCTCGCACCTGGACGTCGATCTTGGGACCGTAGAACGCTGCCTCCCCCTTCGCTTCCACGTACTCGATCGAGCGTGCATTCAGCGCCTCGCGAAGGTGATCCTCGGCGTCCGCCCACTGCTCGTCGGTGCCGAGGTACTGCCCCTCTCCCCCTCTGATCGAGAGGCGGTACTCCCGTTCGGCAATCCCCAGAGTCGAGTAGCAGCGCTCGATCGCGACGAGCGCGACGATCACTTCCGCTTGCACTTGTTCACGACTACAGAAGACATGTGCGTCGTCGAGATTGATCTGTCGGACTCGACTCAATCCGCTGAGAACTCCGGAGAGTTCGCTACGGAACATCGAGCCGAGTTCACGAACGCGGAAAGGTAGCTCGCGATAACTACGACCGCGAGCGGCGAATACCTGAGCGTGATGAGGACAGTTAGCCGGACGAAGGAGAAATGACTCTCCGCCTATCTTCATTTCGGGGAACATGTCTTCCGAGAACTTGGACCAATGACCAGATCTCTCGTACAACTCTTTCTTCGCCATAACCGGGGTATAGACACCCTGACAACCGGAGCGCGCTGCTTGTTCGGCGGCGAACTTTTCGAGTTCGTTCCTGATGACGGCGCCGTCCGGTAACCAGAGCGGAAGGCCGGCTCCGACTATGGGGGTGGTGGCGAAAAACTCCAGGTCGCGCCCGAGTTCGCGGTGGTCAACGCTCATGAGAGCTCTCCAAATCGTTCAAGGGGAGACGCACACGGAGCGACGAAACAGGAAAGCCCCGGGGCGATAACTCCCGGGGCTGAAAGGGTTCGGTCAGCAGTTGCTAAACGATGCGCCGGAAGAGAACCGGCGTCGTCGTGTTGTGCGCAATACTGACCATGTACGTGAGGTTACATCAACTTCCTACCCACCTACAGTCCGAATTGTCGGGCCTCTATGCTGACGCAACTGGGAAGGCGCAGCAGTAGCCAACGAAACACCCACGAAGAGCGAAGTTTCGGCAATCATGTCCGAACGTGAGGTTCTCGGATATGAGGAGGATGTGCGACGGTGCCGGACCACTTGCTCGAACAGTTGATCACCATTCCTTTGTTCACCGGAATCATCGGGTACATCACCAATTGGTCGGGCGTCCTGATGCTGTTTGCGCCGATCAACTTCCACGGGATCAAAGTGCCCGGCCTCAAACTGCTCTTCCCGTTCCTCCCCCGACGCGTCCAGGTGATCCCCGCGATCACCAGCGACGGCAGATTCGGTTGGCAAGGCATCGTCCCCTCGCGGGCGGAGAAGATGGCGTCGATCGCCGTCGACAAATCCCTCGCGAAAGTCGGCAGCATCGCCGATTTCTATCGCGTCCTGGACCCGGACAGCATCGCCGAGCACTTGGTGAACATCTCCCGCAGTGAAGTGCGCGGCGTGGTCACCAGAATCATGACGGCCGAGAATCCTCAGCTCTGGCACAACCTTCCGACGTCGGTGAAGGAGGCCGTCTTCCGCAAGGTGGAGGACGATCTGCCTGCCAGCGTGCGCATGATCACCGACCGCATCGAAGAGGACATCGACGAGTTCATCGACGCGAAGCTGATGGTGATCCGCTACCTCTCCTCGCACCCCAAACTGCTCAACGACATCTTCCGCACGATGGGCAACAAAGAGCTCAGGTTCATGCAGAACTTCGGCTTCTACTTCGGGTTCCCGATGGGCTTCGTGCTCGTCGGAATCCTCCATCTGGTTCCGCAGTGGTGGGTGCTTCCCATCGGGGGCGTGATCATCGGGTACATCGTGAACTACCTCGGAATCACGATGATCTTCGAACCGATCACCCCCAGCCGTTGGGTGCCGTGGCGGCAGGGACTTTTCCTCAAACGCCGCACCGAGATCATCGCCGGGTACGCAAAAACCCTGGCCGATCACGTCGTGACGCTCGAGAACATCGGCACCGAACTCCTCGAAGGTCCCCGCTCGGACCGAACGCGGCGGATGCTCGATCAGGTACTGCGCGAATCCGTCGACGACGCCGCCGGCTGGGCAAAGTCGGTGGTCAAGATGACCGTCGGTTCGCAGAGCTACAAGCGTCTGCCCGGCCTGGCCACCACCGAAGTGCTCGATCTGTACCCAAGGGTCTTCGAGGACGCGGAGTTCGCCGAGAGCCAGTCGGAGAAGATTCGTGTCTTCGTCACCGAACGCATGAGCATCCTTTCACCGGAAGATTTCAGTGAACTACTACGCTCAGCCGTCAAACAGGACGAGTGGCTGTTGTTCGTACACGGGGCCGTGCTGGGCTCGTTTGCCGGTTTCCTGCACCTCGCAATATTCGGAGTATGAGTCGGAGTATGAGTATGAGTGAGCACGACCATCGCCTGATCGTCGAAGCGGAATCGTACGACTGGGCTGCGGACATCGCGCCGGTCGAATCCGTCGAAAAGCGTCTGATCCGCAGCCTTGTCGGGCTGACTGCCACGACGACGCTCACGTCGATCAAGCTGACGGGTTGGGCTTTCGGGACGGCGAAGGAGGCGACGCGGCAGATCGTTCAGGCTGCCGCCGAAGCCGCGGCAGAGGCCGCTGAATCGGCCAATGTTCAATCCGAACGTCGGGCCGAGAACTCCAACGGAGACGGCTCGCGGACCGAAAACCTACGGGCAGCAATGGCAACTCGAACCAATCGCAAACAGAGTGTCGAAGCCACTCTCGCGGCGCTGCGGGCACGCGGCGACAGGTTGCTGGACCGTTCCGCGGACGTGACCGATCGCGACGATCTGCACCCGGCCTACGACCGGATCCTTGACGAGATCGCGCCGGACGAAGCTCGAATTCTTCGGTTGCTGGCCACTTCAGGTGCGCAACCGAGCGTGGACGTACGTACGGCGCGGCCGTTCGGCGTCGGCTCGGAGATGATCGACGAGGGGCTGTCGATGATCGGAGAACTGGCGGGATGTCGTCATCTGGACCGCATCAGCGCGTACCTGAACAACCTGCATCGGCTCGGTTTGGTGGCGTTCTCACGCGAGCCCGTCGAGGCCGACCGGTACCAGGTGGTCGAGGTACAGCCGTCGGTGATCGAGGCGGTCAAGCGCGCCGGACGATCCAACAAGATAGTGCGTCGTAGCATCCTGCTGACGCCGTTCGGTGACGACTTCTGTCATACCTGTTTTTCTCTGTAGGGCCTCCGGCCCCGTGAGTGGTTAAGGAGCCCCTGGACTCCTTAACCACTCACGGGGGTGCCCCTACAGCCAGGTATCTTCTGTCGTGGTCGTCAGGAACGCTTCCAGATCGTCACGCCAGGTAGCCGGAACAGTCTTGTCCGGCTCGATGCCCGTGTACTGCCCGCGGTAGAAGAGCAGCGGGCGTTCGGTCTTGATCTCACTCATCGACGACACACGGCCGAAGACGACGTAGTGATCACCGCCGTCGTGGACGGTTTCCACCGTACAGTCGATGTGGGCAAGCGACTTGTCGATGATCGGTGACCCCAACGGTGATGGCGTCCAATCGATACCCGCGAACTTGTCCGGCTCACGCGACCCGAAACGAGCACACACCGCCTGCTGTTCCTCCGCCAACACGTTGACGGCGAACTTCCCGGTCCGCTCGATTGCCGCCCACGACCGAGAACCCTTGGTGGGGCAGAACAACACCAAAGGCGGGTCGAGTGACAGGGCAGCGAAAGACTGACACGCGAACCCGACCGGCTCACCGTCGTCGACTGTCGTGATGATGGTGATACCCGTGCAGAATTGCCCGAGAACCGTGCGGAACTGGCGTGGATCGATCGCCTGCTCCGCACTCACCGACGCGTCGGGCGAACTCACGGCTTCATTCCCACCGTGAAGTCGTGACCCCACAGGCTCACGGCCGTGCTTTCCCTCGCGATCCAGTTTTCGTCCTCGACCTCTAGCCCCTCACAACCGAATTCGATGTCGAACCCGCCTGGAGTCTTCATGTAGAACGAGAGCATCTCGTCGTTGACGTGGCGACCGAGAGTCGCCGACATCTTGACCTTCTTGCGCAGTGCCCGGTCGAGGCACAGTCCGACGTCGTCGGAGTTCTCCACCTCGAGCATCAGGTGCACGATGCCCGTCGGGTTGGGCAACGGCAGGAACGCCAAGCTGTGGTGACGCGGGTTGCAGCCGAGGAACCTCAGCCACGCCGGGTCGCCGTCCGCGGGCCGACCGACCATCTGCGGAGGCAGACGCATCGAGTCGCGAAGCTTGAATCCGAGTACGTCGCGGTAGAACCGCAGCGAAGCATCGTCGTCATCGGTGGTGAGCACGACGTGGCCGAGGCCCTGCTCGCCCGTCACGAACCTGTGCCCGTACGGGCTCACGATCCGGCGGTGTTCGAGAGCAGCTCCGTGGAACACCTCGAGGGAGTTGCCCGAGGTGTCCTCGAACGCGATCATCTCGACGACACGACGGTCCTTGAGCTGCTCCGCCGTGCCTTCCTTGAACGGAACACCGGCTGCCGACAACCTGTCACGGATATCCTGCAGCTCAGCGGCATTCGCGGTTTCCCAACCCGAGACGAGCAGACGGTCCGTGTCGTTCGGAACGATGACAAGACGCGCCGGGAAGTCGTCCATACGCAGATACAGCGATTCCGCGTCGACGCCCTTACCCTCGATCATTCCGAGGATCTTGAGTCCGTATTCGCGCCACGCAGCCATGTCGGTGGCCCCGATGCGCATGTACGCCAGAGATCGAATACCCATCATTTACCTCCGTCGAGCAGGAAGTCGGTTGCGAGCCGGTTGAATTCGTCGAACTTCTCGAGCTGCGCCCAGTGACCGCAACCGCCGAAGACGTGGAGTTGCGCGCGCGGGATCATCTTGAGCGCAACCAGTGCGCCGTCGAGGGGGTTGACCCGATCCTCACGGCCCCAGATCAGCAACACACGCTGACGGAGCTTGTACGCCTCGCGCCAGAGCATGCCGAGCTCGAAGTCACCGCTGGAGAAGGACTTACCCATCGCCTTGGCCGCAGCCAGCGACTCGGGAGTGCTGGCGGCAGCAAAGCGTTCGTCGACGAGTTCCGGCGTGATCAGCTTCTGATCGAAGACCATGATCCGCAAGAATGCTTCGAGGTTCTCCCGTGTGGGCTGGTAGCTGAACTTCCCGAGGTTCTTGACGCCCTCGGTGGGGTCCGGCGCAAACAGGTTGACACTCAGACCGCCGGGGCCCATCAGAACGAGGCGACCCGCACGGTCCGGGTAGTCGAGTGCAAAACGAACAGCAGCGCCACCACCGAGCGAATTACCCAGCAGATCAACGCGACCGGTGATCTCGAGCGTATCCAGAAGATCATTGAGCGCCGACGCACTGTGCACGAAGTACTGCGGATGCTCCGTCGGCTTGTCGGACTGCCCGTAACCGGGCTGATCGACGGCGATGACGTGAAAGTTCTTCGCCAACACCGGAATGTTGCGGGCGAAGTTCGACCACGACGACGCGCCTGGGCCACCGCCGTGCAGCAGCACGATGGTCTTGTCGTTTCCGACGCCTGCCTCGTGGAAGTGCAGTTTCAGATCGGGGCGCACTTGCGCGAACCGCGAAGTGGACTCGTAGGTGAGAGCTTCTTCGGTGGTTGTCACTGAGCCTCCTCTAGACCATCGTGTCGGTGATCGGCAGACCGAATTCGCCGGTTCCGAACATGACGTATGCGCGTTCGGGATCGTTCGCGGCGTGGACGCGACCAGCGTGGGCGTCGCGCCAGAAACGCTGAATCGGAGTGCCGTTCTGCAGCGCCGTGGCACCGGAGTTCTCGAAGAGCTTGTCGATCGAGGCGATCGCACGGCCAGTGGCGCGCACCTGGTCGCGTCGAGCGCGCAGTCGCAGTTCCATCGGAACCTCTTCGCCTGCAAGGATCAACGCGTACTCGTCGGCGACGTTGCCGGAGAGCTGACGCCACGCGGCGTCGATGTCACTGGACGCCTCGGCGATACGCACCTTGGCGAACGGATCGTCCTTCGACTTCTCGCCGGCGAACGCAGCACGAACACGCTTGCCTTGATGCTCGACGTGCGCTTCGTAAGCGCCGTAAGCCATTCCGACGATCGGCGCCGAGATCGTTGTGGGGTGAATGGTTCCCCACGGCATCTTGTAGACCGGTGCAGTGTTCTTCTCGAGGCCCGGGGCGGTCAATTCGCTCATCGCCCGGAAGCTCAGCACGCGATGCGTGGGAACAAAAACATCCTTGACCACAACGGTATTGGAGCCGGTTCCACGCAGGCCGACCACATTCCACACGTCGTCGATCTGGTAGTCCTCGCGAGGAATCAGGTAGCTCACGAAATCGACTGCGCGGCCGTCCTTGAACACCGGACCACCGAGAACGGCCCAGCTGGCATGGTCACAACCCGAGGACCACGCCCACGCACCGTTGACCTTGTATCCGCCCTCGACTACTTCACCCATACCCATCGGAGCGTAAGAGGACGAGATGCGCACGTCAGTGTCGTTGCCCCACACGTCTTCCTGCGCCTGCTGAGAGAAGAGGGCGAGGTGCCAGTTGTGTACGCCGATGATCGAGGAGACCCACCCGGTGGAACCGCACGCGCTGGCGATCTTCTTGACTGCGGAGTAGAACAGCACCGGATCGGCTTCGTACCCGCCCCACTGCTTCGGCTGCAGCAAGCGGAAGAAGCCCGTTTCCTGGAGCCCCTTGATGGACTCGTCGGGGATACGACGCAGATCCTCGGTCTCCTGTGCGCGCTCGCGCAGTGCCGGCAGTAGTGCGTCGAGCCTCTGCATCACCTCGTGGCTGTCATGGTTACCCACTTCGACGCTCCCGTCTTCCTCGATCGGTTGGTTCACTTACACTTGAGACTAGAACACGTTCTCTTTTCTGTCGAGACGCTGACAAAGGTCCCGTTTGTGGCCGCAATGCTGTAACAAGTGCCCCCAAAATCTGGCGGAACCGGATCGAGTTCTATAACGTGTTCTACTAACAGCTAGAAGGGATGTGAGGTCACAATGGCGCAGATTCGCGAGATCGACGTCGGAACGGTGCAAACGCGTTTCGCCCGCGGTTGGCACTGCCTGGGTCTACTGAAGACCTTCAAGGACGGCAAACCGCACGCGATCGAGGCTTTCGGTACGAAGCTCGTGGTGTTCGCCGACAGCAAGGGCGACATCAAAGTTCTCGACGGATACTGCCGTCACATGGGTGGTGACCTCACACAAGGCGAGGTCAAGGGTGATTCCATCGCCTGCCCCTTCCACGACTGGCGCTGGGGCGGCAACGGAAAGTGCACCGGCATTCCTTACGCCCGCCGCGTGCCTCCGCTCGCTCGCACCCGCGCGTGGACGACCCTCGAGCAGAACGGTCAGCTCTTCGTCTGGAACGACCCCGAGGGCAATCCGCCGCCCGAAGAGATCGTGATTCCTCGTATCGAGGGTGCGTACAGCGACGAATGGACCGACTGGACCTGGAACTCCATGGTCATCGAGGGATCCAACTGCCGCGAGATCATCGACAACGTGGTCGACATGGCGCACTTCTACTACATCCACTACGCCTTCCCGACGTACTTCAAGAACGTCTTCGAAGGTGAGATCGCCACTCAGTACCTCAACACCACCGGCCGTCCCGACATCGGAATGGCCTCCCAGTACGGCGGCGACACGCTTCTTCGCTCCGAAGCTGCGTATTACGGACCGTCGTACATGGTCAATCCCCTGTGGAACAGCTACAGCGGATACGAGGTCGAGAGTGTTCTGATCAACTGCCACTACCCGATCAGCCCGGACTCGTTCGTGCTGCAGTGGGGCGTGACGGTCAAGAAGCCGACGGGTGTCTCCGACGAGATGGCCGACAAGTTGGCCGGCAAGTTCACCGAGGGCATCAGCGAGGGCTTCCTACAAGACGTCGCGATCTGGAAGAACAAGACCAAGATCGAGAATCCCCTTCTCTGCGAAGAAGACGGCCCCGTCTACCAGCTACGACGCTGGTACGAGCAGTTCTACGTGGACAAGGCCGACGTCACCGAGAAGATGACGCAGCGCTTCGAGTTCGAGGTGGACACCACCAAGGCAAACGAAGCCTGGCACGCCGAGGTCGAGGAAAACCTCGCACGCCAGAAGGCCGAGAAGGAAGCTGCAGCAGAAGCGGCAAAGAAAGAAGCAGAGGTCTAATCGTGAGCGCCTCGATCGGAACCGACGCACGGTGGGCTCGCTGGGCCAAGGCACCGGACTTTGCCGGGCAAACGGAACGGCTCGAGGCGATCGCGGCCCAGACGATCGAGGACAAGCACGAATACCTCGACTCGGGTCTGCAGGAAGTCGACTGCAAGGCATGCGGTGCCTGCGTGCTTGTTCGCAAGAACACGTACAAGCACACCAGTGTTCAGTGGACTTCCGACCCGGCGCTGCGTTGCCACACCTTCAAAGAGGCCATTGCTTCCGGGCAGTCGACGGCGTTGAAGGACGGTTGCCCGAAACTGCACGACAGCATCGCCGACGCGGTCAGGGACGGCACCATCACGGTGCGTGATCCCGAGGTCAGCTGACCTGATTGTGTAGAACGAGGGCAGACCCACCACGGGTCGGCCCTCGTTCTACGTTCCAGCGCCTGCGCGTCCGTCAGGCAGGCGGTCGCACCTTTCGTGCAGCCACCGCGTAGACGTCGCTCGACGTGGTGAGAGAGTTCTTTCCGCTGGCCGCCGGCAGTCCCCCGCGTAGATTCACCGCCCAGTTGAGCGCACCGAGCGGTCCACATCCGCTGGCTCCCGGCGCCGCAAACACAGCATCCGAATGTGGGACTGCCGGGAACACTGCACCGGGGAACTCACCGATAGGTTCCGACGGAGGGTTTCCGGTTGTGGTCAGGTGAAGGTTGATCGGATTCGAAACCGAACCGATGTAGCAATCGTCACCGAGCAACGGATTAGACAGTTTCAATCGAACAGGCATGGTGAGTTCCTGCTCGAGAACCTTCAGATCCGGGACTCCCACCGATTCCACCGTCGCGCTGATCTGAGTCAGTCCCAGCGGAGTATCGATCCCGAGAGCACCTCCGGGTACCGAAATCGGATTGGAATAGACCCCGTTGGACCCGTCCTGCTTGGCGACGAACGTCTCGATGAAACTGTTGTCCGGCTGGGTCGCGTATTTCACGCCACCCGCAACCTTGAGACTTCCGTCCGGGATCGGCACCGAGAGCGCGCCCAATTTCATGGTCCCTCCGCGAACTACGACGCTGGCGCACGTCGTCACCTCGAGATCCTCGATCGGGCACGTGCCCCAACCGTCGAAGGTCAACGGATCAACCTCTGCCGCACCGGAGGAACCGAGCGATCCGCTGCCGGAAGACCCTGACGATGATTCGTCGGCGATTGCCACACCTGCACCGGCCATGACAAATGTTGCAACTAGCGCAACTGTCGACATCACTCGAGACTTATTGCGGCTCTTCATCTTCGAAACCCTCCACCGTTGACGGAATCTGACGAGAGCCGCCCACGGGCTGCACCTCGACGCACGTCCGGCACGCTACCGAGAAGCGGGACTTGGATTCACACATATCGGCGAAACTTCCCACCAAAGAACTACGGCGATCAGTCTCGATCGAACTTCCGTCCTAGCTCGGAAACCGTATCGATCCTGTCGGCTCAGTTCGGTTCGACTGTGCCCGAACCGATGACTTGATCGAGGAACGGCCCGAACATCTCCCCCAGGTTCTCGGCGATCTGATCGGGAGTACCGAAGGACAACGTCACGTGACTGATCGCCAGACGCACTATCGTGCTGCCGAACATCTCGGCATGGACGCGGTCGACGTTCGCCCAACTGGTCATGAAGATCTCGGCCAACCTCGCGCTCGCATGTTCGAGCAGCGGAGTCCCGTCGGTGGTAACCAGGCTCAGCAGGTCATGTTGCGGACGAGGACCGACAATACTGACCACCATCGGATCCCGGGCACCGGCGTCGAAGAATGCACGGAAGGCCGCCGAGACCGCACCCCGGGGGTCCGAATGGTGCAGCGCTACTTCGCGTTCCACCTCTTCGAGGAACTCGTCGACGAAACGGATGAGGTATCCGGACGCCAATCCCTGCCGGGACGTGAACTCCTTGTACAACGTCTGCCGGCTCATACCCGCAGCTTCCGCGATATGCGCCATCGTGATGTCGTTCCACGATTTCTCGGTCAAGAGTTCGCGTGTGGCGTCGAGCGCTGACGCACGGAGGAGTTGACGAGCTGCCTCGTGGTACGGGACACGGGCACGAGCGGTGGACATATCGGGAAGATTTCCATCGCCCGTGCTCGGTGTCAAAACGGTGGACACGCAAGCAACAGAAGTCACGAACTCAGAGCACCGGTAAGGCGACAAGACCCGCCGCAAGTTCGGTCAGATCCCTGTTCGAATCGGCGAGTACGTCGGCGCTGATGTCCGGGGAGCGTTCGATAAGGGTTCGGACGGCGCGAATGTCCTTCGGCCGGCCCACGCTCACAGCACCGACGATATTTCCGTCGCGCATGCAGATCGCAGTGAAGTCATAGGAGTCCAAGTCTCCTCGAACAATCACGGTGTCGTCCGCGCCTGGCCAACCAGCTACTTGAATGTTGCGGCCGAATTGGTTCGACCAACTCCATGGGACGGATTCGAAGGGTTCTTCCTTCCCGACGATGGTCTTGGCAACTGCAACTGCGTGGTCCTGCGCAGTGTTCCAGTGCTCACCACGGTGCATGCCGCCGAGAAAACCGTTGGGCACGTTGGCCACATCGCCGATCGCGTACACATCAATGACGGAGGTCCGGAGGTATCGGTCTACCGAAATCCCGTTGTCCACTCCAATACCCGCAGCAGCAGCCATATCGGTATCGGGCAAGGATCCGATTGCGACGACGGCCAAGTCCGCAGTCCACTCACGCCCGTCACGCGCACGTGCGGTGACACCGTCGACACCTGTCGTCAGCGTCTCGAGGTCGACCCCCGTCTGCAAGGCGACGCCGGCCAAGTTGTGCAGCGCGGCGATCTTCTCCGCTATCGACGGTGGAAGCAGCCTGGACAGGGGCAGCGGTTGCGCTTCGAGAACCTGCACACTGCAACCCAAGTCGCGTGCCGTTGACGCCACCTCCGATCCGATCAAGCCACCGCCGACCACCAGTAGCGAGGATCCTTCGATCAGCTGGGATTGCAAGCGTCGCATGTCTGCGATATCCCGAAGATAGTGAACGCGCTCGGAATCTTCCGCGGTCAACCGTCGGGACCGTCCACCCGTGGCAAGAATCAGAACGTCGTAGTCGACGCCGTCACCGTCGGCTAAATGTATGGTGCGGGAATCTGTGTCGATTCTCGTGACAGTCACGCCGATCCGAAGGTCGATACTCTGCTCGTTCCAGAAAGTCGACGGCCGCAACCGAACCCGATCGATCGACGCTTTCCCTGACAGTAGTTCCTTCGACAGCGCCGGGCGGCGGTACGGCTCCTCAGGTTCGCTGCCGATCAGGATGATGCTGCCGCCGAACCCTTCCTTGCGCAGGGCCTGCGCGGCACCGGAACCGGCGATGCCCGTGCCCACGATCACCACGGTCCGGGTGTCGGGCTCACTGACCGCTGTCATCAGCGGTCCACCTCGACCATCTCGAAATCGACTTTGGCAGCACCACAATCAGGGCAGGACCAGTCTTCGGGAATCTCGTCCCAGCGAGTGCCGGGCTCGATACCGTCGTCGGGCCAGCCGATCGCTTCGTCATATTCGAACCCGCACTGGAGGCAGCGGAACAATTTGTAAGCAGTGGCAGTCTCGGACATCGGTTTTCCTTTCGCCTGTGAATAGTTCGATCAGGATTGCGCGACGAGCGTGAAGTCGACCTTCTCGCGGACGCCGCAGTCGGGGCAGCACCAGTCGTCCGGGATACTCGACCACGCGGTACCTGGCGGAAAACCCTCTCGCGCAGCGCCTGTCGATTCGGTGTACGTGTAGTCGCAGATCGGGCAGATGTAGGCGTTCATGCATTCACCCCGTAGGCCGCGAGGATCTTGGCGCGCTTCTTCGGCGCGATGTTGACCTGGGTGATGTCACCTCGGTAGTGCTCGAGGACGCGGTGGTCCATCACCTTGCGCCACAGGGGTGGAACGGTGGCGAGCATGATCATGCTGGCGTAGCCGCTCGGGAGCTGAGGGGCCTCTTCCATACTGCGAAGCGCCTGGTAACGACGTGTCGGATTCGCATGGTGATCGCTGTGCCGCTGCAGGTGATAGAGAAAGACGTTGGTGCAGATGCGATCACTATTCCAGCTGTGCGCCGGCGTGCATCGCTCGTACCGTCCGCTTGCGGTTTTCTGACGCAGGAGTCCGTAGTGCTCGAGGTAGTTGATCGCTTCGAGCAGCGAAAACCCGATGAACGCCTGGATCACGAGGTACGGCGCGATGCCGATCCCGAATACTGCAAGCGCGACACCGAACAGAACAACCGACATGAGCCAGGCGTTGAGCACGTCGTTCTTGATGCTCCAGTGCGTGGTGCCCAAACGCTCGAAGCGGGTCTTCTCGAGATGCCACGCCGACTTCAATCCCCCGCCGACGCTGCGCGGCCAGAAACCGTAGAGGGTCTCACCGAAGCGCGAGGTCGCCGGATCTTCCGGAGTCGACACTCGCACATGGTGGCCACGGTTGTGCTCGAGGTAGAAGTGACCGTAAGCACTTTGTGCGAGAACGATTTTGGACAACCAGCGCTCGACGCTCTCCTTCTTGTGCCCGAGTTCATGGGCTGTGTTGATGCCGATTCCGGCCGTCACACCGATCGTCACTGCGAGTCCGATATTGGAGAGAACGCTCAAATCCCAACGTGCCCAGATGTAGCAGGACAGGAAGAAGGCCGTGTACTGCAGCGGCAGATAGGCGTAGGTGCACCACCGGTAGAAGCGGTCGTTCTCGAGTTCGTCGATCACCTCGTCGGGCGGATTCTTCCCGTCCTCACCCGCCAGGATGTCGATGACGGGAATGAGAGCGAACGCAATCAGTGGGCCGGTCCACCAGAAGACATTCCATCCGGTGGCGGTAACAAGTCCCACGGCGATGAAAGTTGCCGATGACGGAATCAGCGCCAACAGCCACAAGTAGCGTTTCCGGTCTCTCCAAGTTGCGAGCCGACCATCTGGCTCGGTGTACACCAACGCCGCCATCGAATTCTCCAGTTCTCGTTCGGATCAGTGAGTGCGTCCTGCGCGGCAACCCGCGACACGAACAACATCTATGTATAGAGAGTGGACAAATTGCGGTCTTTTGTCAACGGTTTTGAAGGTAAAAGTTTTACAAACATGCTGATTTGTACACGCCGGAAGCTCTGGGAGGGCCAGGTGTCGCCTTCGGAATCCCCGGTCGATCCGCTCGCCAGAGCGCAGTTCTCATCCTTGACGGGCGATCCCCCAGCGCTCCAACCGTGATTGTGTGGTCGAAGTCGGCGCGCACTGCCACGCCGCGACCGAGCGAGAGGATCGACGATGGGGCACTACGACGACTTGGCGGACTCGAAGTTCGAGACCGGATTCCCGACTCGCGAGACTTCGATCTCGTTGCGAAACGAGTTGGTGTTCCAACGAGCCGTACAGAGCTATCTGTGGTCATTGCCGGCGATCAACATCTGGGCGATGAAAGAGGGTTCGGAATCGACGTTCGGTGCCGGATACAATGTCCTCCCGATATGGCAAAACCGAATCGATGCAAAGACTCTCGTGACAACCCCGAACTTCGACGTCGTTTATGCCATGGGATATCTCGATCTCGACAAATACGGCCCTTTGGTCGTCGAGGCCCCGGCGGGAGTCCAGGGGATTTTCGACGACTTCTGGCAACGTCCCATCGTCGGCCCGACTATCGAGGGACACACTTGGAAAGGTGATGTCGGCTTGGCGGGGCCCGACGCCGGATCCGGTGCGACATACGTGCTGTTGCCACCCAGGTACTCCGGGCCGGAACCGGCCGAGGGATACATCTACCGCTCACGCACGAACAACGTATTCCTTTTCTGGCGTGCGTTCTTCGCCGATCCCGCCGATTTGTCTCCCGCTGTCAACCGGATCGAGAGCACCGTCATCTATCCCCTCGGACAGAAGGACGGCGCGTTACCCATGCAGTTCCCACGCGCTTCAGGGGTGGAATGCAACATGCTCTTTCCACAGGACGGCACTTACTTCGAGATGCTCGACAGGTTCATCCAGAGTGAGGCCGTGGACCCCTATGACCTTGACCTGCGCGGCTTTCTCCACACACTCGGAATCGAAAAGGGAAAAGCATTCGATCCCACTCCTGACGACCGAGAACTTCTCGACAAGGCCGCTCGCACAGCATTCAAGATGTCCAAGGTGACCGTGACCAGCTTGCTGGCGCTCGAACCGGGGGGCACCTACTATCCAAATCAACCGTGGGTCAACACTTTCGCCGGTGAGAATACCGAGTTCCAATCGAGCGGCACATTCACGAATCTCGAGCAGCGCGGTGCGTTCTTCACTGCGGCGTACTCCAATTCACCTGGCATGGTCGTGAACATCGTCGACAAGGGCGCAAAGTACCCGGCGACCATGAAAGATTCCGAAGGAAACTGGTTGGACGGGGGGAACTCGTACTCACTTCATCTACCTCCGGACTTGCCCGCGGCGCTTTTCTGGTCAGTTGCTCTCTACGACAGCGTCACCGCGTCCGGCCTCGACAACGGACAACCCTTCCCCTCGGTCAACACGATGGACAAACCAACGATCAACCCCGACGGGTCACACGACATCTACTTCGGGCCGACCAAGCCGAACGCTGCAGACGAGACGAACTGGCTCCGAACTCTGCCGGGAAAGGGCTACTTCGTGATCCTTCGTCTCTACGGCCCTGGCAAGCCATTCTTCGACCAGACATGGACGCCAGGTGATCTCGAGCCGATACGCTGACGCCTACGCGGAAATGGCCATTTCGCGAATTCACTACCCGGTTCCTCCGCCTGCCCCAGCACTCGGCCGAGCGCGTATTGGCTCAGCATTCAGAAAATCGAGCGCGCAGCAGTGCGCCGTAAGGCGCTCGCGCTTGGGGTGAAACGTGTGCAGCCTCGCCATGCCGGGAGTACAGGCGATCGTCCTCGTAGCGCGGAAATACGTGGACGTGGTGGTGCCAGACGTCCTGGTTGCCCGCCGGTTCGTTGTGCTGCCTGGTCGAGACACCGTCACAGCCGTATTCTTCACGAATTGCAACAGCCACAGCCTGAACCAGGTCGAACACCGAGTGCCCGACGCTCGTGGGCAAAGTGTAGAGATTCTCGAAGTGTTCGATCGGTGACACAAGTACGTGGCCAGGGTTGCCCGGCCACCACTTCGGGGATATCCGAGCAATTACGTTGTCGGTTCGGGCGACGAGGTCGGTCGACGCGTTGTACTCGTCGAACTCACCGAGCGCGTAGCGACAGAACGGGCAGCGGTACCCCGGCGGCTCATGATGCAACTCGTCTGCCCTCACCTCGCGATCTTCCCACGATCTTCGATCCATGCAGGAAACCCCCAAAATGTCCGATTTGGGTCAATTTCCCCAAAACGAAAGTTCGCTTACCCATACTGAAATGACCGACTGTCCCCGACGTGAGTGGGTCCTCATGGATACCGACGTATTGGTAGCGGGCGCCGGCCCGATCGGTTTGACCACCGCGATCGAGCTGCGCAGACGCGGCATCTCCTGTCGAATAGTCGACCCCCTCGACGAACCGCGGCAATACGCGAAAGCCGTCGGGATTCAGCCACGCACTCTCGAACTTTTCGAGAACATGGGGGTGCTCCGCCAGGCACTCGACGCCTCGACACTGATGCGCGGTCAGATCATGTACACGAACGGCGTCGAGGTCGCCCGCGTCGACCTCACCCTCCCCGAGGACGTTCCTTACTGGTTTCTCTGCCTCCCCCAGTACTCGACGGAGCGCATCCTCACCGAGCGCCTCGCCGAGCTGGGAACAACCGTTGAACGCGGACTCGGTCTCACCGCATTCGAACAATCCGACGGCGCCGTCACCTGCACACTCAGCGACGGCAGCACCGTGAATGTCCAGTATCTGGTGGGTTCCGACGGCGCTCACAGCGTGGTCCGCAAAGGGCTTGGCCTGAGCTTCGAGGGCGGCGCGTTTGCGGAAAGCTACATGCTCGGTGACGTCGAAGTCGACTGGTCGATCCCCAGCGGCTACTCCGTCCGCGCCAACCACACCACCGACGACGGAACCACCGACGACCTACTCGTCTGCATCCCACTTCCCGGACACAAGCGGTACCGCATGTCGATGCTCGTTCCGGACGATTTGATGCCGGACGAATCGTCGAACAAAGCCTCTGTACAACACGGTTTTTCAACCGGCAAGACACCTGAACTCCATCACATCCAGGCCGTGCTCGACAGACTGTCCCCAGAACCGACAACCGCCTCGATGCTGCGATGGTCCTCGGTCTTCCGCATCAGCCACCGCATCGTCGACGCTTACGGTCGCGGACGGGTTTTTGTCGCCGGCGACGCCGCGCACATCCATCCCCCGACTGGAGCGCAGGGCATGAACACCGGCATCCAGGACGCCCACAATCTCGCATGGAAGGTAGCGCTCGCCGTCAAAGGCGTTGCAACAGCAGATCTTCTCGAGACCTACGATGCCGAAAGACGTCCGGTCGGTGAAGAAGTCGTCGGCATGACCGTCCGAAATGCTCGAGAAGGAATCGGTTCGGGAGAGTCCTCGATCGACACGGCAATGCGGCGCCAGGCTCAATTGTTGATCGACTACTCGGAGAGTCCGCTGAACACCGGGCGTGATTCTTCGAGTCCACACGTTCAACCGGGCGAGCGTGCACCCGATGCCCGCGGAATACGCCGAGACGGTGTGCAGTATCCAATTCGGTTGTTCGACTTGCTGTCCGGAGTCGACCACACGTTGCTGCTGACTTCGGACGGATCCGCAGAGAGCATCAACAGCCTCGAGAAGGTCGCCGACGCCGCCATTCGATCAGCGCACCGCATGTTGGACGTCTACGCGATAGTGCCACCGGGAACCGTGCCCGTCGATTCGTTGGTGCCGATCATCGAGGACAACGACTCGCAGCTATGCGCCGCGTATGGGGTCGAAGGTACGGCGGCGCTGGTCATTCGCCCCGACGGCTACCTCGGATTCCGCGGTCACCCGGAGAACGTTTCCGACTACTTCGCGAAAGTGTTTGCCGTCAATCAGGAATGAGCGAAGCGAACATCAACCGGATCTCGGGTGAGAGCTTCATCAGCTCGACGTATCCACCCAATGGCCCGGCATCGAGGTAGGAGAACTCCATGCCGGCGCCCTCTACCCGACCTTGTTGCACCACCGACATTCCGCGACGCTCGGCCTCGAGCAACGTCGCCTCGTAATCGTCTGCAACCCAAGCCATGTGATGAACTCCGACGCCGTGAGTCTCCAGGAACTCCGTGTACAGGTTGCGTCCGGACACTGGTTGGATCAGCTCGAGCTGTTGGCTGCCCGCATATCCGATCGACACGTGCACGACGTAGTCCGCGGGTTCCCCGCGATACGTTGTGGTCTCGGGGCCAAAGACGATGCCTGACATACGCAGCCACCGCTCCACTCCCCACTGCCGAGTGAACTCCTGTTCGGCAGCCTCGATGTCCTCGACCACCCAGCAGATCTGGAAGATCGGTCCCGAGACCAACGGGGTCATGCCATTTTTCCGTTGTCGACCGAGTAGACGGCCCCGTGTATCGCCGAGGCGTCGTCGGAGGCCACGAAAGCCACCATCTTCGCAACGTCCTCGGCTTCCATCAAGCCACGCGGCGACGCAACCTTCATGACGAGATCGAAGTCGACTCCGTCGGGGAAGGTGAATCCGGTGACTTGAGGAGTCATCATGCCGCCGGGGCAGATTGCGTTGACACGCAGAGACTTTCCGGTGAACTCCATCGCCATCGCTCGGGTCAGCCCGATGAGTCCGTGCTTGGCAGCGCAGTATCCAGCCGAGTACGCCTGCCCTTCCAGCCCCGCGATCGAGGAGACGTTGACGATGTTGCCGTCCCGTTCCAGCAAGTGCGGCAGTGCTGCTCGGGAAAGGAAGAACGGTCCGTTCAGATTGACTGCAAGGTCATGTGCCCATTCGGAATCCGCAATGTCTGCCGTGTGGCGCAACGAGTGCGATCCCGCCACGTTGACGAGGATGTCGATACCACCGAGCGCGTCGACACACGCTTGCACGGCCACATCACACTGAGCAGAATCCGAGACGTCCGTCGCTGCGTAACGACGCTCACCGTCCGTGCCGACCACCTCGACCATCGACTGCCGCAGCTTTTCCTTGTCACGGGCGATACCGAAAACCTTTGCGCCCCTGCGGTGGAGGAGCTCGGTGACGGCGCGCCCTAACCCTGAGGACGCGCCGGTCACCAAGGCCACTTTTCCGGCCAGTACGTCTGCCATGGCCTAGGAAGCCGCTGCTTCGCGCTGGAGTTCCAGCGCGATGTCGATCAACTGATCTTCCTGGCCGCCGACCAACTTGCGCTTGCCTGCGCGCACCAGAAGCTCGGCGGACGACACTCCGTACCGTTCTGCCTGACGCTCGGCATGCTTGAGGAAGCTCGAGTACACGCCGGCGTAGCCCATCATCAGTGCTTGACGATCGAGCAGGCATTCCTGCGGCATTGCCGGGCGCACAACATCTTCGGCTGCATCGGCGATGGCGAAGAAGTCGATACCGGTCTTGACGCCGATCTTGTCGCAAACACCGACGAAGGCCTCGACCGGGGCGTTGCCGGCACCGGCACCGAACCGACGGGTACTACCGTCGATCTGCTTGGCTCCCGCACGAACTGCCGCAATGGAATTGGCGACGCCCAGGCCCAGGTTCTCGTGGCCGTGGAAGCCGACCTGAGCGTCGTTGCCGAGTTCCTGAACCAGCGCCTCGACGCGATCGGATACCTGCTCGAGTACCAGCGCGCCGGCCGAGTCGACCACGTACACACACTGGCAACCCGCGTCGGCCATGATGCGAGCCTGCTTGGCCAGCTTCTCCGGCGGAATCGAGTGAGCCATCATGAGGAATCCGACTGTTTCGAGTCCGCGCTCACGCGCGAGGCCGAAATGCTGGATGGATACGTCGGCCTCGGTGCAGTGAGTTGCGATGCGGCAGATGGACGCACCGTTGTCCTGCGCGATGACGATGTCGTCCTTGATGCCCAACCCGGGCAGCATCAGGAAGGCGATCTTCGCGTTGGTCGCCGTCTCGACTGCAGCTTTGATCAGTTCCTGCTCGGGAGTCTTCGAGAAGCCGTAGTTGAAGGAGGACCCGCCGAGGCCGTCGCCGTGAGTGACCTCGATGACCGGCACTCCGGCTCCGTCGAGCGCACCGACGATGGCTCGTACTTCTTCGACGGTGAACTGATGACGCTTGTGGTGGGAGCCGTCGCGCAGTGACGTGTCGGTGACGCGGATGTCCCAGCTCGAATCGAAATGAATCATGTCGCTCATGCCTTCACACTCAGAAGCTTCTGGGCGATTTCCTCGCCCACCTTGGTGGCTGCTGCCGTCATGATGTCGAGGTTGCCCGCGTACGGCGGCAGGAAATCGCCTGCGCCTTCGACCTCGACGAACGTGGTGACCGTTGCATAGCCACCGGAAACGACGCTCGGTTTGTCGAACTGCGGTTCGTTGAGCAACCGGTAGCCGGGCACGTACTGCTGGATGTCCTTGACGACGCGGTGAATGGAGTCGGTGATCGCGGCCTGATCGGCGTCTTCGGGGATAGCGCAGAAGATGGTGTCGCGCATGATCATCGGCGGGTCTGCGGGGTTGAGGATGATGATCGCCTTACCGCGCTGTGCGCCGCCGATGGTCTCGATACCGCGGCTGGTGGTCTTGGTGAACTCGTCGATGTTCGCGCGAGTTCCCGGGCCGGCGGACAACGATGCAACGGAGGCGACGATCTCGGCGTACGCCACGTCGACGACTCGCGATACCGCGTAGACGATCGGAATGGTTGCCTGTCCACCGCAGGTGATCATGTTGACGTTGGGTGCGTCCAGGTGTTCACGCAGGTTCGCGGGCGGAACCACAGCCGGGCCGACCGCGGCCGGAGTCAGGTCGATGGCACGGATACCGGCGGCCTCGTAGCGTGGTGCTGCCTCGCGGTGCACGTATGCCGACGTCGCCTCGAAGACCAGGTCCGGTTTCTCCGCCTGGCTGAGCAACCAGTCGACGCCCTCGGCGGAGGTCTCGAGTCCCATCTTGCGGGCGCGCGCCAATCCTTCACTCTCGGGATCGATTCCGATCATCCATCGCGGTTCGAGCCACTCGGAACGCTGCAGTTTGTACAACAGATCGGTACTGATGTTTCCCGATCCGACGATCGCCACACTTGCCTTGGTCATGACTACTCCTACGTGAACTGAAGAGAGACGGAACCGAGGCCGCTGAACTCGGCTCGGAAGTTGTCGCCTGGATGAGCGTCGATCGCTCGCGTGCACGAACCCGGCAGAACGATGTCGCCGGCCTTGAGCCGAACTCCGAACGTGTCGACCTTCTGCGCCAACCACGCGACAGCGGTGACCGGGTTACCGAGAACCGCATCGCTGCGCCCCTCCGCAATCCGCTCGCCGTTGCAGGTCAGCACCGCATCGATCGCCTTGATGTCGATGTCCGACGGGCGAACTCGTTCCTTGCCGAGAATGAACCCGGCGGAGGACGCGTTGTCCGCGATGGTGTCCGAGAGGCCGATCTTCCAGTCCTTGATCCGGCTGTCGATCAACTCGATGGACGGCGCATAGGCGACAGTGGCGTCGATGACGTCTTGTTCGGTGCACCCGGCGCCCGGCAGATCTGCTCCCAGAATGAAGGCGACCTCCACCTCGACGCGTGGGAAGCAGAAGCGTGACGTGTCGACCGGACGGTCCTCGAACTCTTCCATCTCGGCGAGCAGGTGACCGTAATCTGGCTCGTCGACGCCCATCATCTGCTGCATCGCCAGTGACGAGAGCCCGACCTTGTGCCCGACCACCTTTGCGCCACCGGCAACACGACGCCTGATGTTGATGAGCTGGATCTCGTAGGCGTCGACGACGTCGATGTCCGGATACGTGGCGATCAGCGGGCTGATCGGAGCGCGATCCCGTTCCGCCGAATCAAGATGGTCGGCAAGTTCGCCGCGGATCTGCGTCGAGAGCATCGTTCAGGCCTTTCCGACTGTGGAGAATGCGGCTGCATGCTGACCGGCTCGTCGTCCGGAGAACACGCAGTCGGCGAGGGACAAGCCGCTCACATACGAGTTGGAACAGATACCGACGGCGGTACGGCCGGCGGCATACAGGCCAGGGATACCCTCCCCGGCCTCGTTTTTCACCATGCCGGACGATTCGTCGACCACCAATCCACCGAGCGTGAGCATCGGGCACGGATTCATCATGTTGGGCTTGATCGAGACGTCGTACATCGTGAACGGCGCAGACAGTATCGGCCTGACGAAGTCCGACGGTTTGCCCATCGGATCAGGTTGTCCGGCAGCGGCAGCGGAGTTGTGCGCGTCGACGGTGGCTTGAAGGCCGGCGACGTCTATCCCCGCTTTACGGGCGACCTCGGCAATGGTGTTGCCACGCACTGCGGTACGCATCATGCCGGTGGTCTGTACCCGCTGGAACCACATCGACTGGTCACTGATCTGCGATTTCGCTTCGCGAACGAGTTCGGAATCTGCCAGCAGCCAACCGATTCCGTTGCTCTTCTCTGCCATCGCCTGACCGAGAGCGGCACCGTAACGTGACTCGTCGACGATTCGCGCACCGGATTCACCCACCAAAATGGAGCCGAGAAAAGCACTCGGCGGGACGATGAATCGCCAGGCGGAAACATTGCCGAGCTTGTCGGTGGCTCCCCCGGCTTCGATACCGAGGTTGATGCCTTTGCCGTCGTCCCCGGAGGTGCCGAGCGGGATACCGCCCTTGTAGGCGGGGGCATGGGTGCGCATCATCTCGCGATTGGACACGAAGCCGCCGGCGCTCAGGATCACGCCGCCGCGTGCCTGGATGCGAATCCGCTTGGCGTGCTTCTTCTCGATCTTCGCGATGAGTGCGTCGAGAATCGTGCGCAACTGCGGTGCGTAGACGCCGGGCTTGGAGGACAGGGACCCGAGCGTCGCGTGACGGCGACGAACTCCGGCAGGTGCGTCACGCAGCGTCAGTGCTTCGACGCCGATCACCCGGCCGTCCTCGATGATCAGCCGGTCCGCTCGCGTCTGGCCGAGCAACTGGACGCCCTTGGCCTCCGCGGACTTCGCGAGCGGGCCGTACAGCATCTTTCCCGACGTGCCACGCCCCTTGGCGCGATGACCACGCGGAGCAGGTTTTGCGATGTCACGGAACCCGCCGGCCGATTCGCTACCCGAGAAGTAGAGGTAGTGCTTGTTGCTCGGGTACGACGTCTTGTACGGACAGAGTGAGGCCTCGAACGGCACGCCGTGACTGCGCAGCCAGTCGATCGACGCCGGGCTCTCGTCGACGAACCGGCGCAGAGTCTGCGGCGTCACCGCGTCACCGACCTCGCGGTTCAGGTAGGCGAGCATGGCTTCGGGACTGTCCTCGACACCGGCTTCCTTTTGAATCACGGTGCCGCCGCCGGCGTAGTAGATTCCTCCGGAAATCGTGCTGGCACCACCACCGAGTGCTCGGTCGATTGCCAAAACCGACGAACCGGCCGCTACAGCTTCGAGCGCCGCACTGGCGCCCGCCACACCGAACCCGACCACAAGGACGTCAACCGAAGTATCCCAGGTCACACCGCACCATCCTCAATCTCACTGCAACGTGTTTCGTTATCAATGACAACGTCCGGAAATACTTCCTGGCAGAAAGCATGGACTGACACCCCCATCATTCTATAACGTGTTCTACATGAGCAAGCAGGAATACGACATCGTCGTCGTCGGCAGTGGTGCCGCAGGTATGACAGCGGCCTTGACCGCAGCCCACCAGGGCTTGAGTGTGGTCATCGTGGAGAAAGCCGCCCACTACGGCGGATCGACCGCCCGTTCCGGTGGTGGGGTCTGGATCCCCAACAACGAGGCACTTCAGGCGGACGGTGTCACCGATACACCGGAGGCCGCACGTTCCTACCTGCACAGCATCATCGGCGACGTCGTCGCTCCCGAACGCATCGACACCTATCTCGAGCGCGGTCCCGAGATGCTCTCGTTCGTGCTGAAGAACAGCCCTCTCGAACTGCAGTGGGTGCCCGGCTACTCCGACTACTACCCGGAAGCTCCCGGCGGACGCCTCGGTGGCCGCAGTGTCGAGCCCACCCCGTTCGACGGCAACAAGTTGGGCGCCGACCGCAAGAACCTCGAGCCCGACTACGTCAAGGCCCCCAAGAACTTCGTCATCACCCAGGCCGACTACAAGTGGCTCAACCTGCTGATGCGCAATCCTCGCGGACCCCTGCGCGCCATGAAGGTCGGCATGCGATTCCTCGCAGCCAAGGCCACAAAGAAGGATCTGCTGGTTCGCGGCCAGGCACTGGTCGCCGGTATTCGACTCGGACTTCAGTCCGCCGGCGTACCCATCCTGCTGAACACCCCGCTGACCTCCCTGTACACCGAAGACGGCGCAGTTCGCGGCGTCAACGTCCTAATCGACGGCGAGGAGCAGGTCATCCGCGCTCGCCACGGAGTTGTGTTGGGATCCGGCGGATTCGAGCACAACAAGGAAATGCGTGAGAAGTACCAGCGCGCACCCATCGGCACCGAATGGACCGTCGGCGCGAAGGCAAACACCGGCGACGGTATCCGCGCAGGCCAAGAAGTGGGCGCTGCAGTCGATTTCATGGACGACGCCTGGTGGGGCCCGTCCATTCCGCTGACCGGCGGACCGTGGTTCGCTCTCTCCGAGCGCACCCTCCCGGGCTGCATGATGGTCAACATGTCGGGCAAGCGCTTCGGCAACGAGGCTGCTCCGTACGTCGAGGCAACCCATGCGATGTACGGCGGTGAGTACGGTCAGGGCGAAGGCGCCGGCGAGAACATCCCGACGTGGATGATTCTCGATCAGCGCTACCGCAACCGCTACACGTTTGCCGGTATCACTCCCCGCTCCCCCTTCCCCGGCCGCTGGCTCAAGGCCGGCATCGTGGTCAAGGCGGGAACCATCGCCGAATTGGCCGAGAAGACAGGGCTTCCCGTCGCATCGCTGACCGAAACCGTCGACCGGTTCAACGGCTTCGCACGCAACGGCAAGGACGAGGACTTCGGACGCGGTGACAGTGGTTACGACGCGTACTACGGCGATCCCCGACTGAAGAACCCCAGCCTCGCCGAAATCAGCAAGGCTCCGTTCTACGCCATCAAGATGGTTCCGGGTGACCTCGGCACCAAGGGTGGTATCTGCACCGACGTCAACGGCCGAGCACTACGCGAAGACGGAAGCGCCATCGACGGCCTCTACGCCGCTGGCAACGCGAGCGCTCCGGTCATGGGCCACACCTACGCCGGACCAGGCGCGACCATCGGCCCCGCAATGACTTTCGGTTACCTGGCAGTACTCGACATCGTCGAGCGTGCGAAGAAGGCTGAGAGCACCGAGGCACCGGCAGCTGAAAAGACGGCGGTCGACCATGCCAATTGATCCGAAGATCGCACTCGGCGCCGAGCTTGCGCCACAAGAGTTCTCATGGACCCCGTCGGACGTGCAGCACTACCACCTGGCACTAGGGGCAGGTGCTCGGCCGCTCGATCCGAACGAGCTTCGATACCTCGACGACGAAAAGCCTCAGGTACTACCCACCTTTGCCACCGTCGCCGCCAACTTCCACGCCACCGAAGCGCCGAAGGTCTCGTTCCCCGGCGTCGAAATCGATCTGGCGAAGGTAGTCCACGGGAGCCAGGAAGTCACTGTCCATCAGCCGATCCCGGCAAGTGGAAGTGGCCGCACCACAACTCGAATCGCCGAGGTCTGGGACAAGGGCAAGGCCGCGGTGATCGTGCAGGAATCCGTCACGGTCGACGCCGAGGGCAACCCGCTGTGGACAGCTCGCTCGTCCATTTTCGCCCGCGGCGAGGGTGGTTTCGGGGGTGAACGTGGTCCGTCGGAGTCGATTACGCTTCCGGATCGCGAAGCAGATGAGACAGTGGTGACGCCTGTGCTTCCACAGCAGGCTTTGCTGTACCGGATGTGTGGTGATCGGAATCCGTTGCACTCGGATCCGCAATTCGCCTCCGCGGCAGGCTTTCCAGCGCCTATCCTGCATGGGCTGTGTACTTACGGAATGGTCTGCAAGACCGCAGTGGATACCATGCTCGACGGCGACAGCAGTCGGGTAGCCGGATTTCGGGCCCGCTTTGCCGGGGTCGTATTTCCCGGCGAGAACTTGAGTATCCAGATCTGGAAAGACAATGGGCGACTCCTGATCTCAGCTTCCGTACTGGAGCGCGAAGCTCCTGCCCTGGCTGACGTAGTTCTCACTCTTGTCTGATACCAACCTGTCTGATACCCACCTGTTAGAACTCACCGTAGTTCTCGAACCCGATGGAGTAGCCCGAAGATGACGGCTCAAGACGAAAAGTTCCGACTGTCCCGACGAGGTTTCATGGCCGCTGGAGCCGGCGCCGTGGCAGCGACCGCATTCGCCGGCTGGACGCCGGCCTATGCCGTCCCCGCCGGCTCCTCCGGCTCCGCGGGTGGTCCTGTCTCCACCCTCACGCCGCCGCCTGCCTTCCCCGAAGGCATCGCGCTGTACCAGCAGGCGTATCAGAACTGGTCCAAAGAGATCATGCTCGACGCGATCTGGACCTGTTCGCCCAAGACGCCCGAAGACGTAGTCCGCCTCGCGAACTGGGGTCATGCCAACGGCTACACCATTCGTCCCCGCGGTGCCATGCACGGCTGGACGCCGCTGACCATCGTCAACGGTGCGCCGGTCGACAAGGTCATCCTCGCCGACACCACGGTCCACCTCACCGGCGTCTCCGTCAACGCCGGTGGCAGCCCGGCCACCGTCACCGCAGGACCCGGCGCGACCCTCGACGCCATCACCACCGCACTGCAGGCACAGGGCCTCGGGTTCGCGAACCTGCCGGCGCCCGGTGTGTTGACCATCGCCGGCTGCCTCGCCGTCGACGCTCACGGTGCAGCGCTCCCCGCCGAAGGCGAAGCACACGTTCCCGGACAGACTTTCGGCTCCCTCTCCAACCTCGTCACCTCCCTGACCGCAGTGGTCTGGAACGGCAGTGAGTACGCGCTCGAGACGTACGCGCGTAGCGATGCAGCGATCAAGCCGCTGCTGACTCACCTCGGACGCACCTTCCTCACCTCCGTGACCTTGCAGGCCGCCCCCAACTACCGCATGCGCTGCGTCAGCCACACCGACATCGGTTGGCAGGAACTCTTCGGTGCCCGCGGAGCGTCCGGACGCACCTTCGAGAAGTTCGTCCGCGAAAACGGTCGCGCAGAAGCAATCTGGTACCCCTTCACCGAACGCCCGTGGATGAAGGTGTGGTCACTTGCCCCCACCAAGCCGCCGTTCTCGCGTGAGGTGACCGGGCCCTACAACTACATCTTCTCCGACAACCTCCCGGAGCCGGTCACCGACATGATCGGGCAGATCAACGCCGGAAACCCGGGCATCGCACCGGCATTCGGGCAGATCATGTACGCCACCACCGTTGCCGGACTCGCCGCCACCTTCTCCAACGACCTGTGGGGATGGTCCAAGGACGTCCAGTTCTACATCCGGGCCACCACCCTGCGCCTGACCGAGGGCGGCGGAGCCGTCATCACCTCCCGCGCCAACATCGGCCAGGTCATCCACGACTTCACCCAGTGGTTCAACGGCCGCATGGAGTACTACCGCTCTATCGGACAGTTCCCCCTCAACGGCCCCGTCGAAATCCGTTGCTGCGGCCTCGATCAACCCTCGGACGTCGAGGTCGACTCGGCAGGCGCCCCCACCATCTCGGCCATGCGCCCGCGCCCCGACCATCCGGAATGGGACACCGCCATCTGGCTCAACGTCCTCGGCGTCCCCGGAACCCCCGGCATGTTCGCGTTCTACCGCGAAATGGAACAGTGGATGCGTAATCACTACAACAACAACGACGCCACCTTCCGCCCCGAGTGGTCCAAGGGCTGGGCGTTCGGCCCCGACAAGCCGTACACCGACGCCCCGATCATCACCCAGGGCCTCCCCCAGACCTACCGCGACGGCGTCCCATCGAGCGACAACTGGGACACCGCCAACGCCGCATACAACGCGTTGGATCCGCACAAGGTCTTCAGCAACACCTTCCTGGACCAGTTGCTGCCTTGAGGTTCAAGTACTGAGCGCACACTCTGACAACTCGACGGTCGTCGCCACTCCCCTACTTTCGGGAGTGCGGCGGCCGTCGTGCGTTGCAGTGAGCGGGATGAAGGAGTCCCCCCGCATCCCGACGAGGCAGCTGCCTCAATCGCGATCAGGATGGATCGCCTCGTGCATACTTTCCACTGCCCTGGCATGAGTTGAGAGCTCGGACCGAGCCGACCGAATCGTGGCGCTGTCGCTGCGTGCCCCCGGCTCGGACGACGACGAGTCCTCTCCGGGGTTCGGCGCGCCACCAGCGGGATGCTCGGAGGAGCCGGTGCGCTCTTCCCTCTCCGCGCGGGCGCGCAACAACGACTCGGACTTCGGGGTATTTCGCATCGGAGCATTGTCCCAGATCCATCTTCCTATGACTCACATTGAGCGCTCTCACCCCCGGCGACCAGGCCGTTCCTGAATATCAACACCTAGAATGTTCGCAACAAAATATCTACAGCGGTCAGGGTAGACATTCTCACGAGGGTGTTGTATCTTTTTTCTCGTAGCAAGGAACGAGTCAAGAGATGCGGGAGAGATGAACTACCCGCAAGCAGTACCGCAGGGCAGGGACGTGCCGGGGCCGAATTCGTGTGTGAGTGTGTAGTCGGACCCGGCACCCCCCTTCAAAGCGGCTACCGGATGTCTTGTGCGAGTCCGGAAGTTCGAAAGAATGCAGTTATGTAAGTAAGTTCAACCCCATCCGGCCCCCGGCGCTCCTCGCGCCGGGGGCCCCGTCCGTTCAGCGAAAGAAGCGAGCCATTCCGGCAGATACACCACCGGGGGACCCCTCCGGCAGATTCGACGACGAGAACTATCCTGCGTACAGCATGGGACATGCGGCCGAGATCCTCGGTGTCAGGCAAGCTTTCCTTCGTAGCCTCGATGCCGCGAAACTGCTTACCCCACAACGCTCTGAGGGCGGACATCGCCGCTACTCCCGGTACCAGCTGCGCATCGCGGCCCGCGCGCACGAACTCGTAGCCAACGGCACGGCGCTCGACGCGGCTTGCCGCATCATCATCCTCGAAGACCAACTCACCGAGGCTCGTCGCATCAACGCCGAGCTCCAGCAAGCGCAGGACAGACGAGCGGAATCGGACGCAACGCCGGACTGAGGACTGACGTGATCAGGCACTGGGAGTAGCAGTCACCCCTAACCGTCAATCTGTTCCCTCCCCCTTCGAACTGCGCTAAATTCAGTCAATTGGGACATTGCTAGGCGTCGGTTGCTCGATTTCCACATCGAAGGGATCGCAGGCATGAATTCCTCCCACCACCGCACTCGGGTGCGGCTAGCTGCTCTGTCGATCGCCTTGACCCTTGCCATTGCAACCGCTGCGTGCAGTTCCGACGAGGACTCGGCAACAAACACGAGCAGCGCATCTCCCAGCACCGCGAGCAGTCAGGAATCCACCGAGATCGCGGACCTCGTCCGCCGTCAAGTGGCCGACTTGGGCCTCAGTGCCGCCGTGTTCGGAGTGTGGCGGGGCGACGACGAGATTGCTCTCGGTGCCGTCGGAGAGTCCCCTATCGGAGTTCCGGCGACAACCGACATGCAGTTGCGCGTCGGTCAGCCGATGGAACCGATGCTCTCGACAGTTCTGCTGCAACTCGACGAAGAGGGAACGCTTCCCCTCGATCAACCGATCGCGAAGTGGGAACCGAACTTTCCACGCGCAGACACCATCACTCCACGAATGCTGGCCAACAGCACGTCGGGCATCTCCGACTACGTGACCGATCCACAGTTCCTCAAACTCTTCACGGACAACCCGATGAAAGGCTGGACTTCTCAGGAGATCCTGAATCTTGCCAACTCCCGCCCACCGCTGTTCGAACCCGGCACCGGTTGGGCGTACGCGCACAGCGATCTGACGCTGCTCGGCGACGTCATGGAGAAAGCGACTGGAAAACCGCTGGGCGACCTACTTCAGCAGCGCGTCTTCGATCCGCTCGGGATGGATCACAGCAGCGTTGTGCTCACGTCGCAGATGGACGAGCCGATTTTGCACGGCTACACCAATGAACGCGGAGTATTCGAAGACTCCACTTTCTGGAATCCGACGGCTTTCCTGCACAGCGGAAACATGAACGCGCCTGTCGCCGACGTCGGAAAGTGGGTGCGCGCGCTCGGAACGGGAGAGTTGCTCTCCGACAAGGCTTTCGAGCAGCAGATGGCGCCGACGACTGCGGGCTTGGGAAGTATGACGGCGGACAAGTTCTTTTCCTTCGGGACCGGGCACCTCGACGGTTGGCTGGTAATGAACCCGTCGTACGGCGGCTACAACGGGCTTGCGCTCTATTACCCCGACTCGAAGACGACGATCGTCGTCTACGCCACGCTCGGGCCGACAACCAACGCGGACCTCAACAACGCCGTGCCGATGGGCAAGGCGATCGGAACCCTCCTCGAACCGGATCACCCACCGCAGGTCCCGACGCCGTGACACGCCACACACGCTGGTAGCAAACAGCGTCGGTCGGCAACTTCCTGTTTACGCACGGATTACCTCCAGGACTTATCGCCCCATCACCATTCTCTTCAGTACCGAACGAAACGCGTCGGACCGCGGGTTGTCTCGCCAGTGAACGAGAACGTAGATAGATGGGGACAGGCCCGATGAGGAAATACGCGATGTCAGTGGCATGCACGGTTGCAGTCACAGCGGGGGTGACTCTTGTGATGTCGGTGCCTGCCGGAGCGGACCCGAATGACAGCGGGTCGTGCCCTGCCGGTGCGGTATTCGCGGTCGGCGGAACGTGGGATCCGACGGGACAAACGACGCAACCCGTCACCGACCGCTACGTGGCCCAGGGTTACGCCTCCAAGCCGGTGACCTACCCCGCCAGCTTCTGGCCGCTCGGCGATCAGACGTACGACCAGAGCGTTGCCGCCGGCGCCCAGACGCTTCGCACTGAAGTCAACGCTTTCCACGCTCAGTGCCCGGGCAGCGAGATCGTCGTCACCGGATACTCACAGGGAGCGCGTATTGCCGGCGACGTTCTCGGTGACATCGCACGCGACGGATCCATTCCGCAGTCGCAAGTCGAAGGCGTCCTCTACGCCGACCCTCGCAACTCGGCCGGGGGCATCGAAACCGTAGTGCCCAATGTCGTTCCGGGAGCGACGATGTCCGGAGCACGGGGCGGATTCGGAGACATCGCAGTGCAGGAAGTCTGCATCGAGGGTGACGGCATCTGCAACATGCCCAAGCCGCGTGATGCGCCCGAGGTGTTCGTGGATTCGGTCTTCGGCTACTTCACGAAGCACAACACCTATACGCCGATGATGTCCGAGCCCGCTCCGCCTGCTCCCCCGGCATTGCCGCAGACGCCGTCGGTGCCACTGCAACCCGCTGACGTTGCCACTGCGATCGTGACGCGGGTCGTCGAGAACATCACTCCGTATCTGAGCGCTGCACTCGCCACCGTACTGACGAAGTAACGCGATACCGCCTGTTCGGTTGACTGAAAGTCGACCGATTCGTACAAGTCGAGAGCAACCGCTATCAAGCACCATCGATCACATGCTCACCTTCATCGTCAGATACGGGTACGTCCCGTTCATGCTCTTGGGAATCAATGGAGCCGCAATCGCGCTGGCGGCATCCGGCGCGCCGAAATGGTCACTGGTGGCATTGATTCTCTTCGCAGTGGCCTGCTCTTTCGCGGCCGAACGGGCGCTTCCCTACGAATCTTCGTGGAATGCCCCGGGACCGGACAGGTTTCGCGACGCTGTCCATGCGTTTGTCAACGAATCCCTCATCTTGGTCAGCGTCGCGGTCATCCCGTTGATGGCCGCGGTGATTCCGTTCGACGGGCTGTGGCCGAGCGGTCTTCCGTTTGTCCTTCAGGTCGTCTTCGCAGTGTTGGTCGCCGATTTCGGCATCACCGTGGTGCATTTGATCAGCCACAAGGTTGGATGGTTGTGGCGTTTCCACGCGGTTCATCACAGCCTCGAACGGTTCTACGGTATGAACGGACTGATGAAGCACCCCGTGCATCAGACTTTCGAAACCGCCGGTGGCGTCCTGCCACTGATCCTCCTCGGGATGCCCGTCCCGGTTGCCTCGGCGCTCGCGGTTTGTGTCGCTGTCCAACTCCTGCTTCAGCATTCGAATGCCGATTACCGCATCGGCCCCCTGCGTCCGATACTCGCCCTCAACGCCGGCCACCGATTCCATCACCTGAAGTGGGCGGGAATCGGTGACGTCAATTTCGGTTTGTTCACTCTGATCTGGGATCACCTTTTCCGCACTTATTCTTTCGATCCGGAAAAGCGCTTCAGCAGTGACGATCTCGGAATGGCGGCCAAACCCGACTACCCGGACGACTACCTCGGCCAGTTGGCCGAACCGTTCCGGAAACAGAACTGACGGACGATCGGTGGAGATTCAGCCCGCGAGTACCCGTCGCATGACGGGCTTGGCTGCAAACGCACTGGCCAACACCAACGCGATCCCCACAGCCAGGGTGACGCCCAACTGAACCAGCGCCATCGGAGTGGTCAATACGGCTGCCCCTGCCAGCGGGAAGAGGAACAGCAGTGCAGCGCCGGCGCCGGCCAGTGCCATCACCACGACGGGAGTGCGAACGTGCCTCATGCGGGCGCTGTCCATCACCTCGACAGGTGTGCCGGCCAAAGTCAGACTCCGATACAGCTCACGGTTGTCGAGGATCCCGGATACCTGGGTGAGCGCAGACGAGATGGCCGCCAACGTGAATGTTGCTCCGAGAGTGAACAACACCCCGGTTCTCATGTCCGCGAACAGGAACTCCTGCCCTGGCTGCAAATCCTGCCCCTCCCCGTTGCCTATCGCGGCGAGGAGAGATGTGCCTGCGGCAACGAAGCTGGCCATCGTCACACCGCTGACCGTGCGCCACACAGCCTTCGGATTATCCAAGACCCGACGCGCCGCAATCAGCGAAGCACCGTCTTTGGCGCATTTGAGCATGATCCGTCCAAGCAGCGAAATGACGAACGGACCGACCAACGCAACAACGCCGAAGCAGAGACCAAGGCCCACCAGGATTGCCGCGATGCTTGCCGCGGAGCCCCCGAATGCACTCCATCCCACAAGAACCCCCACCCCAGCCACAGCGAAGATCATCTTCGGTGCGGCGCTGGGATTGCCCGCCGTGACGCCCAACGGGCTCACGAACACCTGGCGCATCCCGAGCATCGACGTCAAAGCAGCCAGGATGGCCATTCCGAATACGATGCCCACCAGCGGAAGTGCGCCTACCCAAAGCTCACTCCACTCGAATGTCCGACCTTGAAATCTCAAGAGAGCTACGAGCGGCAACGCGAGGAGGTATCCCACCACACCGATCAACGCACCGGCCAAGCCCTGGATACCCGATTCCGCAGCGCACAGCGCAACGATCTGGCGAGGGGTGGATCCGATGAGTCGCAGCGAGGCGAGTCGTTCGTCGCGACGGCGCGCGCCCAAGCGGGCCGCCGCCAGACCGAGAGTGACGGCTGGAACGATCATCAACACCGAAGCAACCCCTGCGAGCGCTAGGTACGCCTCGGCTTCGGGTTCGCTAGATCTGCCCGCGAATGCACCGTAGCCGCCGAGCACCGTCAGCAACAACGTCGTCGAGGCGGCAAATGCGGACACTGGGAGCGCGAAGGTACTCAAGGCCTTTCGCCCTTCACCTCGCACCGTCATCAATGCAACGCGCGCTGTGGCCTTCATGCCGCCACCTGTGTCCCGACGAGCGAACCGGCCTGCATCATCATCGTGCGATCACACCACCGAGCGACTTCGGCATCGTGAGTGACGACGACCAACGCAGAACCGATCTGTTGAGCCGAATCACGCAACACCCTCATCACTTCCCAACTCATCTGCGCGTCGAGGGCACCGGTCGGCTCGTCTGCGAAGAGAACTGCGGGTTTGGTTACCAACGCTCGCGCAATCGCCACACGTTGCGACTGCCCACCCGACATCTGACCCGGGCGACGATCCTGCAACCCGTCCAGCCCCAAGGGCGCGAAGAAGCCGTGTGCCGTCCGCTTGGCTTCTGCGATGGACAACCCGTTGAGTACGAGAGGCAGCGCGACATTCTCGATCGCCGGAAGCTCCGGCAACAGTTGGCCCGATTGAAAAACGAACCCGTACGACTCCCGTCGGAGCCGGCTGCGGTCGTTCTCACCGAGGTTCTCGATATGCCTGCCGCTCAGCAAGATTGCTCCCGAGTCGGGCTTGACGATTCCTGACATGCAATGCAGCAGTGTCGACTTCCCCGATCCTGAAGGACCCATGATGGCCGTGGCAGTACCGGCGCGCACTTCCAGCGATACACCTCGGAGCACCGGAACCTCGCCGTACGACTTGCCCAGCGCGTGGACCGACAGGACTGCGGGTGCTTGTGCGTTGTTCATGATTCCACCTTCTCGTGAACCCCTCGCGAACACATCGGCCCAGCGCACGATCTTCGGACTGAGCTCGGTCCTACCGGAGGATGACCGGACCCCGAGCTCTGTCAGGGTCGTCACTATGATTTCCGACATGACCTGGTCCGGCGCCGTCCACATGCAGCCCGGAATTCTCATGTTCACCGGCGCAGTGGGATCCGCGCACATGCATTCGCACGCCGCTGTTCAGATCATGATCATCGACGACGGGGACGTCACGGTCACGGACGGGGACGGCCACAGTGAAGTCGTGCGGTCCGTGGTCATTCCATCCGGGGCGGTCCACGCGTTGTCCGCCTCCGAGGGTGCGCGGGGACGGGCGATCTACATTGACTCCACCACCGGGATGGGTCTGCGCATCAGGCCACCGGAGCCGGGCCGCGGTGGTGTGGCCGACTGGTCGGACCGTGGGCAGACCGCAGTAGCGATGACGGACCGCGGCGCTGATTCGGATCTGGAATACGCAGCGAGGCTGATCGATTCACTATCCGAACACGAAAAGGCGTCGAACTTAGGCGTTCTTCACCCGGCCCTCGAGCATGCCCTGACGCTACTTCCCGAGAGAATCTCGGGGCAGGTCACACTGACGGACATCGCCGCCCTGGTCTCCATCTCGCCCGGACGGCTGGGAAGAATCTTCAACGATCAACTGCAGATGAGCTTTTCGACCTACATCCGCTGGTTACGGTTACGACGTGCCATGGAAGTGATGAGCAGTGGCGCAACCCTGACAACCAGTGCACACGATGCCGGTTTCACCGACAGCGCCCATCTCAACCGTATCTGCCACAGTATGTTCGGGCTCACGCCCAGCGCCGCGACCGGCGGCCTCACCTGGAATTGACGCTACTCCTCAACTGACGCGGTCCGTCCCCGTTGACGCTGTCCATCTCCGTCCTCGCGAGCAACGACAGACGACTGTAGAGGCGCGCCAATCCGGGAACGTCCCGAAGACTGCCCGCAACGTCCTCCACACCGGCAGCGGCATACACCGTCAGTCGCGCATCGACGTCGTAGAGAACATCGACGACATTTCCGAAACGGCGAAGGGCAAATTCCGAAGCTTCGGCGAGCACCGGTACTCCGAAGATCACCCAGTCGTCGAAGCGGGAGGCGAGCTCGAGATAGTCGGCAGCCGAGGTCGAACCAGCGCACAGCACCTCGAAGTCGAACCAGACAACACCGTCTAGAATCGCCGAGCACTCCAATGTGCGCGTGCCTATCGTCAATTCGACACTTTCGCCCGAAGGCCACGTGATTCCCGAGCCGACGAGGAATTCCCCTGTCGCAAAACGGTAGTCCCCGGCACCTGGCTGACCCGCCGTCCGATAGTCGACGGAGCCACCCAATTCGATCACCTCGAGAGTCCGCTCGATCAACTCGATCGACGGAACGAACTGCTCGTGAAAAAGCGGATTCGGAAGAAGATCGGTCGGCGGGACATTGGACGTGACAACAACAGTCACACCTTTCGCGACGATTGTGTCGAGAACCCTTGCCATGAACATGGCGTCGGCGACGTCGTCGATGTGGAACTCGTCGAAACAGAGCATGCGGATTCCGTCGACGACGTGGTCCAGTGCCGCGCCCATCGACCCGAGTTCGTGCGCCCGAGAGTGCAGATCTGCAAAGAACCGATGAAAGTGAATGCGCCGCTTGCCGACTCGGATGCTCTCGTAGAACTCGTCCATGAGCATCGTCTTACCGCGGCCGACGCTACCCCAGAGGTAGATCCCTCCGCCGACCTCACCGTCGGATATCCGGGCTCGCAGGGCATCGAGAGCTTCACGTGCCGCCAACTGCTCTTCGTCCAGTAACATGAGGCTCCTCTACATCTGTAGAGTCGAGGCTAGTGACCGAAGGCAAATCGAGTCAATGTGACCCTCACGACGCACCATCTGCAGCATGCAACTCCGGCAGCATGCAACATCGACAGCAAGGAACGACATGAAGCCCGATCGCAGAGCCCTCATTGCGGCATCCGCCGTCACGATCATCGCCGAGCAGGGCCCGCGTGCACTCACCCATCGGGCGATTGATCAGTCCCTGAAACTTCCTGCCGGTTCGACGTCGTACTATTTCCGCACTCGCGAGGCACTTCTCGAAGCAACCGCATTGCACATCGTGCACCGGTCACGTTCGACTTTCGACGAACTCCGCGAGAGGCCCAGCGATCCTGCTGCCCTGACGGCCGAGTATCTCGACGATCTTCTCTCGCACCGCAGACACGAATTGATCGCGCGCTATGCACTGCTCCTGGAAACTCCCCGAGATTCGGCATTGCACCAACTCCTCGAAGGCAGTCTGTTTTCGTTGGAGAAGGCAAGACCCGTCTTCGAAACCGTTGGCGTTGACGACCCTGATGTCTCTGCCGCAAATTTCCTGAGCCTACTGGAGGGCTTGATCTTCGACTATTGTCTCGGATCACGTAGCCGGGACCCTCACTCCAGCGAAACCGTTCGGCAACTTCGGATCCCGATCGACATCTACCTTCACGGAGTGGGGGTCATCTGAAAGACCTTGGTCAGCAGAGGCTTCCGGTACAGGGTTGTCGACCAGAGAACAGCGCCGCGACAAAGGGACTGCTGTCTGGAACCGAAGCCGGGACGGTTCCCAGATGATCAGTGGGATAGGTATGGAATGCAAACTCCACACCGTTGGCAGCGAGGTCAGCCGCGAACTTCAGTGTCAGCGGTGCCGGAACATCGACGTCCGACAACCCCTGACCAATGAAGAACGGGCGGTCGTATCCTGCGGTCGGCACAGTGAGCAGTTCACGCGCAGCCTCCATGAATACTGGATTGTCCAGCGACTTCGTCAGCACCTGCCCGAGTGTGACGGTTCCGTACTTCGTGCGCGCCTCGGTGTAGCACATGTTGTTCTCGACGTCGTCGAGGATGGTCTTGCCGAGCGGGGTCAGATACGAGTCGATGTCGATGTCCGGCCGCGAAGCACGCAGTCCGTCAAGAACGTTCGCGATGTAGACCGTCGTACCCTTGAGCGGAAGCGCCGGGAAAGCCGGACCACCGAGCGGTAGAAGATTTTCGATGTTCGAGGGGACACCAGTGGCGACAGCGCCGCGGTAGTCCAACTCCGGCGCGTAATCAGTGGCAAGCGAAGCGGTGAACATAGTCGCCTGCCCACCCTGCGACTGTCCCATCGCAACCCATTCGCTCGACAGGTCGTCGTCGACCGCACGAGCGGCACGCACCATGTCCACAACGCTGTGTGCAGCGGAACGACCGTCGAGATACGGGTGAACACCAGGTGTTCCGAGCCCCACGTAGTCGGTCGTCACCACCGCGTATCCCTGCTCCAGCCAGTGACCCAGATGTGTCGCGGTCCGTTCGAGTGGAACACTGCTGCTCGGCGCACACTGATCCGCGACACCCACCGTTCCGTGCGCATAGGAGATGACCGGCCAACCACCCTCGGGCGGAGATCCCTCTGGGCGATACACCACACCGGTACTCGTCATCGGCGCATCCTTCGGGCCCGTCGACCAGTACGTCACCTTTGTTGCGCTCACGGCACCCGGGATCACCCGATCGGGACCGAGTAACTCCCGACTCACGACAGCACCCGGAGCATCATTCGGTTCCGCTCCGGCCGGCGCCGCAACTGTCAACGCCACCAATGCACTCGCACTCAGCCCGACGAGCGTCCTACCCAGTCGCTTACTCACGTACTTCTCCTACGATTGCGGTGACGGTGCATCTGTGGTGATCGGCCCCACATCAGCCGATCGAGTTCAGACCATAGAACAGCCTTACCAATTGGTCAACCTAGATTCCCACTCCGCATCTACCGTCGTGACACGCCTGCTCGGGTAGGGTGGCGGTGTTCGATACGTGCAGGTCCCAGCGAGATCAGGAGGCCGAAAGGCTCTCTCATGTCAGCACCTGATCTCCCGACCTTCCCTGCTTCGCAGCAGAAGTCCGTGGCTGCGATTCTCCGAGCAGCAGGTTGCGTATTCGCCGAAGACGAGGCTCGCCTACTTCTTCACACCGCACGCTCTCTCGATGAACTCGACGCGATGGTCGACCGACGAGTTGCCGGCGAACCACTCGAACCTGTCCTCGGATGGGTCGAGTTCTGCGGCTTGCGCATTCACATCGACTCTGGAGTCTTCGTCCCACGCCGGCGCACCGAGTTCCTCGCCCGGCAGGCCTGCTCACTCGTCGTCTCGGGAAGCGTCGTCGTCGACATGTGTTGTGGCTCAGGAGCTGTCGGTACTGTCCTGCAGTCGACGCTCGATACCGTCGATTTGTACGCGGTAGATGTGGAACCAGCCGCGGTGCGGTGCGCTCGCCGAAACATCACACCGCCCGAGCGCGTACTCGAAGGCGATCTGTTCGAACCACTGCCGACGGAATTACTCGGTCGCGTGGATGTGGTCGTTGCCAATGCACCTTACGTCCCCACCGATTCGATCAGGCTGATGCCGCCCGAAGCCCGTCTTCACGAACCGCTGGTCTCGTTGGACGGCGGCACCGACGGACTGGACCTGCAGCGACGCATCATCGCGGACGCTGCGCCGTGGCTACGACCGGGTGGCTGTCTTCTCGTCGAGACGAGTACGGAGCAGGTCGAAATGACTGTTGAAACATTCACTCGGGGAGGTTTTCTCACTCGAGTGGCAACCTACAGTGAGACCGCCTCGACCGTGGTGATCGGTCAGTGTTGAAGGCGATCGGATCCTGGCGTGGACCACTCCCGAGCGCGGGCGGCAAAGCCGTCGACAAAAAGCCCGAACGCACGATCGACGCGGGCCCGGTCCCCAGTGGCCAGAAGATCCATCGACAGACCCCGCATTTGCGAGAGCAACAGAGTAGCGACAGAGGCAACATCGTCCTCGGGGCAACCCGCTTGTCGTAGACCGGCTTCCAGTGCCTCGATCCAATCGCCTACAAAACGGTCCAGGAACCGTCCGTAGCGTTCGCGGTCGCCGAGCGCGAGGGCGTAAATCTCGACCATCACTCGGAACCGCGGCAGGACCTCCGGCGTCGTACGTTCGGTCCACCACGCGGTCAGCACTGTCGCCGGATCGACCCCCGGTTTCATCGGAACCGCAATCGGAATGGACTCACCACGCATGTTCTCGATGACCTCGGAGAGCAGGTTCTCCTTGCTCTCGAAATGGTTGAGCAACGACGCATGCGACACACCTACGGCCTTGGCGAGCTGCCTCACCGTCAGTTCCCCGACACCGTTGTCGATGACATAGCGGGTCAGCGCGTCGAGCAACTCCTCACGTCGCCCGGCGTATCTCAGGCTGCGTTTGTCGATGCGTTCGGGCTCCGGCACATACCCACCCTACCGGCCGGAATCACCAGGTCAGCGGCTGACTGCCTTCTGATACCGGCGAATAGCGAACGGCACGAAGACGATCAGCAAACCGAAAGTCCACAACAGCGACGCGATGACCGGATTCTGCAGTGGCCACGCATCCGGAACCGTCATCGCAGGATTGGTATTGCCGAACAATTCACGCACCGCCTGAGTCACCGCCGACACCGGATTCCATTCGGCGATCACTTTGAGCGGGCCGGGAAGATTGGTGGTCTCGACAAAAGTGTTCGCGATGAACGACAGCGGAAAGATGACGATGAAACTCGCGTTGTTGAACACTTCCGGCGTGCGGATCCAAAGCCCGACAACAGCCATGACCCATGACAATGCGTACGCGAAGAACAGAAGCAGCGCATACCCGGCCACCGCCTCGAGGAAGCTGGAATGGATGCGCCACCCCACCAGAAGACCGGTCAACGACATGACCACCAAGCTGATGACGTTGATCAACACGTCACTCGATGTTCGGCCGGTCAGCACGGCAGACGGAGCCATAGGCAGCGATCGAAATCTGTCGATGATTCCTTTCTGAATGTCTTCGACCATCCCCAAACCAGTCCAGGTAGCACCGAATATGACCGTCTGCGTGAAGATTCCGGCGATCAGGAACTCTCGATACGACGTGCCCGGGACGGAGATCGCGCTGCCGAACACGTATGCGAACAAGAGCACGAACATGATCGGCGACAAAGTGGTGAACACCAGCAGATCCGGAACGCGTTTGATCTTGATCAAGTTTCGCCTGGCGATGGTCAAACCGTCTTCGAGCGCCATCTGCACGGTCATTTCTGATCCTCCAGTTCAGCCTGGTGCCCGGTCAGTGTGAGAAAGACATCGTCGAGAGTGGGCCGGCGCAGACCGACGTCGAACACCCGGATGCCTCGTGCCGACAGGAGATTCAGCGCTGCGACCAACGCATCGGTGCCGTCGTCGACAGGAACGGTGACGCGACGGACATTCTCTTGAACCTGAATGTCCCCCACGGCAAGCGAGCGCAATTCCTCGCGGACGATGTCGAGATGCTCGACCTCGTGCACACTCAGTTCGATGCGCTCACCCCCGACCCGAGCCTTCAGCTGATCTGCAGTACCGCGCGCGATGACCGAGCCGCGGTCGATGACGGCGATCTGGTCGGCCAACCTCTCGGCTTCCTCCATGTATTGCGTCGTGAGCAACAGTGTTGTCCCCTGCGCCACCAACCCTTCGATGACATCCCAGAGGCCGAGTCGCGCACGAGGATCGAGGCCGGTGGTCGGCTCGTCCAGAAACAACACCTGCGGCCGAGCAACCAATGCGCCGGCGAGATCGAGACGTCGCCGCATTCCGCCGGAATAGCCCTTGACCGGCCGATCTCCAGCCTCGACGAGATCGAACTGCTCGAGCAATTCACGCGCTCGGGCCTTACTGCTTCGGGCGCCGAGGTGATACAGCCTCCCGACCATGTCCAAGTTCTCATAGCCCGTCAGGTACTCGTCGACCGCGGCATACTGACCCGAAGCACCGATCTTGGATCGCAACGCCCGCGCATCCTCGACCACGTCCAGCCCGGCAACCTTGGCGCGTCCACCGTCCGGAATGAGCAGCGTCGTGAATATCCTTACTGCAGTGGTTTTTCCGGCGCCGTTGGGGCCCAACAGGGCCATCACCGAACCCTCGCGCACTTCCAGGTCGATGCCGTCCAATGCCGTGACGTCGCCGTACTTCTTGACCAGCCCCTCGGCCACAATCGCTTCGGTCATGAGCCCTCCCGCATCGGTAATCCGTCGGTAGTCCGTTCCCCAGTGTGACCCAGGAGGCCGACACATTCCAGGAAATTTCGTCAGTTGTCCGGCTGCAATCACCTCCCTGGTTTCGCCGGTGCCTTTCGGCCACGAGGTACGGAACAGACCACACGTCCCAGTCCTGTCCAATACAGCCGATAAATTTCACCGACCTTTCGACGGATATATACCGGAAAGAAAAACCCGAAATTCTTGAACAAAGACCGCTTTCAGGTATTCATGATGAACGCGGCAGCGTTACACTCGTACAGCAAGTGACACTCGGGCCGGTGACGGTTGACTTATGGTGTCGAATCTCGAATTACAAATCAGACAGAGGCCGAAAAGAATTGAATCACCGATTCAGTGCACGCGGGGAAGACTCATACTTCGGGGGATCGAGAAAGGCTGACTGTGCCATGAGTATCAGAACTCGATACATCCGAACTCCGTGGATCCGAAAAACGGCGAAATATTCCTTCGAGACCATCTGCTTCACCCTGGCCGTGATTGTCGCGGCCGCACTGATCGCCGCGTACAACACACAACCGCGCTCCGCGCCGACGTACACGCTTACCTCGTTCTCGGCGAATCCTGAATCTGCAGCGCTGCCATTCGACATTCCACCCAAGTCAGCACTGAACGGAAAGTTGGTTTTCGCTCACTACTTCCCGCCCTATCCGGTTTCGATCGACAATGCGAATCCGTCTGGCGATTACTATGCGACACAATATCTTACGGTCAACGGCGAGAACAACAAACACGTTCGCTACGGGGGATTCCTCCGCGATCGGCCGACACCGCGGCAACCCATCGCCGATACGCAGTGGCGCCAACGCGACCTCGAAAACGAAGTTCGTTCGGCAATCGCCGCGGGCATCGACGGATTCTCCGTCGACATCATCGCCAAGGCAACCGACACCAGTTGGTGGGGTTCCACCGTGCCCACCGCCCTGATCAAAGCGGCCGCAGCAGTCGATCCGAATTTCAAGATCATGCTCATGCCTGATATGAACGGCGCGTTCAAAAACATGACCGCAGCTCAAATGGCAGCAGAGATGAAACCGTATTCGACCATGGCATCATCGTTCAAATTGAACGACGGACGGCTCGTGATATCTCCATTCCTTGCCGAAAACAAGACAGCGGGCTGGTGGTCGGAGTTCATCACTCTTATGAAGAATTCTTACGGCATAAATGTGGCATTTGTTCCGGTTTTCCTCGACGCTGCAGCCAACCGGAATTCTTTTGCATCGATCAGCTACGGGATGTCGAATTGGGGTAATCGAAATCCGGCAGGAAATCCGCTCTCGGGATCGAACCCGAACTCTCCGATGGGACTTGCCGCTGCCGCTCACTCCTTGGGAAAGATATGGATGCAACCAGTCGCCTTCCAAGATGTTCGTCCAAGTCAGTCGATCTACGACGAGGCACAGAATTCACAGAATCTGCAGAACATGTGGCAGATTGCGATTGCGTCCAACAGCGAATGGGTACAGCTCGTCACCTGGAACGACTACAGCGAGGGAACGTCGTTCGCGCCCAGCGTCGGCCATGGGCGTGCGTTGCTCGACATGAGTTCCTACGGGTTGTACAGCTTCCGCACCGGCGCCTCACCCGCGATTGTTCGCGACACCGCGTATCTCATCTACCGCAATCAGTCGGTCTCCGCGGTCCCCGTCAATCGCTCTGCTGCCCCTATGACACTGCGCCAATGGTCGTCCCCCGCTCGCGATACCGTCGAAGTCCTTTCCTTCTTAACGGCGCCGGCGGTCGTCAAAGTGACGGTGGGAACCACGACAACCACCTGCAATGCCCCGGCCGGGATGAGCAGCTGCATCGCCCCGTTGAAAGTAGGTTCCATCAAGGCTTCTGTCGTTCGCGGCACTACCGAGGTGTCCCGGGTGAGTTCGCACGCTGCGGTAACGGCCACCCCGTACAACCAGAATCTCGAGTACCTGGTTGATTCCAGTCGGAGATAACGGTGACGAAGATCGGGTGAGTCCGACAACTCACCCGATCTTCGTTGCGCCATCGGTTTCGGCTGCAATTGGTAGCTCGGGCAGCGATACCGCCCCCGTCCGCTCCACCTTCACTGCCAACGTCACAGCGGCGGCCAGTGCCGATACGCCCGCTCCGATCCAGTACAAAACCGCGAACGAATGCAGGGTCGGTACAGCGCTCGCACCGATCACCACCGTTGAACTGGCCAATACCGCTGCCGCAACGGCGCTTCCGGTGGAGGTACCGACCGAACGGAGCAGGCTGTTGAATCCGTTGGCCGAGGCAGTCTGATGGATCGGCGCAGATTCGGTGATCAGAGTCGGCATGGCTGCCAGGGAAAATGCCACACCGGCCGATACCACGGCAGCGCCGATCACGATATTGACCAACGTCGGCGCCAACAGCACACGCAGGACATATCCGATTGCAATGACGATCGCACCCGACGCCAACGTAGCCTTCGCTCCCCATCGCCTCGTCACTTTCGACGACACCGGCGCCAATCCGATCATCAGGACTCCGCCCGGCATCATCGCCAGTCCGGCTTCGGCAGCCGAGAGTCCGAGACCGTCCGCCGACGCCAGGGGCAACTGAAGTTCCTGCGTTGCCGCCAACGCGCTGATGAACATGGCAAAACCGAGTAATACTGCGCAGACGTTCGAAACCAGAATCGGAGCGCGAAGGGAAGTCCGCAGATCGACCAGCGGTGCCGGCGTGTGCAGTTCCCACGGAATCCATCCACAGAGCAAGACCACGCCGGACGCGATCAGAACCAGAACCTCGGGGCTTGCCCAGCCCCATTCGGTTCCTTTCGAAACGGCCAGCAGCAGTGCAGTCATAGCGAGCGTGAGGACTGTGGCTCCCAGAAAGTCGAAGCGTCCGCGACTCTTCACAGTCGATTCCGGCACCACCAGCGGCAAGACGACTATCAGTACGACCCCGAATCCACCGGTGACCCAGAAAAGCGCGGGTAGTCCCCAGTGCGCCGAGATCACCCCAGCCATCGGCATACCGAACATGCCACCGATCCCCAACGTCGCACTCATGAGAGCTACTGCACCACTGAGCTTTTCCGGAGGAAGGACATCGCGCATGATGCTGATTCCGACGGGCAGAAGTGCCGTCGCGAACCCCTGCAACGAGCGCCCGAGGATCAGTAACCAGAAACTCTGGCTGAGCGCAGCAACCATGCAGCCGACGATCATCACGGCAAGACAGACGAGCATCATCGCGCGCTTGCCGAACATGTCGGCGAGTCTGCCGATGAGAGGGGTTGCGACGGCACCGGTCAGCAACGTCGAGGTCACCAGCCAGGAAGCGGTGGACGACGATACTCCCGATGCCGTCGCGAACGCAGGCAGGACCGGCACCACCAAGGTCTGTTGCAGCGCGACCACCACACCGCTCAGACTCAGGACGCCGACGACCCACCCGGTCCGCGCTTTCGCGCGAACAGTCTTGTCCGTCAAGCGTTCGAGCGAGCGGCTACTCCGGCGTCGACAGGAACCACGATGCCACTCATGTGGGCACTCGCGTCGGCGGCGAGGAACAGGACTACTCGCGTGATCTCGAAGGGATCCAGCCAACCGACCGGCTGCGCATGCAGAGTCGCGTACACGGGTTCGACGTCGTCTGCCGTCGGCGATTCGAGGTCAGGCCGCATCATTGCGTACATCATGTCGTTGTGAATCATCGGCGTCGAGATATTTCCCGGTGCAATAGCATTCACGGTCACACCCGAGTTGGCCAGTTCGAGCGACACACTCTTCGTCAAGCCGATGACGCCCCATTTGGAGGCGCCGTACGCCGCCATCTGGGTGCCACCTGATCGACCCATCATCGAGGAAATCGTGATGATGCGACCGTAACCACGTTCCGCCATTCCACCTGACACGGCCGCAACGGTGTTGAACACACCGGTCAGGTTCGACGAGATGACTTCGTTCCACTGTGCCGACGTCATCGACGTGATCGGAGCGGGCACGGACACACCGGCATTCGCGACGGCGATGTCGACACGGCCGAACTCGGCTTCAGCGCGGGCAACGAGCGCGTCCATTGCGTCGCGATCAGCGGTGTCTGCCTTGACGGCAATGCACCGACGACCGGTGGCTTCCACCAAACGAACAGTTTCCTTCAGATCCTCCTCGTTTGCGAGGGGGTAGGCGACGACATCACTGTTCTCGCACCGGTCGCAGATCACGATGTCCGCGCCACGCTCCGCGAATGCAACAGCGTGGGCGCGCCCCTGACCGCGTGCGGCGCCGGTGATCAGTGCAACTTTTCCTTCGAAGCTGCCTTCGAGGCTGTTCATGCCGTCTCCTAGTTCGTCGTATGCAAGCGTGCGCTGTACTTCATGCGTACTCCGAACCCGCCCGAAAGAAACAGTCGATCCCGGACAGCGGGAATCCAGCCGATCACTGGTAAACGGCGGTCTCGAATTCCAGGTATCCGTTGATGGATCCAGCGTCCGCGAACGGCAGAATCTGCGTTGCCCAGAACCCGCCGACGCCGGTCTGCCGGTCGATCCAGTAATAGAGGTTGGCAAGACCCGCCCAAGCCAGCGATCCGGCCGGCCTACCGGTGGGTGCCACCTCTTCATTTGTCATGAAGGAGTATGCCCATCCCTTGGGTACACCGGGGAAGAATTCCGCATCGTTGGACAGCGTCGGGAGAACTCCGGGCAACAACCCCACGTGCTGGCTTTCGAGCCCGTTCTGAACGGCTGCAGCTACCGTCTCCGGCGACAACACGCGACCGGATGTGCCCGCGCCGTCGTTGAGCCACATACGAATGAACTTCATGTAGTCGCCGACAGTGCCGTGCAAACCGTGACCACCCATGTGCACCTCGGGTTCGGCCGGAAGCTCGAATCCAATGAGCGGAGTGAGGCTTCCGTCGCTCTCACGCTGATGGATCGGCGCAAATCGATCCTTCATCGACGGGCTCATCGTGAATGCCGTATCGGCCATCTCGAGAGGTTCGAAGATGCGCTGACGCATGACATCGCCGAGTCGCTGACCTCGAATCGACTCGACGACCTGTCCGGCCCAGTCGATGTTGGTGCCGTACTCCCATTTCTCACCCGGGTCGAAGAGCAGCGGTGTCGTGAGCGCCGCTTTGCTACACGTGATCACGCTGGGCTGCCCATGTTCCTGCGAGAGCCGGTTGTACGACTCGTTGAAGAAGTCGTAGCCGAACCCTGCAGTGTGAAGGAGCAGCATGCGAGTGGTGATGTCACGCTTGGGTTCTCGAAGAACGGGGTTTCCGCCGGCGTCGAAACCGTCCAGGACCTTCAGCTCACCGATGTCGGGAACATAGGTCGCTGCAGGTGCATCGAGATCGAGCAATCCCTCCTCCACACATTGCAGGACAGCGGTACCGGTGATCGCCTTGGTGGTGGAGAAGAGCGCAAAGGTTGTATCGAGGGTCATCGGAACGCCGGAACCGAGAGTCCGCTCGCCCGCAGCACCCTCGTAGATGTTGCCTTCTCGATCCGTGATCATCGCGACCACACCCGGGACGCGATCAGCCCCCTGAGTTGCGCGCGCCAGCACGTCGTCGAGGCGCTGCTTCGAAAGGGGCTTCCGCGCAATATCTTCGATCGTCACTGCATTTCTCCATCCGACTTGCAACTTGTCTTGTCGAACAGAATGTAACGGCGATCACACACCCGGCTCTGCCTCGAAACGGCAGGAAAACTGTCTCGTTTCGGCAGAACCGGGCAGAGTCTGGAGTCAGCTCTGGGGCGCTCCGATATTCACCAGCCAGGAAATACCGAATTTGTCTGTACAGGCGCCGAATTCGTCGCCCCACATCTGCTTCTCGAGCGGAACGCTGACCGTACCTGTTCCCGACAGTTGCTCCCAGTACCCGCGCAGCACATCGCCGTCGTCGCCGCTGAGGCTGACCGTGATGTTGTCGCCGGGGTTGAACGGCATGCCGGGCGGAGTGTCAGCACCCATCAGGGTGTATCCCTGATCGGTCTCGAGCATTCCGTGCATGATCTTGTCCCCGCCTTCGCCGGGATTGCCGAATTCACCGAACGTGCTCAGCGCCAGCGTGCCACCGAAAATGCCCTTGTAGAACTCCAACGCTTCACGCGCGTTACCGTTGAAACTGATGTACGGATTGAGTCGAGTTGCCATGACGTACTCCTAGCTCGTGGGATTGCTGTCACGTTCGATTTCAATCCTTGCAGAACGCTCCGACACGAAACAACGGATCATCGCAGTTCATCGAGTGCGTAAACCGATCGTCATGACCGTTCAAACAACTGTCCTCAGAGTGGGTTCCGAGTCTCGGAAGGCAACTCTCCGAACCGTTTCCGGTAGGCGGCCGCAAACATGCCCAGATTGACGTAGCCCCAGGCGTTTGCGATTTCGGAGACGGTTCTCCCATCGGAACGCAACAGTTCGCTGCGTACCCCCTCCAGTCGACGCGCGCGCAATCGATGCCCCGGCGTGGTGTCTCGATATCGTCGAAATCCCGCAGTGAGCGCCCGGACACTGACGCCCACCGCAGCCGCGATCTCGGACGCCGTCGGCACCGAGCGCGCGAAGGTATCGATGTACTCCTCCGCCGATCGCACGTATGCCGGTTCGGCGGAGGCGACGTCGGCGCCGAGTTGCAACCCGGCCTGCGTCGCCCACTCGTCGAGAAGCTGAGCCGTGATGAGTTCTTGAACCCTGGCGCCCAGCCTTTCACCCGACATCGCGTCAGGCGACTCTGCAATCGCGCGAACGACGTAGTCCATCAATGCGAGCCAACTCGAGCCACGCCCGCCGATGGTGCACTTGTGCCGCCACAGACGATCGTCGGGAACCGCCCCGTACCACTGCCGGGCGTGGTCGGCGACAAGCTGATGCGGCACAGTGAGATTCAGCTGCAGATGATCCTCGTCGAATTCGACGAAATAGTCGGTCCGACTACAGTCGGCGACAAAAGTCTCCCCCACGGCAGTATTTGCCGCAGCTCCCCGGCCAAGGGCATGTCGGCCGTTGCCTCTGATCGTCGTCAGAACCAGAATGTTTCCGGCCTCAGGAGAACATTCACCGACAGAGACCGGAATGCCGTAGCAGAATCGGGTGACGTCGATCTTGCCCACCGCCGCCGAGTACATGTCCGAAGCCGGCTTCAACCGACTTCCTATCGGCGTGACCGTATACGGCATGTAGATGTTGTCGGACCATTCCTTGATGCGGTCCCAGTCCCGAGAAAAGGCCTGGTGATGCTGCATAGTGGGCCGGCCGGCCGCGTCGATGAGCAAGGCATCCTCGAACATGGTTCGAGTATCGCACCAGGGCCCGGGAAGGTCACGAAAGTGAGCCGACGCGGTCTATGGCTGTACGGCGGCAGGTCGTGTTGCAGCAAAAAGCAGCGAATCCACCGCGGTCCCCCGGATCACCATGTGAGCCCTCATCCGCCCCTCCTCCACCATTCCGATTTTGGTGAGCACCGACGCCGACGCCGAGTTCTCCGGACGACACGTTGCCTGCACGCGCTGTGCTCCAAGGCGAGCGAAGGCGAGTCCCAGGACCGCGCTCCCTGCCTCGGATGCATAACCTCGTCCTTGGAACTTCGGGTTCACGACAAAACCGAGTTCCGCCCGCCGGTGCGCGACGGACACTTCCCACACAGCTACCGAACCGATGACCGTTCCATCAGCCTTCGACGTGATGGCCAGGGTGAACGTGCGACGTTCGACGAGCGCAGCTTCGAGTGCCGTGTCAGCCAGGAATGCCCTGGTCATCGCAGGGGTGTTCGGCCCCCAATCAACATATCTACAGACGGCAGGGTCGGACGCGTACTGATGGACGGCATCTTCATCCGCGGCAGTGAAATCTCGAAGAACAAGGCGTTCCGTAGTCAACGTGAACATCCAGCGATCCTAGAGCGAGCCCGAAAGCACCTCTTGACTCGAACGCATGTTCGAGTATGATTTGGGGAGGGGATCGGGGGATTCAATGAGTGTTCTGTTGTCGGATGTGGTGTCGGGTTCTGCGGTGGGGTTGCGCGGACGACTGTGGCGGTTGTCTGCTTCTGAGTTACGTGCGGCTGCGGTGTCGGCGAGCGCGGAGATTCTGCGGCTCGAGGCCGTTCGTGTGGCGGTGGTGGACGAGTTGTCGTTGCGGCCCGATGATCAGGTGATCGCCAGCCGCGGTGTCGGGTCCTGGTTGGCGGCGAACACGATGCTGCAGGTTCGGGACGGGAAGAAGATCGCCGCCCTCGGTGCAGCGCTACGACCGTTTCCCGCGGTGACGGCCCGGTTCGACGTCGGGGACTGCTCCTTCGAGCACGCCGTGCTGATCGTGGCGTTCTGCGAATCACCACCGAAGGGAATGCCGGACGAAGCGCTCCCTCGCTGTATCGACCTACTGTTGGCTGCTGCTTCCGGTGTGGAGGCCACGACGACGAAAGTCCGGAACGTCATCGCGACCTTGGAGCGAATCTTCGAATCCGATGAGATTCCACCCGCCGAAGATGAGGATCGGAACGAGCTGCGCATCGCGTCGACGTTGAATGGTCGGGTGGTGGTGCGCGGAGATTTCGACGCCCTCACCGGCGAAATGCTGCTATCGGCCCTGTCGAATCTGACGATGCCCACCCCGGCACCCGATGGAACCCCGGATTCTCGGTCCGCAGCGAAGCGGACCGCGGACGGGTTCACCGAACTGATCCGCCGCTACCTGGACTGCGCGAAAACCGGCACGGATGGTGGCCAGCGTCCGCACGTGAACGTGCACATCAATGCTCGTGATCTCGCGGAGCATCGGGACTGCGCAGCAACACCCGCTGCTTCTGGTGGTGGAGCGGCTGTGTCAGATCTCGATGTCGGACATATGCCGTGGCTCGGACCACTGTCCGTCTCGCAGACCAGACTTCTCGGGTGTGACTGTTTCCTCTCGACTGTTCTGCTCGATGATCACGGCGCGCCCTTGGATGCGAGACCCGGGAAACGGTTGGTCACCGCGGAGCAGCGAGTGGCGTTGATCGCCCGCGACAGAGGCTGCGCGTTCCCCGGCTGCACGTGTGTACCGGCCTGGACCGATGCGCACCATATTCGGCACTGGGCGAACGGCGGGCCGACGGTGATGAACAACCTTGTCCTGCTGTGCCGTTCACATCACCGGCTGATGCACCGCAAGTCCGGGTTCGTCGGGAAGTGGGTGATCCGGATCGGGGTCGACAACAAACCGTGGTTCATCCCACCACCCTCGATCGACCCGCAGCGGCATCCGCGGCCGGCGAACACCACATTCAAAACCTGAGGTAGTACTCCTCGGGCACAACAGAACACGGCCCAGCACCGCATCGAAGGAAACCTCGGTGCGGTGCCAACAGGCCGTGACGCTTGATGAAGCTGTGCTCACAACGATCAGCGAGTCAGAACAAGCCCTGATGTCGGAACGCCCGTTCCCGCAGTCACCAGTACATTCTCGACGGAGTCGACCTGGTTGACCGAAGTACCGCGGATCTGCCGAACTCCCTCGGCGATACCGTTCATCCCGTGGATGTATGCCTCGCCGAGCTGTCCACCATGGGTGTTGATCGGAAGCTTGCCTCCGAGTTCGATTGCGCCACCGGCGATGAAGTCTTTGGCCTCTCCCCTTCCGCAGAAACCGAGTTCCTCGAGCTGCATCAGAACATAGGGCGTGAAGTGGTCGTAGAAGATCGCCGTCTGCATGTCCGACGGGCGCAGCCCACTTTGTGACCAGAGTTGATCGCCGACAAGGCCCATCTCCGGTAGGCCGGTCAAACCGTCGCGGTAATAGCTGGTCATGATGTATTGATCTGCCCCGCTGCCCTGTGCGGCGGCAGCGATAACGGCGGGTGTGTTCTTCAGATCTTTGGCTCGTTCTGGCGAGGTGACGACGATGGCGATGCCGCCGTCGGATTCCTGGCAGCAATCGAGGAGATGCAAAGGTTCAGCGATGAATCGCGAGTTCTGATGGTCCTCGAGGGTGATCGGTTTTCCGTAGAAGAACGCCTTCGGATTGGTGGCTGCATGCTTACGGTCCGCGACGGCGATTCGACCGAAGTCCTCGCTGGACGCTCCGTATACGTGCATGTATCGCTGCGCGACCATCGCGACAAACGATGCGGGAGTACCCAATCCGTGAGGATAGGAAAAGGCGTTGTCCGTTCCCGACGAATTGACCTGCGCCACAAGGCCGGAGTTCACCTGCCCGAAACGCGCACCCGATCGCTCGTTGAATGCGCGATAGGCCACGACGACGTCCGCGACGCCAGTGGCAACCGCCATGGCCGCCTGCTGAATCGTCGCCGCAGCGGCACCGCCACCGTAGTGAATACGACTGAAGAATTTGAGGTTCGGGATACCCACCGAACGAGCCACTGCCACTTCGGTGTTGGTGTCCATGGTGAACGAGGTAAGACCGTCGACGTCGGCGGGTGTCAGACCGGCGTCGTCCAACGCGGCTTGAACAGCCTCGGCGGCCAGTCGCAGTTCACTGCGACCGGAGTCCTTCGAGAAATCCGTGGCTCCGATTCCGACGATCGCGGCCTTGCCGGACAATGCGCTCATTCAATGTCTCCGTTTTCAATGTCTCCATTCGAGCCCGACGCCGGAAATGCCAGTGTGACCTGCGCAGTGATGTGATCTCCCAGACTGTTCTTGCCGACCACCGCGAGAGAAACGAGATCCTCGTCGTAGGAGGTCACCGTGCCGGAGAGCGTCAAAGTGTCGTAGGCGTACCACGGGACCCCGAGGCGCAGCTTGATCGACGTGAGTACTGCCCGCGGTCCTGCCCAGTCGGTCACGAATCGCTGCACCAGGCCGGTGTCGGTGAGGATGTTGACAAAAATGTCTTTCGAGCCGCGTTTCTGTGCGAGATCACGGTCGTGGTGAACATCCTGAAAGTCGCGGGTAGCTAGTGCTGCCGAGACCACAAACGTCGGGTCGCCGTAAATCGAGAGCTGCGGAAGAACCTCTCCCACAGTGATATCCGTCGTCAAAGTCATCGTCACTCCTTCCCCGCTGAAACCGCAGGAACCGCCGAAACCGCAGAAGCCCCAACCGGCTGCCAGGCGTACAAAGTCCAGGGAGTTCCCCCGGTCTCGTCGTCTCCGGGGAAGTCGAGGTAGATCGCCTCCACCTCCATTCCGATCGACGCACTCGAGGGATCGACGCCGCGCAATTCGCCGAGCATCCGCACACCCTCAGGCAGTTCGACCAGGGCAACGACGAACGGCAACGACCGACCAGGAACCTTGGGCGCGTGGTGAACGACGAAACTGAAGACCGTTCCCCGTCCTGACGCGACCACGTAGTCGGTCTGCTCCGACTTGTCCTTCCAGATCGCGGGCACGGGTGGGTGCTGCACCGAACCATCCGCACGCAGTTGAATACGCAACTCGTGTGCGGCGACACCGTCCCAGAAGAACTGTGTGTCGAGAGACGCCGTCGGGCGCAGCATCCGAGATGCGTCCAGGTCCGCAGGTACGTCAGTGGAGGGACGCTCACTTACCGGCGGCGCGAACTTCAAGATCCGGAACATCATCTCCGAGACCAGTTCTTCGCCTACCCGCCAGAAGCTACGGGTAGTGAAAAACCACCCTTCACCAAGACCTGTCTTCTTCGGTCCCACTACGTCTTCCAACACCGAGGAGATGGTGACTTCTTCACCCGGCTTCAAATAGCGGTGGTAGATCTGATCGCAGTTGGTCGCGACGACAGACGTGAATCCGGCCTCGTCGAGAATGTCCGTCATCCGGCCCAACGGATCATCGGCTTCTCGAATTGCCCCCAGACCGCGCATCGTCCATACCTGCGCCATCGCCGGCGGCGCGACTATTCCGTCGTGTCCGGCGGCGCGGGCGGCCGATTCGTCGACGTAGATCGGGTTCTCGTCACCGATCGCCTCGACCCAGTTGCGGATCATCGGCAAGTTCACGGGGTCCCGGCCGGCGCGAGGAGCGCTTGGCCCGTCCTCTCGAACCCGCTCGGCAGCAGTGAGAATGGGATCTGACACGATTTGTTTCCTATCTCGGAACGCGGGGAAGCTTCAGGCCGGCGGTAGCGATCAATTCGCGCATCACCTCGTTGACTCCACCGCCGAAGGTGATCACCAGGTTGCGCTTGATCTGCATGTCCAGCCACTCCATGAGATCAGCCGTTTCGGGATCGATCGGATTTCCGTACCGTCCGACGATCTCTTCCGCGAGTCGACCGACTCGCTGGATGCGTTCGGTCGCAAATACTTTGGTTGCCGAAGCGTCGGCAATGTCCACCGACTCCGAATCACTCGATGCCACTTGCCAGTTGAGCAGTTCGTTGAGGCGATACGTCGCGTGAATCTCGCCGAGCGCGCGTCGTACGTCAACGTGATCGAGCAGGTTTTCACGCTTGGCCCAATCGAAGACGTGGTCGTAAATCCCTGCGACGCGACCTGCCGGACCGAGCATGACGCGTTCGTGGTTGAGTTGCGTCGTGATCAGGCGCCAACCCTGATTCTCTTCACCCACAAGCATGTTCGCCGGAACGCGAACGTCCTCGTAGTAGGTGGCATTGACGTGATGCGCACCGTCGCAAGTGATGATCGGGGTCCAGGTGTAGCCGGGATCTTTGGTGTCCATGATCAGGATGGAGATGCCGCGGTGCCGCGAATCGGCAGATCCGGTCCGCACGGCGAGCCACACGTAATCGGCGTCATGCCCGCCGGTGGTGAAAATCTTCTGGCCGTTGACGACGTACTCGTCATCGTTTCGTGCCGCCGAAGTACGCAGGGCTGCAAGGTCGGTGCCGGCTTCCGGTTCGGTGTAGCCGATCGCGAAGTGCACTTCACCGGCGAGGATCGCGGGCAGGAATTTCTGCTTCTGCTCCTCGCTGCCGTACTTCTGCAGAGTCGGACCGACGGTCTGCAACGTCACCGAAGGCAGTGGGACATCCGCCCGCACAGCCTCGTTGACAAAAATCTGCTGCTCGACTTCACCGAACCCACGTCCGCCGTACTCCACCGGCCAGCCGACGCCGAGCCAACCGTCCTTGCCCATACGACGGATGACCTCACGATAGGTAGGGCCATGCCGCTCCACACGCATGATCTTGGCCTCCTCGGGCGAGATCAGCGTCGAGAAGTAGCGTCGAAGTTCAGCTTGCAATGCGCGCTGACTGTCGGTCAGATCGATGAACACCGGGCCCCCACGAGGTCGAGTCGCTGCGAAGCGCCGCCGAGCAGGCGCGCCAAGTCTTTTGCAGTCGAGTAGTAACGATGAAGCGGATACGTGACGTCGACGCCCAGACCGCCGTGCAGGTGGTGAAGCACCTGCATCGTGGCGGGTACTTCCTGGGCGATCCAGTACGCCATGACGTCGAGGTCCGACTGGGCATCCAGGCCCTCCGACACGCGCCAGGACGCCGACAACGCCGCGACGTGAAGAGTCCGCGAGGTGACATAGGCGTCGGCGATCTGCTGTGAGACCGCCTGGAACGTGGCCAGCGGCTTGCCGAATTGCTCGCGTGAGCCGACATGTGCCGCAGTGAGATCGACGGCACCGGACACCAAACCGTCTGCAACGGCTCCGATACTCGCCGTAGCGATCCGGTACAGCGTCTGGACGGCTTCCTCGCCGGCACCGAGAAGTTCACCGACTGCCTCGTCCATCGTGACTGCGAACTCCGGACTGCCGGACGCACTGGGTGTCGGCGTCAATGCGACGCCGGCGGCGGTCGGATCGACGAGCACGACTCCGGCGTCGGTGGGCACAAGAATTCTGTGTGCGCTCGCCGCGAAAGGCACGGCAAGCACCGTCCCGCTGACGCGATACCAGTCGCCCGACTGATGGGCGGTGGTCGACGGCTGCGCCGGGAACTGCTGACCCGGCTCACCGAGCGCCGCGGTGAACACCCGTCCGGCGCTGACTCCGGTGAGCAATTCGTCCTGTTGAGCGTCGGCCCCCAGAGCAACGATGGGAAGTACGCCGAAGCCGAGGGTTGCGAGAGCCGGAATGGGAGCGGCGGCCCGGCCGACCTCGACGAGAAGAGAGCCGACGTCAGTGACCGAGAGGCCCTCGCCGCCCAGACGCTCGGGCAGTGCCAACGTGAGCAGGTCGGCTTCGGCGAATGCCGCCCAGAGCGCGTCCGGCTCCAGTTCGCGGGCAAGGAGCGCGGTAGCCACCTCGGCTACCGCTTCCTGGGTTTCATCGGGAGTGAAGTCCACGCTGGCAATCCTGTCTCTGATGTAGAACGTGTTCTAGTTGTATCACCAACGTGGACATTTCTAAAGGCCTCTACTCACGCCGTCTAATCACGGGGCAGGCCCAGAATTCTCTCCGCGGCGACGGTCAACAGAATCTGCGTGGTCCCGCCGGCAATCGACAGGCATCGCGTGTTGAGGAACTCACGCGAGAGCGGACCCTCCACCCATCCGGCTGGGCCACCCAATTCCATGGCGAACTCTGCGACATTCTGACGCTGGCGCACGCCCACCAGCTTGCGGACGCTCGACGCCGGGCCCGGATCCTGACCATCCAATTGCCGCAGTGTCGTGCGCAATTCCAGCAACGAGCCCACCATGGCGGTTCCGATCAGCCCACCGAGCTTGTCTGCAACCACAGGATCGGGATCGCCCGCCAGCTCGAGCAATTCCTCCATCGCACCGCCGAGCGAAGAGCCCCCGCTCATCGCGACTCGCTCGTTGGCGAGGGTCGTTCGGGCCAGTTTCCAGCCTCCGCCGAGCTGGCCGACGACGCAGTCGTCCGGCACGAAGACGTCGTCGAGGAAGACTTCGTTGAACAGAGCATCGCCGGTGATCTCACGCAGCGGCGAGATCCGAATCCCGGCTGTCTTCATGTCGAGAAGGAAGTACGTGATGCCCTTGTGCTTGGGAACCTCGCGATCGGTTCTGGCGAGGCAGATGGCCCAGTCAGCTTCACGTGCAAGCGAAGTCCAGACTTTCTGTCCGTTCAGCTTCCAACCGCCGTCGACCTTCTCCGCGGTCGTACGCAGCGCGGCAAGATCCGAACCTGCGCCAGGTTCACTGAAGAGCTGACACCAGGTGATCTCACCCTTGAGCGTCGGTGTCGCAAATCTTTCGATCTGCTCCGCACTGCCGTGCTCGAGGATGGTGGGAACTGCCCACCACCCGATCACGAGATCAGGTCGGCCGATACCGACGGCCGCCAACTCTTCTTCGATCAAAATCTGTTGCGCGGCCTTGGCGCCCCGGCCGTACGGCTTCGGCCAGTGCGGCGCAAGGTATCCCGATTCGGCCAACGCGTTGCGCTGTTCGGATTCGGGCAGCGCCACCAATTGCGCTACCTCTTCGCGAATGTCGGACCGGTCGGATTCCAGCTCACTCAAGTCGATCTGAAGGTGACGCCGTGCGCCGCCGATCGTCAATTCAGCGACGCGTGCGCGCCAGCGGGACGATCCGCCCAGAATCTGCCGGAGCGACAGTGCTCGGCGAAGGTAGAAGTGCGCCTCGTGCTCCCAGGTGAATCCGATGCCGCCGAGCACTTGAATGCAGTCTTTCGCCGTATCGACAGCGGCGTCCAGAGACACCGCGGCCGCCACCGCCGCCGCGATCGGAAGTTCGTCGCCCGACTCGGCAGCGACCGCACCGTCCCAGGCGACAGCTCCGGCATTTTCCACTCGGCACAGCATTTCGGCACAGATATGTTTGATCGCCTGGAACGAACCGATGGGCTTTCCGAATTGTTCGCGAATCTTCGCGTACTCCACCGCAGTACGCAGACTCCATGCCGCAATTCCGGCAGCTTCGGCAGCCCCAAGTACCGCCGCTAGATCGGAAACCGATCCTGGCGCAATGTCATCGAGGATTCGGTCGGCGTCGACCGTCACTCGGTCGAAGGAGACTCGCGCCAGTGGTCGCGACTTGTCGATCGTGTCGACCGCTTCGTAGGTCACACCTTCGCTGTCTCCGTCGACGAGAGCCCAGACGACACGCGAGCCTTCACCTTCCGACACCACGCCCGCCGACACGAGGACCGATACGCCCGAGTCTCCACCCCAGGCGTAACCTCCTTCGCCATGAAGCTCGATGCCGCCGGACGCATTCGCCGTTGCCGCAACTGGACTTTCGTCCAATACGACGGCACACGGCAACGCACCGTCGGCGAGCATTTCGGACCAGCGCTTGGCAGCGGGCGACGAACTACGCCCAACCACCAGAGCTGCAAGCGCAGTCGTGAGAACAGGACCCGGCACAAGTTCGATTGCCGCCTGCTCGAGCATTGCTGCGAGATCGACGATTTCGGCTCCGGCTCCGCCTACCGATTCAGGAACGGCGACGGAAAATATCCCGAGAGACGCGAACTCGGACCATTTCTCCCGCCACGAAACTGCTGGTCCACGGCGTACCATGTCCATCGGCGTGGCCGAGCGAGCCCAGGCCTCTATCGATTCCTGGACCGCCCGCTGTTCATCGGTCGTGGCGATTGTCACAACTGGTTCCCGCCTCTCGATAAGTGACACAATTGTTTAGAACGTGTTCTAATATGACACCTGGCCAAGAGTCAAGGCGCGAAGGAATTTGTCGATGACCACAACATCCCGATCCCGCTCCAACGCGGTTGCTTCTGCAACGCTCGGGGACGACGATCTCAGCTCCAACGCGCAACGTGAACGCCGCAAGCGGATTCTCGACGCAACCCTCGCCCTGGCGTCCAAGGGTGGCTACGAGGCTGTTCAGATGCGCGCCGTGGCCGAGCGCGCCGACGTCGCAGTCGGAACGCTCTATCGCTACTTCCCCTCGAAGGTTCACCTGTTGGTGTCCGCTCTGGCACGCGAATTCGAGAAGATCGATTCCAAGGGCAAGATCCCACCTGGAACCAGCCCGCTCGAGCGGATGCAGCTGATCCTCAGCCTCATCACCCGCGCGATGCAGCGCGATCCGCTCCTCACCGAAGCCATGACTCGCGCGTTCATGTTCGCCGACGCCTCCGCAGCGGCAGAGGTCGATCAGGTGGGCCAGTTGATGGACCGCCTCTTCGCACGAGCGATGACCGAAGAGGAACCGACCGAAGAGCAGTTGGCAATCGCGCGCGTGATCTCCGATGTGTGGCTGTCCAATTTGGTGGCCTGGCTCACGCGACGTTCTTCGGCTACCGATGTCGCCAATCGACTGGAATTGACGGTTGAACTGCTGCTCGGTGACGGAACTCGGAAACCCGAATAGACATCCTTTGTCGCATCTGTCATTTTTGCACTGATCTGGCAGAAACGTATCGAGCCAGGAGTCGCTGCATCACCTAGATTTGAAGAGGTGAGCGCACAAGATCTGTCCATCGAACTCCGCCGAGCGCTGTCGGGCGTGGCACGCACGCCGCGTCTGCTCGTAGCCTCCGACTACGACGGGACGATGGCACCCATAGTCGCCAACCCGGACAAGGCGTATCCCCGCGCGGAAACGGTGCGTGCGCTCCGCTCCCTCGCCAGCCTGGCGTCGACGACTGCTGCCGTGATCTCGGGCCGCGCCCTCAAGGATCTGGCGGCGCTGTCCCGGCTTCCCGCCGAAGTGCAATTGGTCGGCAGCCACGGCTCCGAGTTCGACATCGGATTCGTTCACGCGATCGACGCCGACGCCAGGAAACTGCTCGACGAGATCGTCACCGAGTTAGGCCGAATCGCCGCCGACACCCCCGGCGCAACTGTGGAGAAGAAGCCCGCCAGCGTCGCCTTGCACGTACGCAACACCAGCGCCGACGACGCCGAGAAGGCGCTCATCGCCGTTCGCACCGAATCGGCACTCTGGCCGGGCGTTCAGGTCACCGAGGGTAAGTCGGTGGTCGAGTTGGCGGTCATCGCCACCGACAAGGGCCACGCACTCGACTTGATCCGCCATCAGGACGGCGCTACCGCTGCCGTCTTCATCGGGGACGACGTGACCGACGAAAAGGCGTTCAGCAGGCTGCAGGGGCCGGACATCGGAATCAAGGTCGGCAGCGGGGACACCGTCGCCGACTATCGCGTCGACAGCACCGAGGATGTCGCTGCTGCTCTGGCGTTCCTGCTCGACGAGCGTCGTACGTGGCTTTCCGGTGCCGACGCTCCGCCCATCGAGCGACTCTCGATGCTCGCCAGTCCGCGCACCGTCGCTTTGGTGACCCCGGATGCGACGCTGACCTGGTTGTGTCACCCGGAACCGGATTCCGCGGCGGTCTTCGCGCACCTTCTCGGCGGAACCGGGGCCGGCCACTTCTCGGTTGGGCCTCGCCGCACAGCGTTGCCACTGAGCCAGAAGTACATCGACAGCACGATGACCGTTCAGACCCGCTGGGCGAGCCTGTCCGTCACCGACTACCTCCCGCACGACGTCCCGCAGGGACGAACCGACCTGACCCGCATCATTTCCGGTCAGGCCGACGCGATCGTCTCGTTTGCACCCCGTCCCGAGTTCGGCCAGGGTCAGGTCACGCTCGAGGTCGTCGACGAGGGCATTCGGGTCCTCGGCACCAACGAGCCGTACGTGCTCCGCTCCCCTGGTGTGCTGTGGAACATCGCCACCGACGGAAACCAGCAGACTGCCCACGCCATCGTCGAGCCGTCCAAGGGTGACGTCGTACTCGAATTGCGCTGCGGAACAGAAGAAATCGGTCCTTCCGAAGTTCCGGAACTCGAGCGTCGAGCGACCTCGGAGGCATACTGGTCCGATTGGGCCAAGACGCTCGAACTGCCGAAGCTGAAGCCGGACTTGATGAAACGCTCGGCGCTGACCTTGCGCGGGCTGGTTCATGCCGATTCAGGTTCCATCATGGCCGCCGCCACAACATCCCTGCCGGAGGAGATCGGCGGAGTCCGCAACTGGGACTACCGCTATTGCTGGTTGCGCGACGCCGCCCTCACCGCAACAGCTCTCGTGAGCGTCGGATCCACCGACGAGGCCGAGAACTATCTGGACTGGGTCCACCGCGTGCTCGAAACGCTGCCGGGACCCGAGCGCCTGCACCCCCTCTACACGCTCTACGGGACCTCGCTACCGCCAGAGGCGGTCATCGATTCACTTCCCGGATACGCCGGTTCCAGGCCGGTCCGCGTCGGAAACGCCGCGAATCAGCAGGTTCAACTGGACGTGTTCGGCCCGATCGTCGAGCTGATCGTCGAACTGGCGAATGCACGCGAAAAGGCCGGTGCCCGCGATCCTTTGAGTGACCGCGACTGGGAACTGGTGTGCGCCATGGTCGAAGCAGTGCAGCGGCGCTGGTTCGAACCGGACCACGGCATCTGGGAAATTCGCGACAACCCGCGCCACCACGTCTATTCCAAGGTGATGGGTTGGGTCACCGTCGACCGCGCCGTCGATCTTGCTACCCGCTTTTCTCGCGAGGCTCTGCCCGAGTGGGCGGAACTGCGTGACCAGATCGCCGACGAAGTACGACACAAAGGCTGGAAGGACGACGTCCAGTCGTACACCGCGGCCTACGACGGTACCGATCTCGACGCCGCTACTCTGCACATCGGACTGTCGGGACTGATCGATCCGACGGATCCACGCTTTGCAGCGACCGTCGTAGCCACCGAAGCTGAACTACGCAGCGGCTCAACGGTATACCGATACCATCACGACGACGGTCTGCCCGGCATCGAAGGTGGGTTCCACCTATGCGCCGCCTGGCTCGTCGAGGCCTACCTACTGATCGGACAACGCCTGCAAGCAGAGGCACTGTTCGATCAGTTGGTCGCGGCAGCGGGTCCTACCGGACTACTCGCAGAGGAGTACGACCCCATCGCGGAACGCTCGCTGGGCAACCATCCCCAGGCGTACAGCCATCTGGGATTGTTGCGCTGCGCCCAACTCCTGGCGTGAGCGCTACCCCTTGATCCGACCTGATGTTCGCCCTGCCAGTAGTTCGGTGTCGAGCATCTCGACTATCGGAACGCCGGATCCAGACGGCGACATCAGGAGCGCACCGGCGCGCCGGCCCTTCTCTTCCTGGGGCTGGCGCACCGTTGTCAGTGATTCGCGCAGCGCCTCGTCGACGCCGTCGAATCCGGTGATCGACAGTTGGCCAGGTACATCGATGCCCTGCCAGCGCG
>NZ_LEKE01000092.1:0-9877 GCF_001029585.1 Rhodococcus sp. ARP2 | reverse complement strand
ATCCGCATGGCTCCGAGCTGCGCGGTGAATCCAGTTCCGACCTTGGCAGCCAAGGTGATTGCGGCAACGAGTGGTGCGACCTCACGAGTATTCGCGATGGCGGACATCACGCCGGACAGCGGTGCGAGGCCGACGAGGTTGAGTCCGCGGTAGCCCTCGAGTCCGATCTGGGAACCTGCGAAGAACGAGATCGCGAAGATCACGACGACGCTGCCACCGCCGGCGAGCAGGGTGCCCGAACCGAATGCCACCTGGGCGACGAGACGGGCGACTTCACGCCAATATCGCTTGAGGGTTGCCGGAATCGAGGTGATGACACGCGCGTGGAACGTGAACTGATCGCCGAGTCGACTCAGACCGTCGACGGTGCGCGAACTGGCCCGCTTGGCACGAATTGCGATGGGCAGGTGCATCAGTAGGCACCCTTCACCGAGACGAACAGCGGGTAGAACTGGGTAATTGCGAGGTTGGCGACGAACACGAGGACAAACGAGAGCACGACGGTCTCGTTGACTGCGTCGCCGACGCCTTGAGCTCCGCGCTTGACGGTCAGGCCCTTGTAGCAGGCCACGATTCCCGAGATGAGAGCAAAGGCAACGGCTTTGATACCGGAGACGACGAAGTCGCTCGGTTGACTGAATTGAACGAGATTGCGCAGGAAGCTCTGTGCGTTGCCGTCGAGTATCAGGACGTGAACGAAGAGGCTTGCGCCCAAACCGATCACGAGAACTATCGAATTCAGCAGGAGGCAGACGACGGCAATTGCGATCATCCGCGGCACGACCAGGCGTTCCAACACCGGCAGGCCCAGTACTTCGAGCGCATCGATCTCTTCGCGGATCGTGCGCGCTCCCAAATCTGCGCAGATTGCGGAACCGCCGACGCCGGCGATGATCAGGGCGCAGACCAGCGGTCCGGCCTGTCCGATGATGAGGAACGCGACGACTGCACCGCTGTATGAACCCGCGCCGATTTGGTCTGCGAGCGAACCGATCTGGAGAGCTACGCCCACGCCGAGGGGAATCATCACCAGTGCCGAAGCGACCGAGGTGACGTGGGCGAGAAACCACATCTGGTCGAGCGCTTCACGCCAGGCGAGGCGCTTGTGTCGCAGAGTTGTGAAAGCGGCGACGCATACGCGAACGGTGAAGGTGAACAGCAGTCCGATCTCGGACAGCAGGTTCCAGAACATGTTCGTCTTGGCGGGGGAGGCAGGCGTTGCGTCCCCGGTTGTTCCAACTTCAGTGCTCACGCCATCCCCCTTTCCGGCCGAATCGTTCTGGTCGGGTTTCTTCGATCACACTCGGAAGGTCGAAGTGCTCCAGGTCACGTTCGGAGACGGTATCAGGAAACTGACTCTGAAGTAAGTTCCAATTCGGGCACGCCATCACAAGGCGTGAATGTGGACGCGGAGCTTCCGTTTGCGTCTACGCAACCTTCCCGGCGAGAGTCCGAAATGCGACGGGTGCACAATGAGTGAATGCCACGATCAAGCCCCATTTCCGCTTGGAAGTCCCTTCGCGAAGGCAACGAGCGATTTGTCAACGACGCGTCCATTCACCCCAGCCAGGGAATCGCCGATCGCGCGAAGCTCGTCGATGGGCAGCACCCCACCGCGGTGCTGTTCGGTTGCGGTGATTCGCGCGTAGCCGCCGAGATCATCTTCGATCAGGGCCTCGGCGACATGTTCGTCGTGCGTACGGCAGGTCACGTGCTCGACGATTCGGTGCTCGGTTCGATCGAGTACGCGGTTCACGTGCTCAACGTGCCGCTCATCGTCGTCCTCGGTCACGACGGTTGCGGTGCCGTGAAGGCAACGCTCGACGCCCTGGACAAGGGTGCGGTTCCCGACGGCTTCATTCGCAGCGTGGTCGAGCGCGTTGCTCCGTCCATCCTGATGGGTCGCAACGAAGGCTTGTCCACCGTCGACGAACTCGAAGGTCGACACGTCGTGGAGACCGGCTCGTTGATCATGCAGAGGTCGCGGATCATCGCAGACAAGGTGGACAACGGTGCGTGCGCGATCGTCGGCGTCACGTACACATTGTCCGACGGGCACATGCGAGTTCAGGGCGCGGTCGGCGACATCGGCGAGAGCGTCGAGACCGTCGAGGGTTAGATCTTCCGGGGCAGTGATACCCGGTAGCAGACAATGGGTACCGACACGCCGCCTCAGCTGACGGTTAGTGGACCCTGCGCCAACTACCGTTGAGTCCGTGTTGGAACCGAATGGACCACTGCCCCCCGAGATCTACTGGCGTCGCCGGGCGCTGGCCATTGGTGCCGCCGTCATTGCACTGGCGTTGATCATCTGGGCGGCGTCCGCCCTCTTCGGCGGTGGAAGCGATACTCCCGAGGCCAATTCGGCCGCTGCGAGTTCCTCGCTGACGACGGACGTCTCCTTCACCCCCAACCCTTCCGGCTCCAACGCGCCGGACGGTAACGGTGGTTCGGGTGGCGGTGCTGCGGGTGGATCAGGTGGCTCGGGCACGCAGGCTTCGGGATCGTCGACGTCGGCATCGTCCTCGTCGACCACCGGCGCTCCGGTCCCGGCTGGTCAGTGCGCGGACTCGTCGTTGGCAGTCAAGGCGACCGCAGACAAGGCGACCTTCGCTCCCGGTGAAGAGCCGTCCTTCACGATCGTCATCACCAACATCGGTTCGGCACCCTGTGATCGAGATCTGGCGGGCGGCCTGCAGCAGGTGCTCGTCTACAGCATCGACGGCAAGACCCGTTTGTGGTCCAACGTCGACTGCTATCCCCAGCCCGCAGCCGACGTACGCAATCTCGCTCCCGGCGAGCAAGCTGCGTTCAAGGTCGCCTGGTCGGCCACGACGTCGACCCCCGAGTGCGCGACCGCGCAGAACCCCGAGCGCAATCCGGTGGGCGCAGGCGCGTACACGGTTGTCGGTCAGCTCGGCGCACTGCGAAGCTCCCCGGAGCCGTTCAACATCGCGTGAGAGCGGGCAAGCCCGAACAGGCCCGCTAGTTGAACGATCCGGTGATCGACGTCTCCGCGAGCCGGGAAAGTCCCTCACGGATGTGACGGGCCCACAGCCCGCCGATGCCCTCGACCGACTGCAGATCGGCAGCCGTAGCGGCCAGCAGCGACTGGAGAGTGCCGAAGGATCCGACCAACCGGTGGATCTGATGGAACTGCAATCGAGGCACACGCATCAGTACGCGATATCCGCGAGGAGTCATCGGAGTGTCGAGGGCTTCGATCGTGCCCGGATAACCGAGAACACGCGCAAGAGTCGTGAGATCGAGTAGGTCGGCGTCGGTGACACGATCGAGTGCGACGAGTACGTTGTCCATCGCCGCGGTGCCGATGGGTTCGGGGCCGGCAAGATAATCCCGAACGATCAGTTGACGTGCAATGTCGTTGTCGCCGACCAGTTCTTCGAGCTGCAGTGCCAGCTGGCGACCGTCGGTGCCGAGCTCGAGGACATCCTGCTCGATTTCGATCGACACACGGCGAACCATTTCGAGTCGCTGTACGACGGTCAACGCGTCGCGCAGAGTCACGAAATCCTCGATCTCGACCACCGACAGTTGCCGTGTCACTTCGTCGAGTCGCGCTTTGTATCGTTCGAGCGTCGCGACGGCCTGGTTGGCGCGCGAAAGTATGGTGGCCGAGCCGTCGATGACGTGCCGGATACCACCGACGTACACACTGACGATCGACATCGACTGACTGACCGAGACCACGGGATAGCCGGTTTGAATTGCGGTGCGCTCGGCGGCACGGTGCCTGGTGCCGGATTCGACGGTGGGAATCTTGTGATCGGGAACCAGTTGGACATTGGCGCGCACGATGCGTGTGCCGTCCGTCGAGAGGACTACCGCACCGTCCATCTTCGAGAGCTCGCGCAATCGGGTCGGTGCGAACTCCACGTCGAGGTTGAATCCGCCGTCACACAGCGCTTCCATCTCCTCGTCGTATCCGAGGACGATCAGCGCGCCGGTACGTCCGCGCAGAATTCGTTCGAGCCCGTCTCGCAAAGCGGTACCCGGCGCCAACCTGGCGATGGTCTCTCGCAATGCCGACGACGACTGTGTGTCCGCCATCGCACTGATCATTGAGAAACTCCCTGCTGAGGTCGATGTCACTTCGGTCGGGTCCGATGCCTGCGCCGGACTGATCCCCGTTTAGATTACCTATCCATGAGTAGTACCTGGACCCTGCCTGATGACCTGACTGTCCCGGAGCCGGTCGAATTCTTTCCGGCCGCCGGCGAGAAGTTGCCTCAGCACTGGTCGAAATGCTTCGGCTGCGGCGACGACCAGCCTGCGGGAATGGCGATGAGTTTCAGGGCTGGTGACGGGTTGGAAGTGACGGGCCGTCTGGAGGTCGCCAAGAAGTATCAGGGCGGTCCTGGGGTCATTCACGGCGGCATTTTGTCGACGGCTTTCGACGAGGCGCAAGGCATGGCATGCATGGCTCTCGGCTCGCCGGTGGTGACCGGGCACCTCGAGATCGACTTCGCCCGACCGATCCCGTTGGGATCGGTGCTCGAATTTCGGGCTCGCATCGACGGCGTTGTGCGCCGCAAGGTCTACACCAGCGCGGAAGCGGTGATCGTCGAAGGTCCGACAGCGGATCCGGACACGGTGGTGGGAACGTCCCGCGGACTGTTCCTGACCATCACGTCGGAACACTTCGCCAAGACCAAGGAGTTCGTGGACGGCGAACCGACTTCCCCGTTCGGCACCTCGTCGGTCTGACGCGGTAGTCGGCCGCAGGCCGTCACTTCACCGGAGTGAGCTTGGGGCGAGACGGGGCTTGTTTGCCGCCCATCAATCCGGCGTAGGCGAGTGCCTCGGCCAGGTTCGCTACTTCGTTGACGCGCATGCCGGGAATGTTCGGGCCGGAATCGACCGGCACGATGGCGCTGGTGAATCCCAATCTGGCAGCTTCGATCAGCCGTCGGTTCACACCGGCAACTCGTCGAACCTCTCCGGCGAGTCCGACCTCGCCGAGGATGACGAGCCCCTTGGGGACAGGTTTTGCTTTCACAGCGGAAGCGACCGCTATGGCAAGAGCCAGATCGGCACCCGGCTCGGTCATCCGCATACCGCCGACGGTCGCGGCGTAGACGTCGGCCTTCGAGATCGACACCCCGACGCGGCGCTCCAACACGGCCAGAACCATGGCCACACGGGCGGTGTCGAGCCCACTGACGGCTCGACGAGGTGTCGGTAGAGGCGTGGCGGCGACGAGGGCCTGAACTTCACCGAGTAGCGGACGCTTACCGTCCATCATCACGGTGACGGCCGTGCCTTCCACAGCTTCTTCGCGGTGATGCAGGAACAGGCCGGACGGATCGCTGATCTCGTTGATGCCCTGCTCGCTCAGCTCGAAGCATCCCACCTCGTCGGCCGCACCGAATCTGTTCTTGACGCCGCGGACCATGCGCAGCGTGGAGTGCTTATCGCCTTCGAAGTGCAGAACCACGTCTACGAGATGCTCGAGCGAGCGCGGTCCGGCGACGGCGCCGTCCTTGGTGACGTGGCCGATCAGAAGCACCGGGATTCCACTGGCCTTCGCCAGGGAGGTCAAGGCGCTGGTGACGGCCTTGACCTGAGTCACGCCGCCGACGACTCCGTCGACGTCGGCAGCAAGCATGGTCTGCACCGAGTCGACGATGACCAGGGTCGGCTTGACCTGCTCGATGTGGCCGAGGATGGTCGCGAGATCGGATTCGGCCGCCAGATACATCCGTTCGTGGACAGAGTTGGTGCGATCTGCCCGAAGTCGAACCTGACCGGCGGACTCCTCGCCGGTGACGTACAACGCTCGATCATCCGCGCTGCGCATCGCCCAGCGGTAGACGACCTCGAGAAGTAGCGTCGATTTTCCGACTCCGGGCTCGCCCGCGAGCAGCACCACCGAACCAGGTACGACGCCACCGCCGAGGACGCGGTCCAACTCGCCGATCCCGGTGGGCTTGGCCTGCGTCGAGGTGCTGTCGATCTGTGTCAGCGGCGTGGCCGGCGTCGTAGGGAGCACGGCGCTCGATCCTGCTTTGGCGAGTGAGGCGCCGGCGCGACTGGCGACGGGTGCCACTACCGCGACCTCGGTCATCGAGCCCCACGAATCGCAGTCCGGACATCTACCGACCCACTTGGGCACTACCGACTGGCATTCGGAGCATCGGTAGTTCGATTTCACTTTGGCCACCGGGACAGACTAGAGGCGGGGTCCGACATGGACCCCGCCTCTAGTGTGATTCTGAAGTTGTTCTGCGAAGCGCAGTGTGCGCCTTGGTGATTCGGGGCTCAGTGCCCGGCTTCTGCAACGTCGGGCGACTTGTCCGACTCGTTGCGCTCGAGCTGCGGGCCTGCGTCGACCGGCACGTCGACGGTGACCGAGCCGGCCTTCTCGAACTTGAAGGTGATCGGGACGGTCAAGCCGGGGCGAACGCCTGCCTTGATGTCCTGCAGAACGACGAGAGTGAGCGCAGCGGGTGCGTCGTCGTTCTCTTCGTTGTTCTTGATCTGGGTCTCTGCCTCGGTCGCGGCACCTTCGCCTGCGGGCAACTGGCCGGCCTGCAGCGACGTCTGCGGCTTGATCGTCAAGCCACCTACCTCTTCACCCGCGATGACGCGTGCTGCGTAATCGGTGGTGATGCTGACGAGCTTGTCCGTGGTCTCGGCGCTGTCGTTCACGACGGTGAACGCGAGCACGGCGTTGCCGCCCGGCTCGATGCTGTATTCCTCGGACGAGGGGTAGGCGATGTGCACGTTGCGCAGTGCGATCTCACCGAGGTCGGCGCTGTTGCCGTTCACGGCGGCCTGCTGGACGGCGGTCTGGCTCACCTGTCCGGAACCGCAAGCGGACAGCGCGATGGCTGCGCCTGCAGCCAGTGCAATGGCGGTAGCGACTCGACGAGTCGGCTTACGGATAGCAGTCACGATTTGTCCTCCACGGCGTCAGGTTCGCACTCCACTAGGCAGAGTAGTAGATAAGGTCCCGCGGGCTGGCCGTCGGGTCGCCACAACGGTTGTCTGCGTGGGCTTTCAGTCGGTTATGCAGGGGTGCTCCAGACCAGTTGAATGCACGTACAACAAGCCCTGTCAACCCCTACGCTCGAGCAAGGATGCCCCTGACCTGCACAGTTGATGAGTGGTCGGTTCTTTCACGTGTTAAACTAGTGGAATCGAAAGGGGCACGGGACACATGATTTTCAAGGTCGGAGACACCGTCGTATACCCCCATCACGGTGCGGCGCTGATCGAAGCTATCGAAACCCGCACCATCAAGGGTGAGCAGAAGGAGTACCTGGTTCTGAAGGTCGCTCAAGGCGATCTCACAGTACGGGTTCCTGCAGACAACGCAGAGTACGTCGGAGTTCGTGACGTGGTCGGCCAAGAAGGCCTCGACAAGGTTTTCCAGGTTCTGCGAGCACCGCACACCGAGGAGCCCACCAACTGGTCTCGTCGATACAAGGCAAATCTCGAGAAGCTTGCCTCAGGTGACGTGAACAAGGTTGCAGAAGTTGTTCGTGACCTGTGGCGTCGTGAGCAGGACCGCGGGCTTTCCGCCGGTGAGAAGCGCATGCTCGCCAAGGCTCGTCAGATTCTCGTCGGAGAGCTCGCGCTCGCCGAGGGCACTGACACCGAGAAGGCAGAGACCATTCTCGACGAGGTCCTCGCGGCCGCGTCCTGACTGCAACACAACAAAGCTGACAGTGGCAGTAGTAGCCCTGGTACCTGCCGCAGGTCGGGGAGTGCGATTGGGCGAGAAATTGCCCAAGGCATTTGTCGAACTCGGTGGGTGCACCATGCTTGCACGCGCGGTCGATGGACTCCGGAAATCCGGAGCGATCGACCGCGTTGTTGTCATTGTGCCGCCTGAACTGGTCGAATCCGTCGTAGCCGACCTCGGTCGTGCATCGGACGTCGACGTCGTCGGTGGTGGTGCCGAAAGAACCGATTCGGTTCGAGCCGGTCTCAGTGCTGCCGGCGATGCAGATTTTGTACTCGTGCACGACGCCGCGCGGGCATTGACGCCGCCGGCGTTGATCGCGCGCGTCGTCGACGCTCTCCGAGCCGGCAGCTCCGCTGTCATCCCGGTACTCCCGGTTACCGACACGATCAAGTCGGTCGACGTACTCGGCGCAGTCACCGGAACGCCTCTGCGTTCGGAGTTGCGTGCGGTTCAAACTCCTCAAGGCTTCTCCACCGAGGTCCTGCGCAGTGCGTACGACGCCGGTGACGTCGCCGCGACCGACGACGCCGCTCTGGTGGAGCGTCTCGGTGTTTCGGTGCAGACGATTCCCGGCGACGCTCTCGCCTTCAAGATCACCACTCCGCTCGACCTCGTCCTTGCACGGGCGCTCCTGATCTCGGAGACAGAGTTGAGCGCGGACTCACAGGACGGAAAATAGATGCGCGTCGGTCTCGGCACGGATGTTCATCCCATCGAGGTCGGCCGACCTTGCTGGATGGCCGGGTTGCTGTTCGAGGAAGCAGACGGGTGCTCGGGGCATTCGGACGGCGACGTCGCCGTCCACGCGCTCTGTGACGCGTTGCTCTCCGCCGCAGGTCTTGGCGACCTCGGTTCGGTTTTCGGCACCGGCAGGCCCGAATGGGACGGCGTGAGCGGCGCTCGAATGCTTGCCGAGGTTCGTCGACTGCTCGAAGAGAACCAGTTCACCGTCGGCAACGCCGCGGTGCAGGTCATCGGCAACCGACCGAAGATCGGGCCGCGACGCGGCGAGGCACAGAAGGTGCTCTCGGACATTCTCGGCGCGCCTGTTTCGGTGTCCGCGACCACCACGGACGGGCTCGGCTTGACCGGTCGCGGCGAGGGGATCGCCGCCATGGCCACCGCGTTGGTCATGACAACCGAACACGACAGGTAAGATCGCTGGTCGTGACCCTGCGCCTATACGACACCGGTACGCGGGCCCTTCGGGATTTTGTTCCGTTGGCCCCCGGACATGCATCGGTGTACCTGTGTGGGGCGACAGTTCAGGGCGATCCTCACATCGGGCACGTTCGTAGCGGCGTCGCTTTCGACGTGCTGCGACGCTGGCTGTTGGCGCACGGCAACGACGTTGCCTTCGTGCGCAACGTGACGGACATCGACGACAAGATTCTCAACAAGGCCGCCGGCGCCGGTCGACCTTGGTGGGAGTGGGCGGCGACGTTCGAGCGGTCGTTCACGTGGGCCTACGACCAACTGGGTGTGCTGCCGCCGTCCATCGAGCCGCGGGCCACCGGTCACGTGACGCAGATGGTCGAGATGATGGAACGCCTGATCGAGAACGGCCACGCGTACGCGGCGGGCGGCGACGTCTACTTCGACGTGCAGAGCTACCCCGAGTACGGCGCACTGTCCGGCCACAAACTCGACGACGTTCATCAGGGCGAGAGTGCGGCCGAGGGCAAGCGCGATCCTCGCGACTTCACCCTCTGGAAGGCCGTCAAGCCCGGTGAGCCCTCGTGGCCGACGCCGTGGGGACCTGGCCGTCCGGGCTGGCACCTCGAGTGCTCGGCCATGGCGGAGTTCTACCTCGGGGCGGCATTCGACATCCATTGTGGTGGACGCGATCTCGTCTTCCCGCACCACGAGAACGAAATTGCGCAGGCCAAGTGCGCCGGCGACGATTTCGCTCAGTACTGGTTGCACAACGGCTGGGTCACGATGAGTGGCGAGAAGATGTCCAAGTCGTTGGGCAACGTTCTCTCTGTGCCGAACGTGCTCAAGAAGGTTCGTCCGCAAGAACTTCGGTACTACCTCGGTAGTGCGCACTACCGTTCCAATCTCGAGTACTCGGACGAGGCGTTGGACGAAAGCGCGAAGTCCTACCAGGGGCTCGAGTCGTTCGTCCTGCGCACACACAAGCGTGCGGGTGGCGTCGAACTC
>NZ_LEKE01000081.1:0-10058 GCF_001029585.1 Rhodococcus sp. ARP2 | reverse complement strand
GCGGGAAATCGCTGAGGATCAACAGGCGCAGGGAACTCGGACCATCTGCGACACCACTCATTCGCGCGAGTTCGCCCATGTCGACGGCCTCGGCCAGTGCCCGCAAGCGCGCCGAGATCTCGGTGTGAGCGGTGATGACCGGCCCCGCGAGCATCGGTGCCAGTCGGTCGGTCAGTGGCGTCAGCGAGCCGGTCAGATCGACGACGTCGAGTAGCGGCATCGGGCCGGCGGCCATGACGCGCACGGTGACGGCACTCATCAGACCGAGCGCTGCTTTGCTCGACGTGCTGTCCACCCAGATCGGCCGGCGCAATGGCAACGGGACGCAGTACGGAACGGTGAGTGTGCCGCGGTCCGGAGCCGACAGCTCGCCAAGACGCATACCGTCGCTGACGGCCGTGATCTGGGCCGGATCGGTTGTACCCGCCCACGACACCGACTTCCACGACGCCATCGACCGTGGGAGCACGCCGTCGATCACGCCGAGTTCGTGCGCAAGCTGAGCGCTGTCGCGGGCGTGATTGTCCCGCGCGAGTGATACGAGGTCGTCGTGACGCTTCTGTGCGGCATCGCGCGCCGCCACTCCCGCTGCCGAGTTCCGCAACGACGGATCTGCGACGGCTGCGGTCAGATCCTCGTCCAAACGGGCAAGCGCGTACTCACTGCTGGAGACGAAGGAAGCGGCAGATCGGGAGGCGTCCTCGAAGATCATCCACGCACGCTCGAGGCCGCGGCCCACCTCCAACGGCTCCACCGCGGAGTCCCACGCGGGCGCGGCTGTCGGGGCTGGTTGTGCCGGCTCGTCGTCGACCTCGACGCCGTGCACCGAGATCAGTTCCGCCAGACCACCCGCATAGCCCTGCCCTACGGCCCGAATCTTCCAGGCACCGGACTTTCGGTACAGCTCCCAGCAGATGACCGCTGTCTCGGTGCCTGCGGTGGGGATCGCGAATTCGGCCAGGACCGAACCGGATTGATCGCTCAGGGTGGCGGAGAGCCCGGCCGTGCGAAAGGCTCCCGCGGCCGTCGCTGCCGGATCCACGCTGACGATGCACAACACTGCTGCGGCATCGGGGTGAAGTCGATCGAGTTCCACCCGGATGCCGCTCTGGTCGAGTTGCACTCCAGCGGTGGATGGTTGGTTGTAGAACACGAAGTCCTCGGACGTCAATGCCCGCAGGTTCGCGTCCGCTACCAGCGCCGACACGTCGAACGGCGTCTGGCTCTCGGCTCGAAACGTCACCACGGGCGCCTGCAGCGGCGCGTTCTGTCCGGGAACAAAAGTCATACCCACAGCAGCGAACTATGCCATGACCGGGCTCTCTCGGTCAGCCTTGCAGGTCCGCCACCACTAGATCGGCCACCGCGGTCATCCCGGCGTCCGTGAAGTGCAAGCGCTGCGCCGTCGACTCCGAGAACAGGCCTTCGAACCAACGCTGATCTGCACTCGCGCACGCATCGTGCCCGCCGGCGATGCTCGCCGCCGCAATGTCGACGGTACGGACACCGTGGGCGTGGGCGACCTCGTCGAACTTCGTGTTGTAGCGAGCGAAGTAGTCCATGAACCAGGATGCGTCGGCGTCTGAGAACGGGATGTTCGGCCAGCATCCGCGAGTGGAGATCATGCCGCCCTCTCCGATCAGGTAGATGCGAGCGTTAGGCGCGCGCTGCGTGACCGCGGTCAGGATGCGATCCAATTCTCCGGCAGCCCGGTCGATTCCGGACTGGGCGACGGAATTCGCGAGCGGGTCGTACCGACATCCACGATCGGTTCCCGGTCCCGGAGCGACGCACAGGGGGCCGAGGAAGATGCTGTTGGAGTCGTTGCCGCCGATCGAGATGGTAATCAGGTCGGTGTCCGGGTGAACAGCATCGAGCTGGACGGGCCAGTAGTTCGGAATCAGCTGTGGGGTGTCGATGATGTTCTCGGCGCGTGCCGCGCTGCAAGAGACATCAGCGAACTCGGCCACGTCGAGCGCCCGCGAGATTTTGCCCGCGAAGTTCTCGTACGAACGCGAGCAGGCGTCGGGGTACATCGGTTCCAGCCTTGGACCGGAGGCGCGGGAGTCACCGAGGGCGACGTACTTGATCCCGGTCTCGGAAAAACCTGCCGGCGGTGCCGACTGGGGCACCGAAGCCTGCGCGATTCCGGTGCTCACGAGCGCCAGCACAACGCCTGCGACGGCCGCCGCCCGACCGAGAAGTTTCCCTCGAGTGATCATCTACTGTGCCAAGTCCTCTCGCGCACGGCCGCTCGACTGACGGCTCGACATGCCGCATGAGGTTAACGCACGGAGGGGACAACGATGTCCGGTTCGGCGGACGGCGATCGAAACCACCTACCGCCGAACCGGATTCATCTCGACTATGCAGTCTCGACTCAAGCAGTGAGGAAACGGCCCAGCTGCGGCGCAGCTTCTCCTGCGTGCTTGGCCTGGATACCTTCACCGATGGCCTGCAGCTTCCATTCGCCGTTCGCGCGGTACACCTTTGCCATCACCATTCCGGTGAAAGCCATGCCGCCCTGGAGCGTGTATCGAGCGAGCTCGGAGTTGGTGGTGCTGTCCACGAGACGGCAGAAAGCGTTGGAGACCTGCTCGAACGTGTGTCCGCGGTACGAGGTCACCGTGAAGATCACGGTGGTCACGTGAGCCGGGACCCGCTGCAGATCGACGAGCATGACCTCGTCGTCGCCGTCTCCGTCGCCGGTGAGGTTGTCACCCATGTGACGGACCGAGCCGTCCTTGGACGTCAGCTGACCGTAGTAGCAGACGTCGACGAGGTTGCCGTCGGCGTACAGGAGTGCCGAAGCGTCGAGGTCGACGTCGGCGGTACGGCTTCCGAACAGACCGCTCTTCTTGATCGGATCCCAACCCAGACCCATCTGGATCATGGTGAGCGCGACGCCGCCCTCCTTGCGGAGCGTGACCTTCTGGCCCTTGGTCAGGCTGACGGGGCGCCCCTTGACCAGGCTCACCTCGGGCTGCTGCGCCGGCGGCTGGTTCTGCACGGGAGGCGCCGGGGGTGCCTGGTTGTACGTCGGCTGCTGGTTGTACGCAGGCTGCTGCGCCGGCGGGTAGGCCGGCGGCGTCGGTCCCTGGTTGTAGGCGGGCGGCTGGTTGTATGCGGGCGGGGCCGGCGGAACCGGCGGCGCGTTGTACGAAGGCTGCTGCTGCGGCGGCTGGTTGTACGCCGGCGGAGTAGGAGCGACGGACGAGGGCGGCGTGATCGGAGCCGGAGCCGCGACCGGAGTGGGCGGCGGCGGCGCGGGCGCATCGTCGACGGACACACCGTGATCGGTGACCAGCGCGGCAAATCCACCCGCGTACCCCTGGCCGACGGCGCGCACCTTCCACGCACCCTGGCGTCGGTACACCTCGAGCGCGATGACGATGGACTCGGTGGTGAGACCGTCGATCACGTACTCGTACAACACGTTCCCGGCCGCGTCGGAGACCCGAGCGGTGGGTGCAGCGCTGCGCCCGAAGTTCGACGAAGCGTCGTCGAGCGTGATGACGGCGCGAACCTGCTCGATATCGGCAGGGACGCCGGCGAGCGAGACTCGGAGTGAGGCAATGCCACCCGGGTTGGGCACCAATTGCACGCCGGGTCCGGTCGGCTGGTTGAAGAAGACGAAGTCGGCGTCGGAACGAACTTTTCCGTTGCTCGTCACGAGGAGTGCAGACAGGTCAGCGGCTGCAGCCAGCTGAACCGACACAACTACATCCGAGACGTCCAGCGGGCCGTTCTGCCCTTTGGCAAGCGATACAGACAACTAAATCCCCTTCATAGAGAGCGTGTATTACCCGAGCGCGGAAGAGAACCACCGCAATATCTCCGCGCTCGCTGCGATACCGGACCTTTCTGTCACAGTAACGGTCGGCCGTTGCCAATTCAGTTCTTCCAGCTCACCGTGCCTCGGCCGGATCGCGAAATCGGAGTATTCGAGCATGTCCGCATCCAATGCGCCGTCACCTGCCGAGATCACGACTGCGGATTGATCCAGATCACCCGACTCGACCAGTCTGCGGCGCACCTCTGCCAGTGCGCGTGACTTCGACACGGCGTCGGGCATCGTGTAGATCTTCCGGCCTTGACGCGAAACGTTCCAGCCCCGCGTCACGCACCAGTGATTCCATTCGGTTTCGAATTCACTCGGCATCACGGCCAGATCGACGACCAGGTACGGAAACAGGTCGTCGGCAACACGAATGGAACTGACCCAGCTCGAGTCGATCCGCGATTCCAGTTCCGCCTGAACCTGCGGCAACTCGGCGCCGGACTTGCTGGTCGAACGGTCGATCTCGTTTCGCCACTCGCGATCGGCTTCGCCGTCCACCAGGATGTTTCCGCCGTTGCTCGTGATCGCGTACTTCCACGGTCCGCCGGGAAGATCGATCCGCTGGAACTGCGCAATGGTCCTGGTGGTTGTCGGAATCACCGGAACCCGCGAGCTCAGCGCAATCAGCAGTTCGATCGATTCGACGCTCATGTGTGAGAGCGGACCGCCGTTGTAGTACTCGACGCACAACGGGCTCGGCGCCGAATCCAGGTCGGAGCCACTGGGATCGCCGCCGATCGCGGCCTGCGAATAGATCATCGTGCGGTCCAGATCCGTGGCGATCAGGACCTGGGACGCAGCGGTGTCCGCACGGCTCACGTGATGTCCTTGATCAGCCCGACACACGAGTAGGCGAGGTCGGGTACCACCTCGACCGGAACCCCGCGGGCCTGCGCCAACAACCGGATGTGTGCATGCTCCGGGGCGTCGAGTTCACGCACCAGAACCTTCCAGGGGAGCCGGCGCAGCAACACCCTGGTTGTTTCTCCGACACCTGGTTTGACGAAGTTGACCGTCGAGATCCCGTACTCGGCTTGCACCTTCTCCACCGACTCCCAGCCGGCCCAGGTCGGCGTCCGATCGGAATCGAGCACTGCAGCAAGAGAATCCGCTGCGTCGCCGCGAACGGAGTCGAACTCGGCCGAGACCACGTCGAGCAACCTGTTGGAGACGTCGACGTCGGCGAGGTCGGCGTAGAACTTGGCGCCGTGGAAATCGCCGGGCCCGATAAGGGTGTCGTTGAGGACTGTTCGTGAGACCAAGCCGGACACCGTCGAATTGAGGCATGCCGACGCGATCAGGAAGTCGTCGCGGGTTCCGTACGTTCGCACGCAGTGCCCGGGGTCGGCGAGAACAGCCAGATCGGAGTCGAACTTGGCTCCACCCGCCTCGTGGTACTCCGTCAACGCTGTGTCGAGTTCGCGGGCGATAGCGCCCTTACCTGTCCAGCCGTCGACGAAGACGACGTTCTCCGAGTCGTGATGGTGCGCAAGATAATCGAGTGCGACGGAATCGATACCCTTGCCGCGGACGATAGACACTGCATAGTGCGGCAACGTGAGCCCGCGGGTCTGCTGGGCCCAGCGCCGCATCAGAATCCCGATCGGTGTTCCGGCCCGGGCGAGTGAGACCAGCGTGATGTCACTCCCCCGCTCGGCCAAGACCAAGTCCATCACGGTCCCGACAGCGCGCGCCAACCGTGGAGCGCTCTCGGCGAGCACCGTCTCGAAAAGATCCCGGTATGCCTGATCGGGTTGGTACTCGATGGGAAGAGACTCGGCATAGTGCGCCTCACCCGATTGAATACGCTTCTCGCGCACGGATACATCCGCTTCGAGATCCACGTGCGAAAGATCCTTGAGCAGCCACTTCACTTCGCCCGGCGCGTACGAACCGAATTCGGGCCCGACCAATGGTTCGTTCATGACGAGCCTCCTGCTCTGGATTCTCGCAGCGCCGACGGATCGGCCCCGCGAACGGTGGCGACCAGGACGTCGGTGCCGGAGTTCCGTAACACCTCGATCACCCCGTCCATCGCCGTCAACCGATCGGTATCGGCGGGCTCGTCCACCACGAGCAAGGCAAGGGCGTCGACCGCCGCGTCAGGCCACTGCGCGTTGTAGACGTATCGAGGTTCGTTCTCGCCCAGTTCCGGTGCCGGAAAGGTGAACCCGCGACGCAGCGGGTATCCCGGCACGTCGACGACGTAGGCGGGTGAACGCGTCGTGGTCTGGTAACGAACTGCTCGCCCAGAGCTTTCCAAGCCCGCAGCGATGCGCAGTGGCAGGTACATCAACTCCTCGTGACCGATCACGATCACAGCACGCGACGCGTCGATCGACGATCCGAGAATGGACACCGCTGCCTCGACGGCGGACTCGAATGCCGCGGTGTCGCCATCGAGAAAACCGTGCCGGCCTCCGTCGGGGACTTGCGCAGGCCATGGCAGATCCATCCGAGACAGCGTGCCGCGGCGATCACCGATCGGGTTGAGATCCGGAGCATTCAGCGCCGTGACGCGCTCGGTCAGGCCGTCGGGCAGAACCGTCGAACCCGAAGCAAGAGAGACGTAATCGATCCGCACACCCAGTTCCGTGGCCGCGGCTTCGCTGGCGGCTCGGTGTTCCTCGGTTCTCATGTCCACCAGCGAGGCCACGACATAGCGGCTGCGCGGGCATTGCCCGTGCAGTGCCCGGATGGCATCGATCGCGGTGGCGCCGGTGGAGATCTCGTCGTCGACGAGGACCAGTGGCAGGTCGTTCTCGAACAGTTCGGCGGACGTCGGCTGCATCAGATGGCTCGTGGCGTGCGAGTGCCCCTCCTCGAATCCGGCGAGCGTCGCGGCACCTGGTACGTCGCGACGAGTCGAGTGCAGGTAGCAGTGAGCGCGCAGACGGGCCGCAACGCAATGACCCAAACCTGTTGCGGTTTCGGCAAACCCGAGCACGACGACGTCGACACCCTCACCGAGGGTTGTCCGCACCAGATCGCCGAGGTCGTCGGCAGCACCGATGACCACGGACGGCTCGGTGGGCACGTGCTTTCCCAGCACAGTGGACACCAGCAGGTGAGCGCGACGCGGATTCCGCCGAAGACCCGGGATCACCAGATCGGGCACCGAATGCCCGAGCGACGAATCACCGTGAACGAGGTCCAAGCCGAATTCTGCTGTAGCCCAGGGAACGTCCCGGGACTGGACAACCTCTGTCATCGATCGACCAACGCCGTCAGCAACTCGACGAACGTGATGCCCTTGTTGGTCACACCGAACACGTGAGCGCGGAGCGCAGTCTGATGGGCCCAATTGCGATGCGGCTTCATCTCGTTCATCTTGTTCCGGTAGCCGGAGGCCTGCACTCCCCCGGCATCGGCACCGAGAATGTCGAGGGCATCGTGATATTCCTCGTGCGTGACCGCGGACAGTGCATTGACCGCCGCGACGTGCGACGGGTGGATGACCGTCTTGCCCTGGATTCCGTTGGCGCGGTCCAGCGCGATCTCACGGAGCAGACCGTCGAGGTCGCGGCTGACGAGATGCTGACGGAACCGGACGGCGTCGTGTTCCTCGAACGGGGTGGCGCGCAGCATCGGCCGGAACATGCGTTCGTGATCGGCGAAGTACTCCCACACCGGCCCGGTGATGACAAAACCCGAACCGTCGGCGCGCCCGAGGTAGTTGACGATGTCGGCGATGACGTCGACCACCACGCGCACGTCGTAGATGGTCAGATCGCGGTCGCGGCGGATACCGAAGGTGCTGCACATGTCGGTGGCGCCGATGCGGACGGCAAGGATGCGCTCGCGGTGTTGCGCGAGAATCCCACTGATGGTGCGCAATTCGAGATCACGTGTATCGCGGTGAACCAGCGCGGGTGATTCGAGTACCGGCATCGCGTAGAGATGCTTACCCAGCAGCTCGGATGCGTCCGCAACGGCGTCGAGAAACACGGGGCCGGACTCGCTGCCGAACTTCGGGATGACGAACCCGGTGAGCGCGGCGCGCCCCTCGGTCAACGACGCGGCGACCTTGTGGATGTCCGCGACCTCACGGACCCGCACGAACAGCAGCATGCCGACGGCGTCGGTGGACGCGATCTTGTCGAGAGCGTCAACCGCGTTCGCTCGCGCTGACTCCACCTCGTGATCCGCGACGGCGTCCTCGAGATCGAGCACCATCGAGCTGACGCCCTCGGACGCACGCTTGACCACGATGTCGGCCAGCCCGGCTCGGGTGGCAGGAACGTAGAGAGTTGCACCCAGAGCAATCGCGAGCAGATCCCTCTCGTCGGAATCCGCGAACGATCGAGGCGCGTGCAGGAACAGTTGCTCCCGCACGTCGTCCTCGAGATGTTGAAAGTGCTGCATTTCTCTTCTCTCTGTAACCGCAATCAAGTCCATGAAACGACCCCCTGTGACAACGCGTCGAGCAACTCCGATCCCCCGATCGGCCCGACCATTCAGTTTTTGCCGGCTCGCGCCCGCATCTTCTCGACAACTTCGGTGATGAACGTCGATACCGAGTCCAGCTGTAATACATACGACCAGTAGTCCGGATGAGTTCCCGACAGTGACGCACTCGCTCGCTCGATCCTTGCTAGTTGAGCATCGAGTACGGAGCCCCACTCCGCCACCAACCCTTGGTTAACAGCGAACATCTGGGCGTCTTTCAGCCGGAAACGAACCTCACGTTCCTTTTCGCTCGGATCTGCCCGAACTGCACGCAGAGTAGCGAGACGGTCCGTCACGGCATCGGCGCACGCTTCGGCGTCGGCGAGGTGAACACGTGCTTCGGCCATCAAAGCCAGTGCGTGTTCGGGGTTTCCCGCAGCCAACGACTGCTTCGCTTCCTTGAGATCGATGTCGGCCTGATCGATATGCGCTCGGCTGCGACTGCTGTTGTCGACGAGGTCAGCTGAACTCGCGGCGTTGAACTCGCGCAGCAATGCGGAGTACGCCGGATCCAGCCGGTCCACTCGTGTGCGCACTGCCGACAACCTGGTCGAGACCGAGGAGATCGTCATCTCGGCACGGTGCTGGGTCGACGGGGCGTCTGCCAATGCTTCCTCGAGCGCCGATACCGCTTCGCGGACACTCTCGGCCCGCGTGCGGACTGCGTCGGCGCGACCGGAGGATCGCGCATTGTCGAGCGCTGCAACCGCGTCGTCGAGGTGTTCGGAGGCCGTCACCACCGACGGGTACTCGCGATAGCGCTGATCAGTGGCAGCAAGTTTTTCCCGGACGGCGTTTGCCAGGGTTCGGGCCTGTTGGCCGAGGACGGGAATGGCGGACATCGTGACCGTCGCCTGCTCGAGGTGCGCACGATGCCCGTTGTAGAAGGCGTCGACGCCCTTCGCCGCCTCGACGAGTTCGGCTACCGACTTTTCGAACGCCGCCCGAGCACCGTTCGGGTTCTGGTGGAGTACCTGATCGTTGCCATAGCGCTCGGAGGTGTCGAGGTAGTCCGACGCAGCCTGGAAGCACCGATCCCGAACGGGTTCCCACGCAGCGCGCAGCCCTCGCTCGGGATACAGCTCGGCGGAAGCGTCGACTGCTGCCGACGCGATGGTCTGCCGCTTGTCCATGTCGAGGAACGCCGAAACCATGGCCGTCTGCGCCTCCCGCGCACGACTGACCGACTCCCCCACTCTTGCCCCCCGATTGAAGCGCTCCGACCATCTTCCCACCACGATTGAATCCTACGGGTCCAGCACTTCGCTTCTCGGTTCGTAATTCTGCTGTTACGGCGAACACACCGGAACTGCGGTTAGGGTGGTGGAGGTAAACACACTCCCAAGACGACTTCGCGTCGTAGTGGGCCTTGTCTCTCCTCTTGAAAGGACCCCTGAATGGGCGTCAGCTTGACCAAAGGCGGCAATGTCTCTCTCACGAAGGAGGCCCCGAACCTGACTGCAGTGGTCGTCGGCCTGGGCTGGGACGCGCGTTCCACCACCGGAGCTGCTTTCGACCTCGACGCCAGCGCAATCGGCGCAGGCTCGAACAAGAAGGTCCTCTCCGACCAGCACTTCATCTTCTTCAACAACCTCCGCTCGCCCGACGGCTCGATCGAGCACAAGGGTGACAACACGGACGGCGAAGGCGAAGGCGACGACGAGCAGATCGACGTGAACCTCGCAGCGGTTCCCGCCGAGATCGAAAGCGTTGTCTTCCCCGTCTCGATCTACGACGCAGAGGCTCGCTCGCAGTCCTTCGGCCAGGT
>NZ_LEKE01000034.1:0-10789 GCF_001029585.1 Rhodococcus sp. ARP2 | reverse complement strand
CCGAACATCCCAATCCGGTTGTGCTCGTTCACGGAACGGGTGGAAACAGGCAGACCAACTGGGCCACCTATGCGCCGTTGCTCGCCAACGAGGGCTACTGCGTCTTCGCGCTGACGTACGGCAACTTCCCCGAGCATCCGTGGCCGTTGTCGGCCATCGGTGGAATGCAGGAAATTCCTTCCAGCGCAGCACAATTGTCGAATTTCGTCGATCAAGTTCTGGGCGCTACGGGCGCAACGTCGGTGGATCTCGTCGGGCATTCGCAAGGCACGATCATCAACGGGTACTACGCGAAGTTCCTCGGCGGTGCCGACAAAGTGGACAACATCGTCTCGGTGGCATCGCTGTGGAAGGGAACCCTCGGAAACGAGCAGGCAAGTATCGGCCGCAGCCTTCGCGAACTCGGGGTATCCGAGGCGGCACAGGCAGGATTCCCGATCTGCAAGGCGTGCCTGAACATGGGGGCCGGTTCGGAGTTCATCGAAAATCTCCGTGCGGGAGGCGTTTACGCGCCGGGCGTTCACTACACGAACATCACGACGCGCTACGACGAACTGGTGCTGCCGTATACAAATGGGCTGGAGCCCGGGCCGAACGCAACCAACATCGTCGTCCAGGACGGTTGTGAGCAAGACATCTCCGATCACCTCGCCATCGCGGCATCGCTGCGCGCGGCGACTTTTGCTCTCAATGCACTCGATCCCGCGCATCAGCGGCCGGTACCGTGCAACTCGGTATTGCCCGTCGTGGGTTGATCAATATGTGGAGGCCTTCGGTGGGGATTCGAACATGCGTGGGTGCGCTCGCTCTGGCGGGGGCCGTGGCCGCGACAGCCGCACCTCTTGCGTCGGCGAACGAACCTCTTCCCGTTCCGTCCGGTTTCTTCAGTGGAATCGCCCTCGAAGCGACCAACCCGGGCGGATCGGCCCCTGGCACCAACGACTTCTCGTGCACGCCTTCCGCTGCTCATCCTGATCCAGTCGTCCTGGTGCACGGGACGGCGGCCAACCGTCAGACCAATTGGGGCGTACTCGCACCCGTACTGGCCAACGAGGGATACTGCGTTTTCGCGCTCACCTTCGGGAATCGAACGGACCAGCCGTGGCCGATTTCCGCAGCCGGCGGTCTCGCACCACTCGGAGACAGCGCAGGGCAGCTGTCGGACTTCGTCGATGACGTTCTCTCTGCGACGGGTGCCTCGAAGGTCGACCTGATCGGACACTCTCAGGGGACGACGGTCAGTGCGTACTACGCCAAGTTTCTCGGCGGCGACGCGAAGGTTTCCAAGATCGTCTCCATCGCTCCGTTGTGGGACGGCTCGGAGGTCGGGCCGCCGGAAGGCGTCGGGGGACCGGATTTCGACAACGCCACCTTCGTGACCGAACTGCGCGACGCGGGCGTCTACTCCGATGACGTCGAATACACCAACATCGTGACTCGGTTCGATCAGGTAGTCGTTCCGTACAGCAGCGGAATACTGGCCGCGTCGAACGCGTCGAACATAGTTGTTCAGGACGGTTGCGAGCAGGACCTGTCGGATCACATCGCGTTGGTGGCGTCGCAGCGAACGGCGACTCTGACGCTCAACGCGCTTGATCCGTCGAATCCGCGTGAGGTGCCGTGCACTCGGGTACTCCCGATATTCGGCTGATCAGGCGTCGAAAATCGCTGTTCGCTTCAGGCGTACAGGAACCGGGAAACGATTCCCTCAGCTGCGACGTTGTGAACGGTAAGCAGTCCGGCTTCCGCCGCCAATCGGGTGGAGGAGCAGCAGGTGGACTTCGCGCCCTCTAGAGTAATAAGTGGGGTCGTGCAACCTTTGTCGATTCGTGGACGTCAGTCCGCTGACCGGCGAGGCGATCAGTCTGTAGTGCCGGAGCGAAACGCGGCGACCAGGGACGAGACATCCGGTCTCGAACCTGCCCGCCGGAGAGTGTGAGGGAGAGCGATGTTCGAGAGGTTCACCGATCGCGCGCGGCGCGTTGTTGTCCTGGCTCAAGAAGAAGCCAGGATGCTCAACCACAACTACATCGGCACGGAGCACATCCTTCTCGGCCTCATTCACGAGGGCGAAGGTGTTGCAGCCAAGTCGTTGGAGTCGTTGGGTATCTCCCTCGAGGGAGTCCGCAGCCAGGTCGAGGAGATCATCGGCCAGGGCCAGCAGGCTCCGTCCGGTCACATCCCCTTCACACCGCGCGCCAAGAAAGTCCTCGAGCTGAGTCTGCGCGAAGCGCTGCAGCTCGGACACAACTACATCGGTACGGAGCACATTCTGCTCGGTCTCATCCGTGAGGGTGAGGGCGTAGCAGCCCAGGTTCTGGTCAAGCTCGGTGCCGATCTCAACCGTGTCCGCCAGCAGGTCATCCAGCTGCTGTCGGGCTACCAGGGCAAGGAGCCCACCGAAACCGGTGGCACCCGCGGAGAGGCCGGCACGCCGTCCACCTCGCTCGTGCTCGACCAGTTCGGTCGCAACCTGACGCAAGCTGCCCTCGAAGGCAAGCTGGACCCGGTCATCGGCCGCTCGAAGGAAATCGAGCGCGTCATGCAGGTTCTCTCGCGTCGTACCAAGAACAACCCGGTTCTCATCGGTGAACCCGGTGTCGGTAAGACCGCTGTGGTCGAGGGCCTGGCTCAGGCAATCGTCAACGGTGAGGTCCCCGAGACCCTCAAGGACAAGCAGCTGTACACGCTCGACCTCGGGTCGCTCGTGGCCGGCAGCCGTTACCGCGGTGACTTCGAAGAGCGCCTGAAGAAGGTTCTCAAGGAGATCAACACCCGCGGAGACATCATCCTGTTCATCGACGAGCTGCACACCCTCGTTGGTGCGGGCGCGGCCGAGGGCGCTATCGACGCGGCCTCCATCCTCAAGCCCAAGCTTGCCCGCGGTGAGCTGCAGACCATCGGTGCTACCACTCTCGACGAGTACCGCAAGTACATCGAGAAGGATGCCGCTCTCGAGCGTCGTTTCCAGCCCGTTCAGGTGGGCGAGCCGACCGTCGAGCACACCATCGAGATCCTCAAGGGTCTTCGTGACCGCTACGAGGCTCACCACCGTGTCTCCATCACGGACGGTGCTCTCGTGGCAGCGGCGACGCTGGCCGACCGCTACATCAACGACCGCTTCTTGCCGGACAAGGCGATCGACCTCATCGACGAGGCGGGCGCGCGAATGCGCATCCGTCGGATGACTGCACCGCCGGACCTGCGCGAATTCGACGATCGCATCGCCGACGCGCGTCGCGAGAAGGAGTCCGCGATCGACGCGCAGGACTTCGAGAAGGCTGCGAACCTGCGTGACAAGGAGAAGACCCTCGTTGCTCAGCGCGCTGAGCGTGAGAAGCAGTGGCGTGCGGGCGACCTGGACGTCATCGCCGAGGTCGACGACGAGCAGATCGCCGAGGTTCTGGGCAACTGGACCGGTATCCCCGTCTTCAAGCTCACCGAGGAGGAGACCACTCGTCTGCTCCGCATGGAAGAGGAACTGCACAAGCGGATCATCGGCCAGGAAGAGGCAGTCAAGTCCGTCTCGAAGGCGATCCGTCGTACGCGTGCAGGTCTGAAGGATCCCAAGCGTCCCTCGGGCTCGTTCATCTTCGCCGGCCCGTCCGGTGTCGGTAAGACGGAGCTCGCGAAGTCGCTCGCCAACTTCCTGTTCGGCGACGACGACGCTCTGATCCAGATCGACATGGGCGAGTTCCACGACCGCTTCACCGCTTCGCGTCTGTTCGGTGCCCCTCCCGGGTACGTCGGATACGAAGAGGGTGGCCAGCTCACCGAGAAGGTGCGCCGCAAGCCGTTCAGCGTTGTGCTGTTCGACGAGATCGAGAAGGCACACCAGGAGATCTACAACACCCTCCTGCAGGTGCTCGAGGACGGCCGTCTCACCGACGGTCAGGGACGTACCGTCGACTTCAAGAACACGGTGCTGATCTTCACGTCCAACCTCGGTACGTCGGACATCTCCAAGGCAGTCGGCCTGGGCTTCAGCTCGGGAACGGGCACGGAGTCGAACTACGAGCGCATGAAGCTCAAGGTTCACGACGAGCTGAAGAAGCACTTCCGTCCCGAGTTCTTGAACCGTATCGACGACATCGTCGTCTTCCATCAGCTCACGAACGAGCAGATCGTTCAGATGGTCGACCTGATGCTCGCTCGCGTCGAGGCGGCACTCAAGAACAAGGACATGGCCATGGAGGTCACCGACAAGGCCAAGTCGCTTCTGGCCAAGCGCGGATTCGATCCGGTACTGGGTGCACGACCGCTGCGTCGCACCATCCAGCGCGAGATCGAGGACCAGATGTCCGAGAAGATCCTCTTCGGAGAGATCGGACCCGGCCACATCGTGCTCGTCGACGTCGAGAACTGGGACGGCGAAGGCTCGGGCGAGGACGCGAAGTTCACGTTCACGCCCACCAAGAAGCCGATCGACGTGCCGGACGCACCGCCGATCGAGCTGACCAAGGCCGGCGAAAGCGAAAGCGCAGCAGAGTAGTACAGCAGAGTAATTAACGAACGGGCGGCACCTCACCGGTGCCGCCCGTTTCGTGTATCACGGGAGAGGGCGTACACATGAACGACATCGAACTGGGTCACCTGCGTCGTTGCGTCGAATTGGCAACGGAAGCATTGGATGCCGGCGACGAACCTTTCGGTTCCGTCCTGGCAGCGGCCGACGGAACATTTCTGGCGGAAGATCGAAACAGGATCGCGGGCGGCGACAACACCCGCCACCCCGAGTTCGAGCTGGCTCGGTGGGCGGCTCAGTATCTGACGCCGGAAGAGCGTTCGACGGCAACGGTATTCACCTCGGGAGAGCACTGCGCGATGTGTTCGGCTGCGCACGCATGGGTGGGCCTCGGACGTATCGTCTACATCTGCTCTTCGGCTCAACTCGGCGACTGGCTCGCGGAGTGGGGTGCGGCCCCGGCGCCGGTGAAGTCTCTGTCCGTCAACGAGGTTGCGCCGAACGTCCCGGTCGAAGGTCCGGTGCCGGAGTTGGTTCCGTTGGTGCGAGAACTGCATCGGAAGTTGCATTCGCAGAGTGCTTGAAAGGCACAGGTTAACGGGCGGCACCTCGGTGGAGGTGCCGCCCGTTTGCGTGTGGAGTCAGGAAACTGCGTCGACCGCTCGGACCTTCTCTCGCAGTTCGCCCTTGACGACCTTGCCGCTTGCATTGCGCGGCAGAGCTTCCACGACGACGATGTCCTTCGGGTGCTTGTAGCGCGCGAGACGATCATTGAGGAAGCTGCTCAGTTCCTCGATGGTCAAGTCCACGGCTGAACCTGGCGCCATCGCGACGATCGCTACCGGCACCTCACCCCACTTGGCGTCGGGGCGACCGACGACGGCCGCTTCGACGATCAATTCGTGTTCGTAGAGAACGTTTTCCACCTCGGCGCAGTAGATGTTCTCTCCGCCGGAGATGATCATGTCCTTCTTGCGATCGACGACGTAGACAAAGCCTTCGTCGTCGACTCGAACGAGATCGCCGGAGTGGAACCATCCACCGTGGAAGGCGTCAGCGGTGGCGGTGGGGTTGTTCCAGTACTCGCTCATCATCGTGGGCCCGCGGTAGACGATTTCACCGATTTCACCGGGCGCCACGTCGTCCATGTTCTCGTCGACGACCCTGGCCGAAATGGTCGGGATGACCCGACCGACGGATCCGAGCTTGCGAATCGCATCCTCACCGTCGAGAACGCAAGTGATGGGCGACATCTCGGTCTGACCGAAGACTGCGACATTGAATGCGTCCGGGAAGGTTTCGGCCATTGCCCGCAGGATGGTATCGGACGATGGTGCGGCGCCCCACGAGATGTTCTTCAGCGACAGTGCTCGAGGTTGCGCCTTCTGCACTGCGCACACGGCCTGCCATTGCACGGGCACGAGGAACAAGCTGGTGACCTTCTCGGCTTCGAGAATGTCGAGTAGTTGACCAGGGTCGAATGCGCCGACCGGATGGATCACCGTGGTCGTGCCGAGTTGCAGGCTCGGCGCGATGGAACCGAGGGCCGCGATGTGGAACATGGGCGACGCGCAGAAGCCGATGGAATCGGCATTGAACAGATGGAAGGCCCTGATACAGGTCAATGCTTGCGAAGACAGGTTGGAGTGGGAGAGCACCGAACCCTTGGGGCGACCGGTGGTTCCCGAGGTGTACATGATGAGTGCAGGAGTGTCGTCCGGGATGTCGACGAACGCGTGCGGCTCGCCCGCCTCGCTGATCAGGTCCTCGTAGTTCAGGCTGTCACCCTCGGCGGGGGCGCCTACGGTGATGGAGATGTCGATACCCTCTGACGCGGCACGCGCCGCTCCGGCCAGTGGAGCCAATGGTCCCTCGGCGACAATGACTTTGGAGCCGGAGTCGTTGACCAGGTACGCGATCTCGGGTGGCGTGAGACGGAAGTTCACCGGAACAGCTATCGCGCCCAATGCGTTGGTCGCGAGCACGATCTCGAGGTATTCGGGGCGATTGAGCATCAGGATGAGCACGCGGTCGCCGAAGCTGACGCCGCGTCGGGCTAGAGCGTCTGCCAGCTTCTCGACGCGTGCGTCGAGGGTGCTCCAGGTGATGGAATCGCCCAAGAATCGCAGCGCGGTGCGATCGGGAATCATCTGCGCATGCCTGGCGATCTGATTGTTCCAGTTGGTGCGGCGTGAACGCTGCGCCTCGGAGACTGCATCGGTGGAGGCCATCGATGGGTTCCTCTCATGCGTGGGTGATTGTGTGACTCAGGCTACAGTGAGCCGTCGATTCTCACAGTGGTTTTGTTAACGAAAATTCGCAATGACTACTTGAAGTGCGGTGCGCGCTTCTGCAGCATCGCCATCGCGCCTTCTTTGAAGTCGTCGCCGGTGAGAAGTTCTGCCTGACCGGTATTTTCGAGCTCCAACGCGGCATCGAGGCGGTCCAGCGTCGCCGCATTGAGTGCGCGCTTGGTGAGTTCGAGTGCGCGTCGGGGAGCCTTCGACGTGCGATCGACGACCGAGTCGACGAGTGCGTCGAACGCGTCGTCTGCGACGGTGCGGGACACGAGCCCGAAACGCTCTGCGTCCTCGGCGGAAACCCGCTCGCCCAGCAACGCCATCTCGGCCGCTCTGGCACGTCCGATCGCTGCCGGCACCAGCGCACTGGCGCCGCCGTCGGGCATCAGGCCGATGTTGACGAACGAGAGGAGGAAATAGGCGCTCGATGCTGCGTACGTCAGGTCAGCGGCCAGGGCGATGGACACTCCGACGCCGGCTGCCGGGCCGTTGACCGCGGCGATCACCGGGACCGGGGCGCTGGTGATGGCGCGAATCAGAGAAGTCGCGGCATCCATGACAACTTTCGGGTCTGCGGGGTTGAGGGCCGCTGCCGCAAGATCGGCTCCGGTGCAGAACGCTCGACCGGATCCGGTGATCACGATGGTACGAACTCTCGGGTCTGCGCCGCCCTCTCTGACGGCGGCTGCGAAAGCAGTCATCGTGGGTAGATCGATCGCGTTCATCCGCTTCGGGCGGTCGAAGGTCAATCGCAGTACACCGTCGGTGATTTCGGAGCGAAAGCCCGTCTCGGCGGTGGCGGTCATGCCGCGCTCACAGCGGTGACGAATCCGGAAAGCCGTGAGGTGATGAGGTGTTCGGCCTCCGAGACCATGCGGTCGATCATGTCGGCGACGGTCGGGATGTCGTTGATCAACCCTTGGCTTTGCCCGGCGGACCAGATGCCTGCATCGAGATCGCCGTCTTCGAAGACCTTGCGCCCGCGTGCCCCGGCGACCAGATGCTGGATGTCGCTGAACTGCGCGTCGCCGCGCGCCTCGATGTCGACGACTTCGGCGCTGATCGCATTCGCTGCTACGCGTGCGGTGTTGTGTAGAGTCCGGAAAATCAGCTTGGTGTCACGCTCGGTGTTGGCGACTATCTGCTCTTTAACCGATTGTGCTACAGGAGATTCCACGGTGCACATGAATCGAGTTCCCATGTTGACGCCGTCTGCTCCGAGCGCAAGCGCCGCGACGAGTCCGCGGGAATCTGCGATTCCGCCTGACGCGATCACCGGAATCGTGAGTTGCTGCGTGGCCGCCGGAATCAGAATCAGCCCTGGTATGTCGTCTTCACCTGGGTGTCCGGCGCATTCGAAGCCGTCGATGCTGACGGCGTCGACGCCCAGTCTCTCGGCCTTGACCGCGTGACGAACTGCAGTGCACTTGTGGATCACCTTCACTCCCGCGTCCTTGAAATGCGGAAGATGATCGATCGGATTGGAACCGGCCGTCTCGACGATCTTGATCCCGGATTCGATGATCGCCTGGCGATATTCGGCGTACGGCGGCGGCGTGATCGACGGCAGAATCGTGAGATTGACGCCGAACGGCTTGTCGGTGAGATCGCGGGTCCGAGCAATTTCCTTGACGAGATCTTCCGGAGTGGGTTGGGTAAGGCCGGTCAGGAACCCCAGGGCACCGGAATTTGCCGTGGCCGCAACAAGTTCTGCGCGTCCTACCCACATCATGCCGCCCTGCACGATCGGATGGTCTACGCCGAACATCTCGGTGAAGCGAGTGCGAATCATCTGCTCACAACTACTTTCTTACGATCGGTCAATCGGCATCGAACCCTATTGCAGGCGAATAAAAATCCTGTGCTGCATGGAACGAGCCCGCCAGCGGACTGCGTGCAAGTTTGTGCGAATCATCACTAACATAACACCGGTGTGAGAGCGGGTGTCAAGACTCTTTTTCCGGAATCCGTCCGCCGTGACAGCCGCGTTGTAGGGTTTCGGGTGAAGCCATACCGGGCGCGAATTGCGACCTTCGCGACGGTTAACATGGTCCGTTCGGACTCGCGCCCGTAGAAGTGCGGTGCAGCGGACGAAGGCAGTGGACGAAAGCAACGGAAGTGGAGGGTCAGGTGCCCGGACAGACACGCGTCTCCGTGAGCGGCAGTGGCTCTGCACCACGAACGCGTCCGAAGAATCGGAAGGCCCAAATCGCGGCCGCTGCCGCGGAGGCATTCAGTGAACGTGGCTACCACGCGGTCGGCATCGACGAGATCGCAGCGAAGGTCGGAATCTCCGGGCCGGCCCTCTATCGTCATTTCCCCACGAAATACGCGCTGTTCGTCTACACCGTGAACAACCTGACCCAGGCGTTGCTGGATGCCAGCGATCCCGCGGTACACGGAAACGACGATCCACGCGAGCAGTTGAACTCCACCATGGTGGGGGTCATCCGCGCGACGATCGAGAATCGGCGTAGGGGAGGGCTCTACCGTTGGGAGGGCCGGTACCTGGTCGACGAGGATCGTGAGCAATTGCGGGAGGGAATGCGCACGCTCAATCTTCGGATTGCCGAGCCGTTGGCCGCAGTGCGCCCGGAACTGGACCCGGCCGACGTCGAGCTGATCGCACCGGCTGTGCTCAGCGTGATCGCCAGTATCACCGGTCATCGATCGGCGTTGTCCGCCAAGCAGATCGAATCGTTGATTCTCGCAGCTTGTTGGTCGGTCATCGGCGTCGAGTTGCCCGTTGGTGCGAAGGGCGGCGGCAAGAAACAGGCGCCCGAACGCAAACCCGGCCTTGCCCGGACGTCGAAACGTGAAGTGCTGCTTCAGGAAGCCGTATTGCTGTTCTATCAGCGCGGCTATCACGACGTGAGTATCGAGGAGATCGGCGCCGCAGCGGGTATCAACGCGTCGAGCGTGTACCGGCACTTCGCGAGCAAGGCCGATTTACTCGCCGCGGCTTTCCACCGGGCGTCCGATCGCCTGACGATCACGTTGGGTTCGGCGTTGGCGGAGTCGGAGACACCACTCGCGGCCGTAGAGACATTGGCAAAGATGTACGTCGAGGTCTCGTTCGGCAGAAGCGAACTGTTGGCAGTCTATTTCGCCGAGATCGGCAGCTTGCCGGACCGGTCGCGGACCGAGTTGCGGAACATCCAGCGGCTCAACGTGGAGGAGTGGGCGCACTTGTGCGTCGAAGCGCGGCCGGAGTTGACGATCGTCCAAGCGCGGTTCCTCGTCCACGCGGCGCTTGGTCTGGTGTTCGACATCGGCAGGATCGTGCACTTTTCCTCGGAGAACTCCGCGCAGGCGCGCGTCGAGAAATTGCTGACCGCGACTCTCCTCGGATAGAGCAGTCCGAAACAGTAGGTGTGACTTCACGTATCGCGGGTAGGTTCGTGATCGCAAGGCGTTCACCGAATCATGTGAAGACGGAAGTAGGGACAGCAATGCCAACTCGTACCGCACGCACCGCCTGGAACGGCACCCTCGAAGCCGGGTCGGGACAGGTCGAACTCACCAGCTCGGGTGTCGCGACCTTCGATGTGTCGTTCCCCAAGCGCGCAGCTGAGGAAGCCGGCGGAACCACCAGCCCCGAAGAACTGATCGCCGCGGCACATTCGTCCTGCTACGCGATGCAGTTGTCGGCACTGGTCGCCGAGGCCGGCGGAACCCCGCAGAGCCTCGACATCACCGCAGACGTGTCGCTGGGCCCCGACACGGTCGGCTTCAAGCTCACCGGAATCAAGCTCACCGTTCGCGCCGAGGTCGACGGCCTCGACGCCGACGGTTTTGCCAAGGTTGCCCAGGCGGCCAAGGAAACGTGCCCGATCAGCAAGGCACTGACCGGCGTCGACATCACGTTGGATGCGGCACTGGACTGATCACCTCGTGCTCGGGCGCCCCCTGCGGCGCCCGAGTGCGGTTGTGTGTGACGACCAGGTAGCTTGCGAACAATATCGGGAGCACCCACAGATCCGAGGGATCACGAAAGACCACGATCGGCAAGAGCTCGCCGCGG
>NZ_LEKE01000061.1:0-136250 GCF_001029585.1 Rhodococcus sp. ARP2 | reverse complement strand
GAGCAACCGTCGCCGTCAGATCAACAGCCGCACCCGTGATTGCCGTAGCGGGAACCGAGAGCGACGTCGTCGTCTCGACATCGATGGGAGCCGGATCCGAAACGGTCACCGTCTGGGCCGATGCCGACGAACTCACAAAGCCAGCACCGGCAGTGAAGTCCGCCGTAACACTCTGAGCACCAGCAGCATCGAACGAATGCGACAGCGTCGCGGTTCCACCGGAAACTGTCACCGGTGAACCAATGGCCGTGCCGTTCGACTTGAACTGCACAGTGCCCACCGCATTGTTCGGAGCCACCGTCGCAGTCAGATCAACAGCCGCGCCCGTGATCGCCGTCGCCGGAACCGAGAGCGACGTCGTCGTCTCCACATCCACCGGAGCCGGATCGGACACCGTCACCGTCTGAGCCGACGCCGACGAGCTCACAAACCCTGCACCAGCGGTGAAGTCAGCGGTAATGCTCTGAGCACCAGCAGCATCGAACGAATGCGACAGCGTCGCAGTCCCACCGGAAACTGTCACCGGTGAACCAATGGCCGTGCCGTTCGACTTGAACTGCACCGTACCGACAGCATTGTTCGGAGCAACCGTCGCAGTCAGATCAACCGCCGCACCCGTAGTTGCCGTCGCGGGAACCGAGAGCGACGTCGTGGTCTCGACATCGACCGGAGCCGGATCCGAAACGGTCACCGTCTGAGCAGATGCCGACGAACTCACAAACCCTGCACCGGCAGTGAAGTCCGCCGTAATGCTCTGAGCGCCAGCAGCATCGAACGCATGGCTCAACGTCGCAACACCCGACGTGACTGTCACCGGAGTGCCTATCGCCGTGCCGTTCGACTTGAACTGCACCGTACCGACAGCGTTGTTCGGAGCCACGGTCGCCGTCAGATCAACAGCCGCACCCGTGATCGCCGTAGCGGGAACCGACAGCGACGTCGTCGTTTCCACATCGATGGGAGCCGGATCGGACACCGTCACCGTCTGGGCCGATGCCGAGGAGCTGACGAAGCCTGCACCGGCGGTAAAGTCAGCCGTAATGCTTTGAGCGCCAGCAGCATCGAACGAATGCGACAGCGTCGCAACACCCGCGGAGACTGCCACCGGTGAACCGATCGCAGTGCCATTCGACTTGAACTGCACCGTGCCCACCGCATTGTTCGGAGCAACCGTCGCAGTCAGTTCAACCGCGCTGCCCGTGATCGCAGCAGCCGGGACTTGAAGCGTTGTAGTCGTACTCAGCGCGGAGCTCGAGATCTCGATGGTCTGAGCTTGCGCGGTCGAACCACCAAAACCTGCAGTGCCTGAGTAGACCGCAGTGATCGAGTGCGATCCCGTCGTAGTGAACGTGTGATCCAGGGTCGCTCCGCCGGCAGTCACCGCGATCGGTCCGCCGATGTCTGTGCCACCGTCCTTGAACTGGACCGTTCCGCCGTCAGTTGCCGGAGAGATGTTTGCGGTCAGCGCGACCGAGGTCTGCTCGACGGCGCTGCTCGGAACTGTCAGCGCCGTGGTCGTCTGTACATCGGCAGCAGCCACGCTCACTGTGCGCGCCGGTGACGTTGAGGTCAGGAACTCGAGAACTCCGTCGTACACAGCGGTGATGGAGTGATCTCCCGCCGCGGTGAATGTATGCGGCAGTGTGGCAACGCCATTGGCGACGGCCACGGGGGCGCCGATGTCAGTCCCGCCATCCTTGAACTGAACGGTGCCGCCTGTCGGCGCCGGGGAGACCTGCGCAATCAAATCCGTCGATTGACCGATCGTTGCCGACGCGCCGGACGTCACTGCGGTCGTGGTCGCCGCCTGCGAGACGACGTTGACGGTGGCCAATGCCTGACCACCCGCATTCAACCCACCACCACTCGAATCGCGCGGAGAGCAGTTGTACCGCTCCCAGTACCCCGGCCAAAGGGTCTCGTACTGCAAGAACGTGAATGCATTCTTCGGCGAATTGAACGCACCCGAATCACCATCTGTGGCACGCAACTTCGGCTGCACCGTACTACCCGCGGCACCGGCAACCACCGTCACGTCGATCGCGGGCAACCGGAAGGTCTTCCCCGCCCCTACCTCGATTCCACCGTCACTGTTCTTGCTCGTGCTCGGGCCGTTACCGCCCTTGTTGTTTGAGTCAGCAGTCTGATTGTTCCCCGAAATACGCAGATGCGTACCCGCGCCATCCGGCGAACCGCCGTCGTTGATCCGAATCACCGACGGAGTCACACCGGACAAATTCGACGAAGTACCTGCCACGACCTGAGCATCCACCAACGACACCCCTGCAGGTATATCGAAGTCGTACTTGAGCCGCGTCCACTTACCGACACTGCGGCCTGCGTGCCCACCCGTCGGCACCGACATCACATTCGGTTGAACCCGATAGGTGAACGTCGACCCCGCCACCACTTTCTCCGGCGCAGACACCGTCGCACCCGTCGAATGAAACACATCCGCGATATCAACAGCCAGATGTTCATAACCATCGCAACCCAGCTTGAACCCGATCGTGTTCTCCACCGCGGGAGATGACGTCGGAGCAGCCGAAGCAACACCACCTGCCACCAGCACGCCACCGACCAACGCTGCCACCACAACCGCGGAACTTCTTCTCACCAACACGAACTCTCCTCAGCTAGCAACAGACGTGGATCGGGAACCGCACGGAAGGAGGTCACTCGAACAGAGCGGAAATCAGAATGGAGCTGGACGCTCGTACAGTACCCGTCGAAAGTAGTACTTGTATCAGTTATTTCAGACAAATATTCACGAATTGCCGATAGTTCTGCTAACGACCAATCATCGATTCGCGAAGAGCGATGCCCCTTGCACCCGTCGGACGCAAGGGGCATCACATCATCGGAGAATCAGGACCCGAACGGCAGCGACAACGATCCGAGCGAACCGAAGTCACCGCCCCCGTTACCGACGTCCACAACCGATGCAGTCGACGTGGAACCCGTGACGCCCTGGGCTCCGCTGTAGACCGCGGTGATCGAATGGTTGCCGGTCGTGGTGAAGGTGTGGCTCAACACAGCCTGCCCACCGACAACATCGACGGCCGTTCCGATCGGAGTCGTTCCATCGAAGAACTGGACGGTTCCCGACGTCGCGCCGGAAGAACTGACCACAGCCTTCAGCTGCACCGACGTGCCGACCTTTGCCGAAGACGGAGCCGTCAACGACGTAGAGCTTTCGACATCCGACGGGGTCGGAACCGTGACATTGACGTCGACGGATTCCGCGGTGGACGACGTGAACACGCCGGAGCCACTGAATACAGCCGAGACTACAAAGTTGCCTTCTGCTCCGAACACGTGCGGCAGCTTGGCAACTCCGTCAACAACCGCAACCGGGGCACCCTGATCGACTCCACCGATCTTGAACTGAACCGTTCCGCCGGACGGCACCAGGGCGTCCGAGGGATCTTCGGACACTGTCGCGAAGAGATCAACAGGCAGTCCGACCTTGGCTTCACCCTGAACGCTCAGAACCGTCTTCGTCGCCTTGTCGACCGGAGCCGGATCGGACACCGTCACCGTCTGAGCGGACGCCGAGGAACTGACAAACCCTGCACCAGCGGTGAAGTCCGCCGTAACACTCTGCGCGCCAGCAGCATCGAACGCGTGCGACAGCGTCGCGGTTCCACTGGAAACTGTCACCGGTGAACCGATCGCAGTGCCATTCGACTTGAACTGCACCGTACCCACAGCATTGTTCGGAGCCACCATTGCGGTCAGATCAACAGCCGTACCCGTAATTGCCGTCGCCGGAACCGAGAGCGACGTCGTGGTCTCGACATTGACCGGAGCCGGATCAGAGACCGTCACCGTCTGAGCCGACGCCGACGAGCTGACGAACCCTGCACCGGCGGTGAAGTCAGCCGTAACACTTTGCGCACCAGCAGCATCGAAGGAATGCGACAGCGTCGCAACACCCGCAGAGACTGTCACCGGCGAACCAATGGCCGTGCCGTTCGACTTGAACTGCACCGTACCCACAGCATTGTTCGGAGCAACCGTCGCGGTCAGATCAACAGCCGTACCCGTGATCGCCGTCGCCGGAACCGAGAGCGACGTCGTGGTCTCGACATCGACCGGAGCCGGATCAGAGACCGTCACCGTCTGAGCGGAAGCCGAGGAGCTAACGAACCCTGCACCGGCGGTGAAGTCAGCCGTAACGCTCTGAGCGCCAGCAGCATCGAAGGAATGCGAGAGCGTCGCAGTCCCACCGGACACCGTGACCGGGGAACCGATCGCCGCACCGTTCGACTTGAACTGCACCGTACCCACAGCATTGTTCGGAGCAACGGTTGCCGTCAGATCAACAGCCGTACCCGTGATCGCCGTAGCGGGAACCGAGAGCGACGTCGTGGTCTCCACATCGACCGGAGCCGGATCCGAAACGGTCACCGTCTGAGCGGACGCCGACGAGCTGACGAACCCTGCACCGGCAGTGAAGTCCGCCGTAACACTCTGTGTGCCAGCAGCATCGAACGAATGGCTCAATGTCGCAACACCCGCGGAGACTGCCACCGGAGTGCCGATCGCTGCACCGTTCGACTTGAACTGCACCGTACCCACAGCATTGTTCGGAGCAACCGTCGCGGTCAGATCAACAGCCGTACCCGTGATCGCCGTCGCCGGAACCGAGAGCGACGTCGTGGTCTCCACATCGACCGGAGCCGGATCCGAAACGGTCACCGTCTGAGCCGACGCCGACGAGCTGACAAACCCTGCACCGGCAGTGAAGTCAGCCGTAACACTTTGCGCACCAGCAGCATCGAAGGAATGCGACAGCGTCGCAACACCCGCAGAGACTGTCACCGGCGAACCAATGGCCGTGCCGTTCGACTTGAACTGCACCGTACCCACAGCATTGTTCGGAGCAACCGTCGCGGTCAGATCAACAGCCGTACCCGTGATCGCCGTCGCCGGAACCGAGAGCGACGTCGTGGTCTCGACATCCACCGGAGCCGGATCAGAGACCGTCACCGTCTGAGCCGACGCCGACGAACTGACGAAGCCAGCACCAGCGGTGAAGTCAGCCGTAACACTTTGTGCACCAGTAGCATCGAACGCGTGCGACAGAGTCGCAACACCGCCAGTCACCGTGACAGGTGAACCGATCGCCGTGCCATTCGACTTGAACTGCACCGTACCGACCGCGCTGTTCGGAGCAACCGTCGCAGTCAGATCAACCGCCGTACCCGTGATCGCCGTAGCGGGAACCGACAACGACGTCGTCGTCTCCACATCCACCGGAGCCGAAGCAATGCTGATTGTCGCGAGTGGACCTGCACCAGCGTTGAGAGCGCTACCCTTCGCATCTCGAGGCGTGCATCTGGTTGGGGCCCATTGCGTGCCGAGGAGACTCGCTTTTGCAAGCTGTGTATTGAAATTTTTGTCGTTGCCGTATGTAGCAGCGTCACCGGCAGTTCTGACCTTCGGCTGAATCACACCGGATGCGCCGGCGATCATCGTAATATCGATTGCAGGCATCCTGAACCAACTGTCACCGTTGGTGTTGGTGCTCCCGTCGAGGTTCTTTTTCGTCTTGGGTGCGCGGATCCCACCCTCACTGTTCGTGCTGGTACTGGGACTGTTTCCGATCACCTCGTTGTTACCCGAGATTCGGAGATATGGACCCGCCGCGTCAGGGCTTCCAGCCTCGTTGATGCGGATGACACTGGGGGCGACGTTCTCCAAGTTGAACGAGGTTCCGGGCACGATCGCCGCACTGATGAAGGTGGCATTTGCCGGGACATCGAAATCGTTCTTCAAGCGCGACAAATTGGTTGTTGTGGCGCCCGAATCCGAGTTCGGAAAGGACTGGCCATTGGATTGCATTCGGATGGTGAAGGTTTCACCCGGAGCAACTGATGCGGGGGCATCCACGGTGACAAAACTCGTAGTCACTTTGTCGACAGTGATGAGTGCTTTCGCCTGGCATGAGGTGGAGAAGTTGAATTGGCTTTGAACTGCTGAGGCTGGGGACCCGATCAGCAGCATTCCGGCGACCATGGCGGTTCCGGTTATGGGCACGGCGAATCGCCGCAACTGAGAGATTTGGGGCATGGGCACTTCCTTCGGAAGGGCAAACATAAGCAGTGGATTCGGACAAAACGTGTGCGCGCCGTCACAACATAACGAAAAAACTAGTACGCGTACTACTTTTGGCAAGACACTTGTCCAATTCACCCCGGACTCACCCTCACATCACCTGACGGGGGATGTAAAAGCAGGGTATGGAAGCCCGATTGAACGCAAAACTAACGCCAAAGCGGTCTATCGACAACGCTTTTGGTGGTCAACTCGTCAATCGGCGGGAAAAATTTGATATTCCGCCAGTTCAGAAAAAGTTCCAAACCTACCAGTACGAAAGTACGAATCAGGGCCGCGACGGAGTCCGTCGCGGCCCTGATTGTGTTTGTTCAGTGTGTCAGCGAAGCACATCCGTGCCGACGAACGGCACCAATGCCTCGGGCACTCGCACCGAGCCGTCGGCCTGCTGATGGTTCTCGAGAATCGACACGATCCAGCGCGTCGTGGCCAGGGTGCCGTTGAGAGTGGCAGCCGTCTGCGGCTTGCCGTTCTCGTCGCGGTACCGAACTCCGAGGCGGCGGGCCTGGAAAGTCGTGCAGTTGGACGTCGATGTCAGCTCGCGGTAGGTGCCCTGCGTCGGAACCCATGCCTCGCAGTCGAATTTACGCGCAGCCGAAGAACCGAGATCTCCGCCGGCGACGTCGATCACGCGGTAAGGAACGTCGATGGCGGCCAACATGTCTCGCTCCCAGCCGAGGAGACGCTGGTGTTCGGCGTCGGCATCCTCGGGACGGCAGTACGTGAACATCTCTACCTTGTCGAACTGATGGACACGGATGATGCCGCGGGTGTCCTTCCCGTAGCTGCCGGCCTCACGGCGGAAGCACGAGGACCAACCGGCGTAACGCTTCGGGCCTTCGTTCAGTTCGAGGATCTCGCCCGAGTGGTAGCCGGCCATGGGTACCTCGGAAGTTCCGACAAGGTACAGGTCGTCATCCTGCAAGTGGTAGATCTCGTCCGAGTGAGCACCGAGGAAGCCGGTACCCGCCATGATTTCCGGGCGTACGAGCACCGGCGGAATCATCATCGTGAATCCGTTGGCGATCGCCTTCTGCGCCGCCAACTGCAGCAGTCCGAGCTGGAGCATGGCTCCGTAGCCGGTCATGAAGTAGAAGCGCGAACCCGAAACCTTGGCGCCGCGTTCCATGTCGATCAGGCCGAGCGACTCACCCAGCTCGAGGTGATCCTTCGGCTCGAAGTCGAACTTCGGAATCTCACCGACGTGTTCGAGCACGATGTAATCGTCCTCGCCGCCGGCCGGCGCACCTTCTTGTACGACGTTGGAAATCGCGCGGTGTGCGGCGTCGAGCGCGGCCTGCGCCTCGTGTTGCGCGGCCTCGGCTTCCTTGACCTTGGCCGCCAGTTCCTTGGAACCCTCGAGCAGCGCGGGACGCTCCTCCGGAGATGCCTGTCCGACCTTCTTGCCGAAGGCCTTCTGCTCTGCGCGGAGGTTGTCTCCGGTCAGAACGGCAGCGCGTCGGGACGCGTCGGCTTCGAGCAGAGCGTCGACCAGTCCTGGATCTTCTCCACGGGTGCGCTGCGACTCGCGGACGATTTCGGGGTTCTCACGGAGAAACTTGAGGTCAATCACGACTTCGAACTTTACCCACTCACCGCAGCTCGCCGACGGTCACGTCCACGTCGGAGAGGGGGAGATCACGATTCGAGCAGACTCAGGTAGTCCTCGCGTCCGAACATCCGAGCCGCGTCGACGGCAGTCGGGTGTCCACCTTTCGGGTCGGCTCCCCCGCTCACCAGCGCTTTCACCACCGCATCCTCGCCCTTGAAGACGGCTCCGGCGAGGGGTGTCTGGTTCTTGTCGTTGGGCCGGTTGACGTCGGCGCCGCGCTCGATCAAGGCAACGACGGCGTCAGCGTGACCGTGATACGCCGCCAACATGACGAGCGTGTCGCCACTCTCGTTGGTCAGATTGACGGGAACTCCAGCATCGACATACGACGCCAGCCCGGCCGCGTCGCCGGTTCGTGCCATGTCGAAGAGCCGGCCCGCCAGCTCGACAGCCTCGGGATCGAGTGGGGTGTTTTCGCTCATGACTACAAAATACTCACAGACGCGTTTGTGAGTTTTGTAGTGAAGGTTCGATATCGCCACGGCAACAGGCATGATGGAATCGATGTCCGAAGACAAGATCGAGAAGTCGCCAGATCCGGCAGATCCCCAGGGGACGCCGGCGAAGAAAACTGTCTCAGCGAGTCGCACCCGTCGGGTCCTGGCTGCCGTGGCGGTAGGTGCGGTGGTCGCCGCGATCGCAACGATCGCGATTTCCGGTGGATTGAACAAGGACGACTCGTCCTCGGTCAGTGTCAGTGGTGGCGGTCCAGCAGCGACGGGATCTACTCGCGACGACGCCTTCACCGCGGCTGCGGCCGGCGACTGCCTCAACTGGACGCCTGCGACCGAGTCGGGCGGGGACCGCACGGACATGTCAAAGGTTCAGTGCGGAACTGAACACCGCTTCGAGGTTGCCGGACCACTCGACCTCTCGGTGTTCCCCGGCGCCGAGTTCGGCCCCGGTTCCCGGTACCCGGGCGCCCTTCGATTCGCCGAACTCCGCGACGAGCACTGCACACCCATCGTCATGTCCTACCTCGATTCGAAGTTCGATCCCAAGGGCAAGTTCAGCGTCGGCCTGATGTTCCCGAGCGAATCGGGTTGGGCTTCGGGCGAGCGCGCACTGCGTTGCGGCTTGCAGTTCTCGACCACGACCGGCGAACTACAACCGTTCGTGGGCCGCGTGGCGGACCAGGACCAGTCGAACGTGTGGGACGTCGGCACGTGCATCGGCATCAACCAGAACCTCCCGACCGATCCGGTCGATTGCGCGAAACCGCATGCATACGAGGTTATTTCGGTGATCGACCTCGGCACTCAATTCCCGGGCGCAATGCCGTCGGTCGAAGATCAGGACCGTTACCTCGAGGGCGTCTGCACTCAGGCGTCCAACGAGTACCTTGGTTCCGCAGACGCGCTTCGCGACAAGACACTGACGCTGTTCTGGGACAACATTTCACTGGAAAGCTGGTTGGCCGGTAGCCGCCGAGTCAATTGTTCGATCGGCAAAGAGGTCGAAACCGGCGGGTTTGCCGCGATCACCGGAAGCGCCAAGGGCGAAATCCTGATCAACGGCGCCGCTCCGGTCCCGCCACCCGCTGCACCGGAAGGTCGGTCGTTGCCGACGCCGTTGCCCGGCGCAGCTCCGCCGTCGTAAGCCATGACGGTGACTATGACGCCCGACCGGTTCGAGGAACTGGTCGGCGAGGCGCTCGATCTGATTCCGCCCGAACTTGCCAAGGCCATCGACAACGTCGTGGTGCTTGTCGAAGCGCGTGACGAGGAAGAACCGGGGCTGCTCGGTTTGTATCAGGGTGTCGCTCTGACTGAGCGGGATTCTCATTACGGTGGGTACCTGCCGGACACGGTCACTATTTTCCGCGATTCGATACTCGACATCTGTGCATCCGAGGACGAGGTTGTTCACGAGGTTGCCGTGACCGTCATCCACGAGATCGCGCACTACTTCGGTATCGAAGAAGACAGATTGCACGAACTCGGCTGGGGCTGAGGGCAAAGTCGTCCGATTCCGGGGGAACCAAAAGCGGCCGGCATGCATCAAACTATGTGCGGGGGGATTTCTACGGCTGTGTGCACGACCTCCCGACCACTTATCCGCCCTGGTCAGGAAGGAGTTCGGCACTATGCACGTCGACCCTCAAGCCCTAGTTGCCGCCGCAATGGAACTCGAGTCTGCGGCGACGCGATTGCGCGGAATCGTCTCTACTGCGCAGCCGACGCTACGCGTTCTCCCAGCCGGATCCGAGGAAGTGTCCGGTAGCGCGGCAAATTACTTCAACACCATCTCGGGCAGCCTTGCCTCGTCCACCGATCGGGCAATCGAGGAGCTCACCGCGGCTGCGGCAGCTCTGCGCAAGAATGCAGCTGCCTACGAGCTCGAAGACCAGCTCACCAAGTCCAGCCTGGCAGCCGCACCGATCTGATCGACAGAAATCGAACTCGGTAACACAGTCACACTTCCTGGGGGGAAGAACAATGGTCGGCATCACCGGCATCATCTGGTATCCACGGGGCGCAGCACCCAACTCTGCAGCACTGGTCGCCGGGGCCGGGCCGGTCCCTCTCGGTGTGGCGGCCGGGGCCTGGTCCACCGTGTCGTCCGGACTGACCGACACCGCTGCGTCCATCTCTCGCGTGATGGCGGACCTTCGCACCGGGTGGTCAGGAGAAGCCGCGGATGCCGCGTTGAGCAAGTTCGCACCGTTCCAGGAATGGGCTGCCGCGGCCGCGCTGCTCGCGGGAGAAACCGCTGGTAAAGCCCAAGTGCAGTCCGGTTCCTACACCGTCGCCACCCTGGCCATGCCGTCCCTGGCGGAGATCGCGGCAGTTCAAGCGGCCAAGGTCGCCGCGTACTCCATCGGCGGGGCCCTGGTCGGCGGGGCCGCTGCCGCCGAGGCTGCCGAAGAAGCTCTCAAAATTCGAGCGGCGGTGACGATGGAAACGTACGACGCCGCAACGACGCATCTGGCCGTGCAGCAGAACTTCGACTCACCACCGTCCATCGCGGAACCCACAGCTGGGGCATCCGCTTCGGCCGAAAGCCCAGGCAGTGCTGCACGACAGTCCGTCGTGCAAGCGGCATCAACGCTCGCTCACGTAATCGCGGATCCCGTGCGCGCCGCAACCGCTGCTGTCGCATCCGTAGTTTCCAACCCGGTATTTGCCGCCGCTGCCTCACAGGCCGGTGCCATCTCCGGTGGAGCGACGGCCGCCGTCAGTGCCGCGACCACCGCCGTCACGGGCGCCACCACTGCCGCATCAGCTCTCGCGACGGCCGGAACAGGACTCACCGGACTGGGCGGCGCAGGGCTCGGCGCTTCCACACCATCACTGTTCGGCACCCCGTCGGCAAGTCGGGCAACGGCACAGGTCAGCGCAGCTTCCGCGACCACCGGAGCCGGAGCATTCGCGGGCTCGTCGTCGAGCAGCAGCACCGGCCGGCACGCTCTTCCGGATCCCTCCACCGGCCAGAGCGCCGCGCGCCAGAACCCCGTGACCTCGCCGGTTCAGGGCACCGTCGATACCGTCAAAGTGGATCCGGCCCGAACCGCAGGCGGATCTGCGCCGATCGCCGGCGGCCGTCATGCGGCCCAATCTGAAGACGACACCGAGCACGACACACCTGATTATCTGAAGCACTTCGAGCACTTCGCCGACGGCCGAACAGTCATCCCGTCCGTGATCGGTGGCGCACTCGAAACTGCAGAGCGTTGATGGTGGACCTCGGCACCTCACCTGATGGGTGGAATTTGCCTGTCGTCGCCCTCTCACAGGACGAAATCGACTATGTACGTGAGCGACTCGGGCTCGACGCGCTTCCCGTGGTTCTCGGTGGCGCGACGGTTCACGCCAGTGCGAGCGCTCACCATACGGCGATGCAGTCCGCGGCAGATTCGCTCTCCGAGCGCGATCTCCTCCCCGGCGGGGAGATCCATCACGAACTCAGTGCCCGCCTGCGCGTCCTGACCCACCCCAAATGGGAGTTGGCGCTGCGTCGGCATGTCGGTGGAAGGATTTCACGCCTCTGCGTCGCACAGGGCGAATTCCTTTGTGTCGAAGCAACTTCAACCGATTCTTCGTTCACATTGTGCAGCGTCACCGCCGAACCAGCTGCACCCGTTGTCACCGCGCTCGGCAGCGCCGAAGCAATGCCGATTGCCGTGATCAACGCACCGACCGAGATGCTCAGCCTGGCATTCGGCGCCGGCCCGGATGCAGACAGCGTGACCTCGGCCTTGATCAACGCCGGGATACCCGAAGACGACGCGCGCCAACTGGGTAGCGCAATCGTCACATGCACCGCCTTCGCCGAATTGGTTGGAATACCACACAGTTTGGGAGCGACGACGCTCATGACCGGCGCAGTGACTGTGTACGACACCTTGGCCGGCCGGCTCGTGGGTTCGACTACTCGGGCTGCCGACGGCACCGAGTGGACGTCCATCAGTTCCGGAACACCGCATCGCCTGCGACAAGCCGTGAACGCGCTGGTAACCGAACTCGAGGAATCGACGCCGGAGACTTCCGGGTAACCTCGGGGCGTCCCTTCAACGCCCGGAGCCTTACTTCAGCATGCAGTTCTCGCGTCAACCGTCGTCACCGGGCGAACAAGGCTCGGTCGCCACGATCGACCGGCCGAACGAAGAACGGGCAACAACACCGCACCGACAAGACCTGAACGGACTGCGTGGCCTCGCCATCGGTTTGGTGGTCGTATTCCACGTGTGGTTCGGACGGGTATCGGGCGGGGTGGACGTCTTCCTGGTTCTGTCCGGATACTTCTTCGTCGGCTCACTGGTTCGACGCGCCGAAGCCGGGGGTTCACTCAACCCGGTCCCGGCACTGCGGCGGGTGTTTCTGCGGCTGTTCCCCCTGATCGCGGTGGTCAGCATTTTGACCGCACTGGGGACCGCGTTGCTGCTGCCACGCACACGCTGGGCCGATCTGGGCGATCAACTGATCGCGGTGCTCGGGTTCTTCCAGAACTGGCAGCTCGCCAGCACCGCAAGCGACTACCTGGCCGCCGACGGCTCGGTCACTCCCCTGCAGCACCTGTGGTCGATGGCCGTGCAAGGTCAGTTCTATCTCCTGGCCATCGCACTCGTCTCCGTGATCGCTTATGTGGCTTCACGCGTGAATCCCAACTATTTCCGCCCGTCACTCGCGGTCACCCTTCTGGTTCTGACCGCAGGATCTTTTCTCTACGCACTCGCCAAATCTTCGCGTCACCAAGCCTGGGCGTACTACGACTCCGGCGCCAGGTTGTGGGAATTGGCCCTCGGTGGTCTGCTGGCCGTTCTGATGACCAGCACGCGCAGTCGACAGATCGCATCCCTGCCGTTCTCGGTCAGAGCGACGATCGGCTGGGCGGGGCTTTCGTCGATCCTGTTGTGCGGCATAGTGCTCGACGGCGCCCAGCAGTTCCCCGGCCCGTGGGCGCTGGTACCGGTGCTGGCCACTCTTGCGTTGATACTGTCCGGAGTCGGCGACGACACACCTTGGACGTCGAAGACGCTCGCCCATCCGGCACTGACGTGGCTCGGCTCGTTCGCATTCGCGCTGTACCTGATTCACTGGCCGATTCTGGTGTTTGCACTCGTGATCTCCGGACGCCCCGAAGCCGGCCTGCTCGGCGGGGCACTGATCATCGCCCTCTCCGTCGCGGGGGCGCTTGCACTCCGGCGCCTGGTCGAGGTTCCGGTGGAGCGCGGAGGCCGCTCGCGCCGGTACACCGTCCTGGCATGCGTCGTCACCGCTGCCGCGGTCCTCGCCGCTTCGGTCGCCTGGCAGTCGTACGCGAGCAGCCAGACGACGGGCCAGCGGGCGGTCGACACCCTCGACCTCCCGACCCATCCCGGCGCACTCGCGCTCACCGACGGTGCCGAAGTACCCAAGGCGTCGATGGTTCCCTCGATCTTCGATGCGCCACTGGACCTTCCGGCCAGTACGCTCGACGGCTGTATCGCCGATTTTCTCGAGCGGGACGTCGTCCACTGCACCTATGGCGACGCCGATGCAGACAGAACCATCGCGCTCGCGGGTGGTTCGCACTCCGAGCACTGGCTCACTGCGCTCGACGAACTCGGCAAGAGTCACGGGTTCCGCGTCGACACGTATCTGAAGATGGGCTGCCCGCTCACCGTCGACTCCATGCAGACGTTGTCGGACAACGACTATCCGGATTGTGTCGACTGGTCGCGTGGAGTGCTGACCGAGTTGGCCGACGCCTCACCCGATTTCGTGTTCACGACGGCAACCAGGCCGAGTTCCGACGGCCCTGGTGACGTGACGCCCGAATCGTACGTTCACGTATGGGAGGAACTGGGGCGCGACGGTATCGACGTCCTCGCCATTCGCGATACCCCCTGGCTGCACCACGACGGCGTCGCCTACCGCGCGATCGACTGTCTGGCGACAACCACGTCACCCGATCACTGCGCGATGCCACGGTCCGAAATGCTCAGCGACGTCAATCCGGCGCCGTCGGCAATTGCCGATCTGACCAACGTCCGCCTACTCGATCTCAGCGACGGTGTGTGCGGACCGGAGTTGTGCCGCGTCGTAGAGGGAAATGTGTTGGTGTATCACGATTCCCACCACCTGACAGCCAGCTACGTGAGCACACTGTCGGCTGAACTGGGGCGCCAACTGAGCGTCCAGACCGGTTGGTGGTGAAACCGGCTGTCAGCCCATCACGTCGTCGGCGCCGGGGATGAGTCGGTGCTCGAACGGCGGGTTGACGGCTCCCCAGCGTAGGCATTCCCAGCCGCCATCAGCTGAGGGCAACAGTTCGACGGTCTCGGTGTTGGCCAAGTGGTTGTTGGCTGCGAACAGTCCGGGGACACCGGCAAGCTGGGCGGCGACAAGACGAATCGCAGCACCATGACTCACCACGACGATGTCGCCGCCGTCTCGTGAGCCTTCCAGAAATTCTTCGCGCAGCGCATTGACGACGGGGACGTACCGTTCCAGGACGTCGTATCCCGTTTCACCGCCGGGAATGCGAGCGCCGAGGTTGCCGGTGTGCCAGTGATGGAACGTCTCCATGAACAGTCGGTGCGCGGCCTCGTCGGTGCGATCCTCGAGGTCACCGGCCTGGACCTCGTGCAGTCCGTCCCGCACATCCAGGGATACACCGGCGGCCTGCTCCACAAAACCTGCGGTCTGCCGGGCACGCAAAGCCAAGGACGATACGAGCGCCAGAGGAGGAGCCGAAGCCAGGCCGATGCCCAACGTCTCGGCCTGCGCCAACCCTTCCGGCGTGAGCTTTGCTCCGGGCAGAGCGGTGTCGAGACGTTTGGCGACATTCGCCTCCGTCTGACCGTGCCGAACGAGGATGAGCCTTCCGGTCATCGTTCTCCCCCTCCATGCTTGAGTTCGTCGATCCACCGAATCGCTTCTTCGTCCGAAGGAGGTTGTGGCCCGGTCGAATTCGCTGTCGCCCACGACCCCAGGAAGCGGACTCCGGATTTCCGATGCAGTGCACGCATCGCCTCGGCCACCAGCGAGTCCTCGACGTGTCCGACGCAGTCCACGAAGAACCGGTACGTACCCAATTCCGTTCGCATCGGACGCGATTCGATCCGAGTCAGATCGATACCGCGAGCGGCGAATTCGGAGAGTGCGCGCACCAGGGAGCCTGGAGCGTTGTCGAGGTGAAGCACCAGCGCGGTGCGATCGGCACCGGTCCGTTCGGGAACCGGAGCCGGCTTGGTGACCAGCACGAAACGTGTACGGGCGCCGCCCACATCGGCGACGTTGTCCGCCAGGCTGTCGAGTCCGAGCATCTGACCGGCCAAAGCCGTGGACACACCGGCGTCGACCGTTCCAGCCTGCACGTCCAGCGCTGCACCGGCGTTGGACGAGGCCAACACCACCTCGGCCTGCGGCAGGTTCTCGGCGATCCATCCGCGGACCTGTGCGCCCGCATGCGGGTACGCGCCGATCGTGCGGACCTGGTCGGCGGTCGTCCCGGCCCGAACCAGGATGGAGAAACTCACGTCCAGATCGGTTTCGGCAACGATCTGCAGGGGCGAACCGAGAGCGAGTGAATCGAGCGTCGGCGCTACGCCGCCTTCCACCGAGTTCTCGAAGGGAACTACGGCCCCGTCCACGGAACCGTCGCGAACCATGTCGAGAGTCGCCGGCGGACTGCCGGCCGGTACTCGCTCGACAGTTTCGCCGAACGCGCCCTCAGCCTCCAACTGGGCGAGAGCTATCTCCGTGAAGGTTCCCGACGGACCGAAATACGCGATTCTTGGCACGCCTAAAAGATTACGCATCGACCCACGCCGGTCACTGCAAACCCGCGGCACGCAGAGCCGTTTCCACCGCAGGCAGATCTGCAACCTCGATCGTGAGCAGCACCTCGCGCATCGCGGATGCGGCTTCCGGGATCAGCGCGGCGAGTTTTTCGGGCTTCGGATCGACTATCGCGGCGCGCACGTCGTCGCCGCGCAGTGCAGCGACGGTGCCACACAGTAGGGCGATCACCTCGTCGCCGTCGGCTGCGCGGGCTACGAAACCGACGGACTCGTGCGCGAGTACCGCCAGGAAATCAGCCACTTCGGTGGGCGTGCGACCGGCGGCGAGTCCGGGGATCCGTCCACCTTCGCACAGGCGCAGCGCCGCTTCGGCGGGTGTCAGATCCTCTTCGCCGCCGTCGACGTACACCGCGAGCGGAGCGGGCAGACGTAGCGCGATCGCGTCGTCGATCTGGTCGGTGGTGACGTCGACGTCGAAACGGACGGCCTCGTACGACGCATCCGTGTCCGCGCGCAGTTCTTCGGGATCGATATCGAGGCGGACGACAACCCGGGCTGCTGCTTCGCCACCGATCAGCGCCGACGCCGGAACGACCGGGAGAAAGAGTGCTTCGAGGAGTCCGCGCGAGTTTCTCGGGGCGGGCAGCCCGAGCGAAAGAGGAATGGCCACAGACAAACCGTAACCCCGGCGCAGGCGGCGGATTCCACGCGAGTTGCGCAAAAGTCTTGCGATTCACACCGAAGCGCCTTAGGTTAGGGTTACCTCATCATCCGATGGAGTTCGAGAGAACACCCGCCAAGGGGGCAGCATGGCAACGAAGACCAGCACCGGCCCGTCCACCGCCGAACGCGTCCGCAGCGCCTGTGTGCGCGCACAGGACGCAGTTCTCGCCATCGAAGGCAGCGATCCCACCGTCACGTCGGTGCATCACCTGCGTTCGAACGGTGACGTCGTCGTTGCAGTCCCACATGCCTCCGCAGCTGCGGCCCTGGCCTGGAACTCCGGCGGCGGCGGACTGCCTGCCGTCCTCGAGATCACCGATCACGCACCACTGCGGCTGCGTGAGCCCGTGCGCTCCCTCGTGTGGCTTCGCGGCTCGTTGCACGCCGTGCCCGACTACGAGGCACGCGTTCTCGCCGACGACGTCGCATCCGAACATCCCCACCCGGGGCTCCTCGACATCGGCCACACCTCGGTCCTCCTTCGCCTGAGCCTGGCCTCGGCCGTTGTCGCCGACTCGACGGGGGCAGAGCCCGTCGCCGTGGACGAACTGCTGAACGCCAGCCCAGATCCCTTCTGGGAAATGGAGACGGCGTGGCTGCAGCATCTCGACGAAGACCACCGCGATCTCGTGGACCTGCTCGTGCGCAAGCTTCCCCCGTACATGCGCACCGGACGCGTTCGCCCACTCGGCATCGACCGCTACGGACTGCGCCTGCGGGTCGAGGATCACACCGGTGACCGCGACGTGTGGATGCCGTTCGCCAACCCCGTCGACGACGCTCCCGCGCTGAGCCGTGCCATCCGAATGCTTGTCGGGTGCCCTTTCCTCAACGGCCTCCGATCGGGTGGCGCTGCAAACGGCTAGCGTTGCGCGGGTGAATGCCCGCGAAACCGTCCGCACCTGGTTACGGCCGCCGTCTCCCGTTCGAACGGACCCGGAACTAGATCCCGCCGCCAGGCGCGGAATCCGGATCGAGATCACTATCGTTCTGCTGGTCACCTTCGGGCTCAGCGGATTGTCCGGGATCCTTTCGCTCGCCGAATCCTTGGCGACGCCGGTTGCGCTCTCGGATCAGACGGTTGCACTCAACCCGTCGCGAGCTGCCATTGACTGGATCGACCTGGCGCGCCAATTACTGGGCATCGCAAAGCTTCTCGCGTGGGCAGCGCTGGGACTCTATCTACTGTGGCGTTCGGGGATCGGTCCACGTGCTGCGGGCCTGACTCCCAAACCTCGATTCGGTCGCGACATAGCTCCGGGATTCGGCCTCGCCGCTGTGATCGGCCTCCCCGGACTCTTGTTCTACCTCGTCGCTCAGGCACTGAGCATCAACCTCACCGTCCAGGCCAGCGCGCTCGACGACCACTGGTGGCGGGTTCCGATCCTCGTACTGTCCGCGATCGCGAACTCGGGCGCCGAAGAGGTACTGGTCGTCGCCTACCTGATCACTCGCCTCCGAACACTCGGCTGGAGCGAGAACAAATCTCTGCTCGCGTCCTCGCTCCTGCGCGGTAGTTATCACCTCTACCAAGGGTTCGGCGGCGGTGTGGGAAACGTGATCATGGGGCTCGTGTTCGGTCGATACTGGCAGCGCACCGGCAAGCTGTGGCCGCTGATCATCGCCCACGCGCTCATCGACATGGTGGCGTTCATCGGTTACGCCCTCCTGCGCGATCACGTCTCCTGGCTGCCGTGACCGGTACCGTGAACTGGTGACCGGCGACTCCGAATATCCTCAGCGCCCTCCGCGGCGCCAGCCGCCCCCGCGTGGACCGATGCCACCCCGTCAGGGCCCACCCCCGCAGCGGCGCCCACCGATGCCGCCCGAAGGGCCGACGGTCATTCGCCGCGACGGACGTCCACCGCAGCAGAATCCGGCCAATCAGGCCTGGTCACAGGTCCCACCAGAAGCGCCGCAGCAACCCAGGCGTGAGGACTGGGCGCCGACCCAACGCCCGCAGCCGTTCCAGGACGACCCCCGCAGGCAGGGGCCGCCGCGTCAGGATCCGCAACGCCAGGCGAAGTACGCACCCGCGCCGCCGCGCCGAACCCCGCCGAACGCCCCGCCGCGCCCTCCTGAACCCCCGAAGCAGCGACGCCCACGCAAGCGTCGTAGCTGGGGTAAACGTATCGGCATCACGTTGTTGGTCTTGCTGCTCGCGCTGGCCTGCGCGGTCTATTACGTCGACAGTTCGCTCAATCGAATCGACGCGCTGCCCGACTACGCGGGACGCGTCGCCGATACTCCGGGCACGAACTGGCTGATCGTCGGCTCCGACAGTCGTGAGGGGCTCACACCCGAGCAGGAGCAAGCGCTTGCGACAGGTGGTGACACCGGCCCCAAGCGCACTGACACGGTCATCTTGGTCCACGTTCCCAAGAGCGGGAAGACGACCATGGTCAGCATCCCCCGCGATTCGTACGTTCCGATTCCCGGCTACGGCTCGGACAAGATCAACGCCGCCTTCGCGTTCGGTGGTGCCCCCTTGCTGGTGCAGACCGTCGAGGAGGCAACCGGACTTCGCATCGACCACTATGCCGAGATCGGATTCAGCGGGTTCGCCGGCATCGTCGACGCCGTCGGTGGCGTCAATGTATGCCTGACGCAGGCGATCGACGATCCGCTGGCCGGAATCAACCTCCCCGCCGGATGCCAAGACTTGAAGGGTTCGGATGCACTCGGGTTCGTGCGGACCCGAGCAACCGCGCTCGCCGACCTCGACCGCATGAACAACCAGCGCCAGTTCATGTCGGCGTTGCTGTCGAAGGCGACGAGTCCGAGTACGTTCCTCAATCCGTTCCGGTTGTGGCCGCTCGTCTCCGATACGGCCAAGTCTTTGCAGGTCGACGAGGGCGATCACATCTGGAATCTGGCCTCACTCGCCTGGGCGCTTCGCGGCGGGATGACCACCACGACGGTTCCCGTCGCCGGTTTCGAGGACGTGGACGGGTCGGGCAACGTGTTGTTGTGGGACAAGGCACGCGCTTCGCAATTCTTCGACGCCCTGGCCAACGATCAGCAGATTCCGCAGGATCTGATCACCACGGGGTGATTGCCCTGAGTTTCGGTAGTACCCCGGGAGGACAGGCCGAGCGAACAAATCGCTTTCCGGCAGGACGCGGAACGGCCGGCGGAAAAATACCGTGAAGGTATGAACACAGCACACCGCCGATTCCGCACCGCCGCCGTCATCGCCGCCTCGGCCGGAGCGGCTTTACTGGCCACGTCCTGCTCGGGCACCTTCGACAAGTTCGACGAGTCGAAGGCATACAAGAAAACCGAAACCTTCTCTTTTGCACAAGCATCCAACGGAATCGACACACTGCCGAGTTGGGTTCCCGCCGGCGCGACGGGTATCGACGAGGTCATCCGCACCACCGGCAACGAACGCATCCTGCGCATGACTGCGAACATCACGGAGATAGATCACAACAGCTGCATCGCACGACCTACCGTCGAAACTCGTCCGGCATCGCTGTCCGCACAGTGGTGGCCGACGGGGGTCGAGAAGGGCAGTTCTTTCCAGTGCGGCGACTGGTACGTCGGCGAAAAGGACTCGTTCGTCTACGGATACCGGCCGGAAACTCTCGACTTCATCATCGATCAGCTCGACAACAAGTAGCTCCCTGTCCGTGCCGCCGACCCAGTAATCTGTTGGGATGACACAGGCGAAGAACTCGAGCGAATTCACCACTCTGCTGCGTCAGCAGATCCGTAACGAGTTCACTGCATCGCAGCAGTACATCGCGGTAGCGGTGTACTTCGATGCACACGATCTTCCGCAGATGGCCGCGCGCTTCTACAGCCAGGCTACCGAGGAACGCGGTCACGCGATGATGATGATCCAGTACCTGCTCGACAACGACCTCGACGTGGACGTACCGGGTGTCGACGACGTCGTGACGAAGTTCGACAGTGTCCGGGCTCCGGTCGAATTGGCACTCGAGCAGGAGAAGACGGTCACCGAGCAGATCACGCAGTTGGCGCGCACCGCGCGCGATACCGGCGACTACCTGGGCGAGCAGTTCATGCAGTGGTTCCTCAAGGAGCAGGTCGAGGAAGTTGCAAGCATGACAACACTTCTCACCATCGTCGACCGTGCCGGCGACAACCTCTTCCACCTCGAAACGTTTGTCGCACGCGAGATGAACACACCGGCAGCTGCCGACGCAATGGCGCCGACACCCGCCGGCGGCGGCGTCTGAGGGCCACCGGCCTACCGAGTCTCCGGCCGCTCGGCGGCGCTCAGTGATCTGAGGAAGTTGTTGTATGCCTCCAGATCACTGTCGCCGTCGATCTCGGCGCGGCGGTCCTGGGCGGCATTCATCCGTTTGTCGTCCCGGTTCCAGCGCATCGCGAAGATCACGACCACCACCAGCGCGACGGGCTCACCGTACGACCACGCAAGGGCACCGGCCAACTGCTGGTCCTGCATCACGTCCACGCCCCACTCGGGAGGCGGATTCACGAACGTGGTCAGCAGCGGCTTTGTCGCCATCATGAGGACGACTCCGATGAACACATGCAGCGGCATCTCCACGAAAAGGTCGAAACACCGGCCGAGATAGCTTTGCCGCACCGGCAGTGGTCCGGTGGCGAGCACGGGCATGATGAAGAGCAGACCGCTGGCGAGAAAGAAGATTTCGAGAAAGACGTGTCCGGCCGGCAATCCCGAGACGGCGTCGAAGATCGGCGACAGGTAGATCCCGTAGTAGCTGAACAGAAAGACCGGGATCGTGAACCCGGGGTGCAACATCCACCGTGCCGGACGGCTGCGCAATGCCGACAGTGCAAGCGCCAGAACATTTCTCCCGGGACCTCGATGCGACGTCGAACGCAGTAGCAGCAGTCCTGGCGAGCCCAGCACCCACAGCGGCGGGATCGCCATCGAGAGCGTCAAATGCTGGAACATCCAGACACTGAAGAGTTCGTTCCCGTAACTTTCGACCTTCGAACCGGTCACGGCGATCAACAGCAAGCATCCGGCCAGAAAACACGCAGTTCGATACCAGGGCCATAGCCGTCCCCGCGCACGCACACGGTGCATTGACCACCAATACCAAAGCGCCAGAACAGCTCCCAGCAGAACAAGAGGTGACAGGGACGAGGAGTCCCAGGTCAACATCTGTCCAATCGACGGCGGCGCCAGACCGTTCACCTCCGATTCACGGGCGAACCCTCCTTCGAATCCTTTCGGGTACCGTCGACTCTACACCTAAATACTATGTTGGATAGTATTTAAGTAATCGACGGAAGGTCAAGGTACACAGCAGTGTCCAGAAGCATGAAGATATCCGCCGCCCTGATCGCATTGTTCGCGGTAGCACTGATCACGTTCATCACCGTCGATCCGATCAGGGCGGACAACGAGAGCACCGATCGGGCAGCACAATCCACCGCCGTCCTGACCGACGACGCGTACCGATTGACCTCGGCCGCTGACGACAAAGTGAATCTTGTCGAGTTCCTCGACTTCGAATGTGAGGCCTGCCTCGCGCTGTACCCGACGATGGAGCGAATCAGAGCCGAGTACGAGGATCGAATCACATTCGGTATCAGATACTTTCCGATTCCGAGTCACACCAACAGCACTCTCGCGGCGCAGGTCGTCGAATCCGCATCTCGCCAGGGCAAGTTCGTCGAGATGTATCAACGGATGTACGAGACTCAGTCGCAGTGGGGTGAATCCGCCGAATCGCAGGAGGCACTGTTTCGCTCCTACGCACAAGATCTCGGCCTGGACATGACCCGATTCGAATCCGACCTCAGCAGCCGCGGCGTCCGCGAGCGGGTCGAGCGCGACTTCAACGAGGGCAAACGCCTTGGCGTCCAGGGCACCCCGACGCTGTTCCTCAACGACGTGAAGCTGGCCCAGATGCCGAGCTACGAAGATCTGAAAGCCCAGATCGACTCAGCGTTGGAGCAATGATCAGGTCAGAACAGCGCAGATACCGGCGGAGACGGCCACCGTCACGGCTGCGGCAACGGCCGTCGTGATGGCCGCCGGCACGCACGCCGCGACCGCGCAGGTCAGTCGCCGAGGCGACGCCACGTCGCCGTCGACCAGGGAACGCAATCGCACTGCGGTCGCGCCGCCGCGATCGCCCAAACTCCAGTCCGGCTGAGGAAGCGGCGATTTCGACACCACGGCAAGGGCGGAACGCACTGCAGCCGGGCTGGTGACGCGAGCGGCGTGCCGGTCCGCCGACAGTTCCACGATCGCGCCGACGGCAGCAGGTGCCGCCGCGAACAACGGCACTCCCGGCAGAACAGCGGCCAAGACTTCACAGGCACCGACGATTCGGTGATGACCGCCGCTCAGATGCGCACGCTCGTGCGCGAGGACCGCGTCACGCTCGCCCCCGGTAAGAGCGGATGACAAGCCTTGTGTCGCAACAACAAATCCAGGCTTTCCGGCGACACTGTAGGCCATCGGCAGCGGATGATCCAACCACAACACGTCGGACTCCGAGTTGTCGCGGCGCGCGACGATCGAGAGAACATCACGATGGAAATCTCGGACTCTCGCGTGCTCACGTGCCTGTTTGCGGCCGGCCAGCACGATCCGAACAGCGATCAAACCCACCACACCAACGGCTGTACCGGTGATCAGTTCACCCACCCATGAACTCGTGCCGTGCGCGAAGGCGCTGAAACACCGAGCGATACCGTCGACCAGCCCCTCGACCGGCGCGTGGCTCGGCCACACCAGAACCAAGACCGCAGAGAGAGCGAGATACAGAGCCGACGCCATACTGCCGAGCCACGCCGCGAGCAGCACCGTCGGTGACAACGTCGAGGAAACGGCCCGTAACGCTCTCGGAACCAAAAATCCGACGAATACCGCACCGAGAAGCATCGGCAAGGCCAGTGTCATTGCGCACCTTCCCCGGAAAGTCCTCGGCGCAGGGCCTCGTTCTCAGCGTCCGTCATTGTCTTCGCGAAGTGCAACAGCACGGCAGCGGAATCGGAACTGCTGTCCAACAATTCGCGCAGTGCCCTGGATGTGGCCTCTTCACGGCTGCGACTCGGCCGATAGAAGTAGGCGCGACTCTTCTTCTCACGACTCACCCAGCCCTTGTCGTAGAGATGAGTCACGACGGTCAGGATGGTGGTGTACGCGAGTTGTCGACGCTCACCCAAGATCTCGACCAGATCCTTGACCGAGAGCGCGTCGTCGGACTGCCAGAGCACATCCATGACCTCGGCTTCGAGTCCGCCCAGCCCCTGCATTGCTCCTCCATCGCGTCGTGACAGAACTTCAGCCGCTCGCGGCCTTCTCCCCGAACGACACGCCCCGGGAATTCAGATACGCGAGCGGATCAGTCTTCTGCCCGTCAGATTGCCACACCTCGTAGTGCAGGTGCGGTCCCGTCGATTGTCCACGATTGCCGACGGTCGCGATCAGTTCACCCGCCCGCACCTTCTGACCGGCAACCACGAGCGCCTCGTTGATGTGCCCGTAGACGCCGACGGTCCCGTCGTCCTGCTGGATGCGGACCCAGAGCCCGAATCCCGCGGCGGGACCGGATTCGATCACAACACCGTCGGTCGCCGAGACGATGGGCGTACCGATCGAGTTTGCGATGTCGAGACCGTAATGGGTTGTTCCCCAGCGTGGACCGAAGTTGGACGTCATCGTCCCGCTGACGGGGGCCATCACCCGCGGCTTTTCTGCCTCGTACGCCAACGCCGCCCGTTCGGCTTCGAGTTGTCTCGTCTTACCGAGTTGTTCGGCTATCCCGGCAAGATCCGTCGTCCGAACAAGGTCGAGTATCTCCGGCACCGACACCAGCGCTGGACCTTCCGCTGCAACTGGAAGCGGCGATGCGTGCCCGATGGAAGTGCCGGACGCCAGGATTGCACCCGTCGCCACGGAAACCGCGGCCATGCGCCCGCCGGGTCTGGTCGGCTCGGATTTTCGATGTCTTCCCACTTCTCGGTCCTCGCGTCGATGACAAATGAAGGTCTACGCCGCCACCTTACAACTATGTTGCATAGTTTTTAAGACATGCACTATTGCGCATATATGCATATGTGTCTAGGCTGACGTCGACGAAAGGACCTTCGATGTCACACGGACACGGGCACGGAATCTCTCCCGCCGAGGCTGCGACCAGCAACAGCGGCAAGCATGTCAACAAACTGTGGATCGCCGCCGGCCTCGGGTTGGTGACGTTCGTGCTGCAGGTGACGGTCGGCTTCTTCACCTCGTCACTGGCGCTGCTTTCGGACTCGGCGCACGTGTTCACCGACATCTTCGGCATCTTCATGGCGCTCGCCGCGATCCTCGTCGCACAGCGCGCAGCACGGCGCCCGGATCGCACTTTCGGCATGTACCGCACGGAAGTGTTTGCGGCACTGGCCAATGCGATCCTGCTCTTCGCAGTCGCCGGGTGGGTGCTCTACGAGGCTGCCAGCCGATTCTCGGATCCGCCCGAGGTTCCGGGCCTCCCCGTCGCGATAGTCGCCGTCGTCGGTTTGGCGATGAACGTCATCGCCTTCCTGATGCTCCGCAGCGGCGCGAAGGAAAGCATCAACATCCGCGGCGCCTACCTCGAAGTCATGGCGGACATGATCGGGTCCATCGGCGTCCTCGTCAGCGGCTTGGTCACGCTCGCTTTCGGTTGGCGCTACGCCGACCCCGTCATCGGCGTCGCCATCGGCCTTTTCGTCTTGCCGCGCGCCTTCAACCTGGGCCGCCATGCCGTCCGCATCTTGCTCCAGCAGGCTCCCGATCGCATCGACGTCACCTCGATACTCGAGAAGATCAACACACTCCCGGGTGTCGTTGACGCGCACGATCTGCACGTCTGGACACTCACCTCGGGGATGGAAGTTGCTTCCGTTCACGTCACCGCGGCCAGTGACGCCGATCCCACTACGGTGCTCGCGGCCACCCAAACCTTGCTGGCCGAGGTATTCGAACTGGAGCACGCCACCGTGCAGGTGGAACTCCAGGGAAGTGACGGTAAATGCACGGAACTCGCCTGGTGAAAAGGACATTCCTAAATGAAACATTCGCTTTCGGGCCAATGGATAACCGCACCGAATTCGAAAAGAAATTAGGTCTTCTTTAGTTTGGGAACGCTTACCACAATAAGGTCAGACTGGGATGACAGGGCCTCTGACCTGCACTATCTTGGAATTCATGACTTCTGGGGAGACTCACATGACCAAATTCCACGCACTACTCCGAGACCAGATTCGCAACGAGTTCAACGCTTCGCATCAGTACATCGCGACAGCGGTTTACTTCGACAATGCGGACCTGCCACAGCTGGCAAAGCACTTCTACAAGCAGGCTGTGGAAGAGCGTAACCACGCCATGATGATCGTTCAGTATTTCCTCGATCGCGACATCAACGTCGAACTCACCGGCGTCGACGCCGCGAAGGCCGACTTCAAGGATGCCCGTGAGCCCATCGCTCTCGCGCTGACGCAGGAGAAGACGGTCACCGAGCAGATCGTCCAGCTCGCGAGCACTGCCCGCGAAGAAGGCGACTACCTCGGCGAGCAGTTCATGCAGTGGTTCCTCAAGGAGCAGGTCGAGGAAGTTGCCAGCATGACAACACTTCTCACCATCGCGGACCGCGCAGGCGCCAACCTGTTCGACCTCGAAGACTTCGTGTCCCGCGAGATGAGCACCGTCGGTGACACCACCGGTGCGCCGAACGCAGCAGGCGGAACCATCTAGCCTGCAGCACTCACGGATTTTGCCCTCGAGCCGAACGGTTCGCTTCCTGCCAGCAGGATCGAACTGATCAGCTCGGGGGCATCTGTCATCGGTACGTGCCCGAGTCCGGGCAAAACCATCAACTTCGCCTGCGGGAACGGCTTTTTCACGCGCTGCGCTTGGTACACGGGCAGAATGAGATCGCGTCGACCCCACGCAACCGTCACCGGCACAGTGGGATCCACGATGGGCGGCAACACGAAGTCCATCTCGAGACCGAGATCGACGAGTTCGTTGGACACGAGCGAACGGCAGTCGGCCAACGCCGCCGCATAACCGACATGACTCGGATGAGCGAAGAACGCGGCGAGCGCCGGATAGCGAATCAGCTTGTACCGCAATGCACGTGGCAGACCATCGCCCATGAGCTTGGCCGTGCCGCGCAGTGCACGGAACGTGTTGATCGCCCGCACCTGATCGAGGTGATTGACAAAGAACCCGGCCGGCGACAGAGCTGTCGCCGACGCGACGTCTCCGCGCGCTGCCAGCGAGAGTGCAATCCATCCGCCGAGTGAGTTTCCGGCGACGTGGGCGCGCTCCCCCGCCGGAGTCACTTCCTTGACGAACTCACTGACATCGTCGATCAGCTGTCCCATGACGTCCGGACCGAGTTCGGGCAGCACGGACTCTCCGTGACCTGGCAGGTCGACCGTGACCACACGGCGATACGGCGTCAGCTGGTCCAAAAGCGAATCCCACGCCTGCCGTCGATGGACGATGCCATGGACGAGCACAAGCGTGGGACCGCTACCGGAGATGTCGTGCGACAAAGTCATGCCGCCAACATTAACCGTAACTTTGCGTAACGCCTATAGTTCTGGCGAAAAAATCAGCGCAGCGTGACCTGGCGTCCGCGCAGGCCGTCGCGCGAGCGCAGCTCGGCCGAGTTCAGCGGAGCATCGACAGCCAGAGCCTCGGCAAGACGCTCACCGAGCTCGACGGTTGCCGCTACCCACTCGTTTGCATGTTTTTCGCGGTCGAGGTCGAAGACGGGGACCAACAGGCCGTGGGTGCGGAACGAGCCTGCGTAGCGCGAGCCCTCACCCAGGTGCAGTCCACCGGTCGCGTGCACGCGCGCCAACGCGAGCATCAGGTCGTCTTCGCTCTCGGGGCGAACCCAACGCAGGTGCGCCTTCTCGCCGGCGTCGACCCACCACGCGGCAACGAGGCCGTCTCCTTCGAGGCGTGCAGAGGGCATGATCGCCGAGTTGGCGTGCTGCACGGTGGCGGCAACCTCAGGATCGGTTTCGACGCCTTCCGGAATCCACCAGTTGAAGTTCTGGTGCACCGTGATGTCGAGCAGAGCCGATGGATCGACAACCTCGGTGACGGCGGGTGTCTCGGAATCGGGGTTCGCGGCAGAAAGCGCGTCGCCGGGGGCCGCGTCCTTGATCCAGTTCACCGAAGCGGCGAGGTCTGCGCCGAGGTCTGCAGAGTGCGCCTGAACCTGGACACCGACAAATCCGGTGGCCGTCTCGCCCTCGTCGCGGACGAGGGCGGCAACAGCGCCGGGGAGGACCGTCGCCAACGTGACGGGACGGTCGGAGCCGATGACCGGCAACGGAGCCGTGGCGGACGGAACGAATTCGCGCAGCGCGACCAGATCGCACTCGGCGGCAAGGCCCTCGAACGGGCGGTTCACTGCGCCGGCAGCGGCTTCACGCTCTGCTTGGCGTGCCGCCAGCTTCTCTGCGCGTGCGCTGCCCTGCTTCGGTCCACTGTTTCTTTTGCTCTTCTTGGCCACGAGGGCAAAATCTACACGCTGCTCAGCCATTGCTTCGTGCGCCCGGGATGGTTGGTGGCCACCCAACTGACCCCGAGCTCACGACACAGGTCCACATCCGCCTTGTCGTCGACGGTCCAGCAGTACGTCGCGCGACCCGCAGCGGCAGCCCGATCGACCAGATCGGGATGTTCGCGCAGCGCCTTGATCGACGGCCCGATCGCCGTGGCGCCGACAGCCGTCGACGCACCACCGCCGAGGTACCGCGACGCGTCACCGAGCAGGACCGTCGGCAGCAGCGGTGCCGAACGGCGCACTCGCCAGACCGCAGTAGCCGAGAAAGACATGACCACCGCGCGAGAGTGATCGGCCGACGGCGGCGACGCGATCCCGAAGCGGTGCAGTTCCGCGAGAAGTTTTGCTTCGACCAGGCCGCCGAACCGCACGGGGTGTTTGGTTTCGATGAACAGCTTCACCGGGCGCGCGAAATCCAGGGCGAGGGTGATGAGGTCGGAGAGAGTCAGCAGTTCGGCCGGTTCGCTCGTCGACCCGTAGTCCAGAGCGTTCAGCGAATCGAGCGTCATCTCGCTGACGATCCCGGTGCCGCTGGAGGTGCGATCGACCTTGCGGTCGTGAACGCAGACCAGGTGCCCGTCGCGGGTGAGCCGGACGTCGCATTCGAGCCCGTCGGCACCCTCCTCGAGGGCCAGTTCGTAGGCGGCGAGGGTGTGCTCCGGCCGCGCAGCCGACGCACCTCGGTGCGCAACGACGAGTGGACCTCGACGATCTGGGCTCACAGGGCAGCGGTCTCCTTCTCTTCCAACACCGTCTTCTCTTCCAGCACCGAGCGCGGCACTGGCACCCATCGAGTTTCCGATTCGGGTTCGCCGCGCCAACCCCTGCGCTCGATCCGTCGGATCACGACGAGCGTCAACGCCGCGGTGACTGCTGCGACCAATGCGATGAAGGCGTTCAGCAGAACCCCGTCGGCCATTGCCTGAATCCCCGGGCGTGATCGCCAGTACGCGTTGACCACCAGCAGCAGAGCGCTGAATCCCCAGAAGCCCCACCAGATCTTCACCAGCAGAGTTCCGCGCGGATCGCGGCGGACCAACTCGAAGAGATAAACCGCCGGCATCACGAGGTTGAGGATCGGCACAGCGCAGCCGACGACAACTTCCGACGCTGTGCGCGGATCGGATTCCCCGGCACCTGCGAAGTGTTCATGACGCCGACGAAGTAGCCAGCACACACCGGCGACAGCCGCGAAGACCGAGATCAGCAGTCCACCCAACTGAGTGAAGTACACGGCGGCGTCGGAGACCGTGAGAAGCCACTGCGGGATCAGCGTGGTGCGGTTACGCACCAGGATCGCGTATCTGCCCAGTTCGGCGAACACAGCGAGTCCGTAGAGGATTGTCGCGAGTGTCAGCAACGGCCCGACTCGGTCGGCCATCCGGTCCGCTCGCGAGGGCGGCACCGGTGAGGTGTCGACGACGTCCTGCAGTCCCCACTGCGGGACGGCGTCGTAGCGCGGGGTGGTGAGGCTACGACGCACTGGTGCGTCCCCCACGCCGCGTGGGTCGGACGGTGAGCGCGCGATCCAGCGGAAGCCTCGACGGTTGGGTGGTTGGTAGATCTCGGTGCGGGTGGGGATCAGCAGGACGCCGCTGCAGCGCGGGCACCACTGCGTGGGGCCGCCGACTACGGGCCAGCGTGCGGCGCACCGGGCGCAGACCTGAACGACACTCACAACTTCGATTCTGTCACGCCGTATCGGTAACGGCAGCAAATGGATTCACTCCCGATTTGTGATCGAACCTCCACCGCGTTCACCTGCATTGTTCGAATAATGTGACCTCCGCCACTTAAAAACTCGAGTTATCCACAGTTTCCACAGGTTCATCCACAGTTCTGGATGAATGAATCGGGCTTTATCCACAGGTCACGGGCAAGACCCTGAGAATTTGCTGACAGGTGTTAGCGAACGATGCACAGGCTCGAGGATGAATTTGACACCGCAGGTCAGTGAACTTTTGGGCGTCGGCGTCATTTATCCCGGCAAAGTTCACAATCCATTCAGAAATTGCTCCCGAAAAGACAGAAAAGACCGTTATCCCTTTTTTGCGGGAAGTCGGTTTTTGACACACCTGGAAGCATGACCGTCGATGACTTCTCCACAGCCCGAGCCAACTCTGACGTTCACCCCGAAACGGGTCGCGCAGCTCGCGTTCGTGTTGATCGGATGTCAGCTCGTCATTCGCGCCTGGGTTGCCGCGAGCAATTACTTCTACTGGGACGACCTCATCCTGATGGGCCGCGGAGGACGCTTCCCTCTCTTCTCGAGCGAACTCCTGCTCTACGACCACGACGGTCACTTCATGCCCGCGGCCTTCTTCTTCACCGGGTTGATCACCCGCATCGCGCCGTACAACTGGGCGCTGTCGGCAACGCTGCTCGTCATCGGCCAGGCCGCGGCGTCGTTGGCGCTTCTGCGCACTCTTCGGTTGGTCCTTGGTTGGCGACCGGCGCTGTTGATTCCGCTGATCCTGTATCTCTTCGTCCCGCTGACCCTTCCGTCGTTCTCGTGGTGGGCGGCCGCACTCAACGCCTTGCCGCTTCAGATCGCGCTTGCCTGGGCATGCGGCGACGCGATCAAGCTGTACCGCACCGGACATGTGCGCTACGTGTTCTCGGGCACCGCGGTTTTTGTCGTCTCTCTGCTGTTCTTCGAGAAGGCAGTGCTCGTTCCGTTCGTGGCACTCGCTTTTCTGGTGCTGTACTTGCGCACACAAGGTGAAGGAACGCCGATACGAAGTGCGGTCACGAAGTGCCGACGCCTGTGGACGGCCTGCGCCGCCGTGCTCGCGATCTGGATTCCGGTGTATCTGACAACTGTCGAATCTCCGATCACCGGCAACGGCCGTTCCATGTCCACCGAACTGCTGCATCACGGCACGTCTTTGGGGATGCTTCCCACCCTTCTCGGCGGCCCCTGGCGCTGGGAGCGGTGGATCCCCAGCCCCGCCTGGGCCGATCCGCCGACGGTCTTGGTGGCCGCGGCCTGGGCCGCGCTGCTGACGACGGTCGTGATGACCGTGCGTGCCCGACGCGGCGCTGCCTGGATCTGGGCCGCCGCTGCGCTGTACTTCCTGGCCTCTGTCGTGGCGATGACCGCTACCCGATCCGACGCCGACACCACGTACGAGTTGGCGCAGACCTTGCGGTACTTCACGGATTCGGCGACGGTGTTCGCCCTCGCCGCCGCTCTGATTCTCGGTGCACCTCGGCGGCGTCCGGCCCGGATACCCGTCGCAGTCGCCGCCGGCCTGTCGGCGCTCTTCGTGGTCAGTTCGCTCGTCTCGACCGTCACGTTCGTCGACATCTGGCGCGAGAACCCGACTCGCGACTACCTCGCCAACGCGCGAATGTCGTTGTCACAGAATCAGGATGCTCCACTGCTCGAGCAACCCGTCGCGATCGAAGTGCTCCTTCCCGTCGCCTTTCCGAACAATTTGGCAAGCAATGTTCTCGCGCCACTGCCTGATCGCCCCGAATTCTCTTCCAGCACTCCGATTCTGCGCACCATCGACGACAGCGGACGGATTGTCGATGCCGAAGTGACCTGGACGAGAAGGATTCCCGAAGGAGCAGCACCGAACTGCGGCACCCGTGCCGAAGGCCCGACCGAACTCCCCCTCGACGGCCCCCTGGCCGGCTGGGAATGGACGGTGCAGCTCAATTACCTCGCGAGCACCGACGGAACGATCGATGTTGCGTTGGAGTCCGGCGACGCAGTATCGGTACCCGTGACGCAGGGTTTGCACTCGGCATTCGTGCGCCTGGTCGGCCACGGAAACAGTGTGAAGATCACGCCGACAACGCCGGGACTGACGCTGTGTTTCGGCGCCGGACAAGTCGGTGCCGTCGTCCCGACCTCCGCAAAATAGTGGCAGAGTAGAAGTCATGGAGCTGCGTATATTCACCGAACCCCAGCAGGGCGCTACCTACGAACAACTACTGACTGTTGCCCAGACCGCCGAAAAACTCGGCTACGGCGCATTTTTCCGCTCGGACCACTATCTCGCCATGAATTCCGACGGCCTTCCCGGGCCCACCGACGCGTGGATCACGCTCGCCGGAATCGCCCGCGAAACATCCACCATCCGCCTCGGCACTCTGGTGACGTCGGCTACGTTCCGTCACGCCGGACCGCTGGCCATCTCGGTCGCACAGGTCGATCAGATGAGTGGTGGCCGCGTAGACCTCGGCATCGGTGCCGGCTGGTACGAGGAAGAGCACCAGGCGTACGGCATCCCGTTCCCGGCGCTCAAGGATCGCTTCGAACTGCTCGAGGAAACTCTCGACGTAGTGACCGGCCTGTGGCGTACGCCGGTCGGCGACACGTTCGACTACGACGGTAAGCACGTGCAGATCAAGAACTCTCCCGCGCTTCCCAAACCGCACCAGGTCGACGGTCCGCCGATCCTGATCGGTGGCACGGGCAAGAAGAAGACTCCGGCGCTCGCCGCTCGGTTCGCGAACGAGTTCAACATCCCGTTCAAGTCCCTCGCGGAAACGAAGGACATCTTTGCGCGGGTTCGTCAGGCTTGCATCGACATCGAGCGCGATCCGAACGAATTGGTGTACTCCAACGCTCTCGTCCTGTGCTGCGGCCGCGACGAGGCGGAGATCAAGAAGCGCGCCGAAGCGATCGGACGCGACGTGGACGAGCTACGTGAGAACGGTCTGGCCGGAACACCTTCGGAGTTGGTCGACAAGATCGGCACTTTCGCCGAGGCCGGTTCACAGCGCGTGTATCTGCAGACTCTCGATCTGGCCGATCTGGATCATCTCGAACTCGTCGCAAGCGAGGTCATGCCCCAACTGCAGTGAGGAAAGGTCCGGGATCTACAGCGCGTTCGCGTCGAGGAACGCGCGTAGGTCTCGGTCCCACTGGGCCGAGCGGGAACGATCGAGAAAGACCCGCACCAGCATGAACGCGATGACCAACAGGGACATCACGCTGAACCAGGTGAAAACCCCGGTGACCACGGCTGCGACGTCGGCAGCACTCTGCGTGATCGGAGCTACGGTCTTGTCGCCGTGATCGTTGACGTAGATGGGGACCTCGGTGCCGACGGGCGTCGCCGAGTCGACAGTGACATCACCCGTGTGAACCTCACCGTTCCAGTTCCATTGCGCGCTGGCCATTTCGGTGGTCGGTGCAATGTAATCGGCTGTCGAGGGGGTGGTCTGCGTCGAGTCTGCAGTCGTCGTCGCCGAAATGCTGTGTAGTTCGGCGGATTGTTTGGCGATCAGTGCGTTCTGGCTCGAAGCCGTCGCAGCCCCTGCCCATACCGCGAGAGGCAGCAGAAGAATCGCGAAAATGATCAGACCGAAGGACATGAATCCTTCGATCCGATCACTGCGGCGAACCATCGGATCGTGGCCTACATGAATGGTGCGTCGGAGCAGCGACGCAGTTCCTCGCGTACTACCTGACATTATTAGCTCAGTTCTCTCGACGACACACTCTTACATCGAGATTCCCTTTGTTTCGATCTAGTTGCAAGTGTTAACGAGCTGAATCACATGTGTCCTCCAACACCTGTCCAGTTATTCACTCGGCGGAAGGATGTCCGTCTGCGCCGGAACCTGATCCTGACGGAGCAATCCGACCGGGCAACTGACGCCGGTGGCATGCACCGGGCAGTAGCCGCCGGGGTTCTTCGCCAAATACTGCTGGTGGTAATCCTCCGCGTAGAAGAAGTCGCGCAGCGGACCGATTTCGGTGGTGATCGCGCCGTATCCGGCTTCGGCAAGTCGTTCACCGAAAGCGACGGCCGACGCATGAGCGATTTCTTCCTGCTCGGCGGACGTCGTGAAGATCGCCGAACGGTACTGCGAGCCCTGGTCGTTACCCTGACGCATCCCCTGCGTCGGATCGTGGTTCTCCCAGAAGTGCGCCAGGATCTGCTCGTAGGAGATCACTGCGGGATCGAAGACCACCAGCACCACTTCGGTGTGACCCGTACGTCCGGAGCACGTTTCTTCGTACGTCGGGTTGGGGGTGAAGCCTCCCGCATAACCCGCAGCGGTTGTGTACACACCGGGAAGCTGCCAGAACTCCTTCTCGGCGCCCCAGAAACAACCCATCCCGACGACGACGGTCTGCAGTTCGGCCGGAAACGGCGGCGTCAACGGATGCCCGTTGACGTAGTGCGCGGTAGGTACCGGCATTTTCTGCTCTCGCCCGGGCAGGGCGTCCTCAGGCGCGATCAGCGTGGATTTTGCGGACGCTCGTCCCAGAATGTCGTCGTACCAGCTCATGCTTCGATGCTACGCGTGAGCGGCTGTTTCGCCACGCCGTGACCGCGCGGGCGCCGGGCAGCTCCACCCACCGGTAGCCGATTTCTGCTACCGCGGCCGTTGCCAGAAGGAACAGCGCGAACGCCAGCGTCGGTCCGACGTACAAAACGGTGTTCTCGACAACGCGGTACAGGATCAGGGTGTGCACGAGATAGATGATGTAACTGCGCGTCGAAAGCCATTTCACGACTGACCAGCGCGTCGGGACACCGTCGTAGCGGCCGATGAGAACTACCGCTGCGGCGACTACCGAAATGGTCCACAGGTAGTGCTCGCCGGCCCAGTAGACGCGGAACTGGGTCGCCACGATGATGACGTGCATCTGAACGAGGACGGCAACGATCAGCCAGCGGCCGGGAGCGAGCTTGGCCCACGCGAGGTACATGATCTGACCGAGGAAGACAGCCGGCAGCGTCGCGGCGATCTTGGACAGCATCGGCACGGTGTACGGCAACGGCGCGTAGACGTTGTAGAGCAGCACCAGTGAGCACAGTGCTCCGCCGGCGAGCGGCATGACGATTGGACGCAGACGCAATATCGGTCGAGCCGCGACGCAGGCGAGATAGAAGAGGAACTGGACGGTGAGCGTCCAGGTCACTCCGAGAACCGCTACCTCGGGCTTGAGAAAGAATCCGCCGAGAAAAAAGCTCATCAACGCTTCGGTATCGGAAATACCTTCCTGACCGCTGAACATTCCGTTGATTCCGAGGCGGACCAGAAGAATGGCAATCGCGGTTGCCACCCAGAATGCGGGCAGCAGGCGGCTGAATCGGTTGGTCAAGAACTTTCCGGGGCCGTCACGAATCGCGGACCGCGTCACCAGAGCGCCGGTCAGCATCATGAATACCGCGACGCCGACAAAAGAGAGGTGCTGGTTGAGTTCGGCGGGCTCGATCAGAACGCCGTAAACGACGTCGATCACCCACCAGCCCGAGCCGAGATCGTCGATGACGTAAAAAGAGATGTGGGAGTAGATCACGGCGGCAACCGCCAGTGCTCGCAGCAGGTCAGCGCCCGGAAGATTCACCCGAGGCGCGGCCGCCTCTGGTGATTCCGGGAGGAAAACTGGTGCGGGCATCGCGCAAGTTTAAGGTTCCGTTCACCTTTACGACGAATTTGCGCATATTAGCTTACCCTTAGATCCGACTAAGTTCGGTTAACCAAACTTTATTCTTTGGTGATTACTACCTGAGCCGGACTGTTGCGGACGGTGTACGAATGTTATTGGGTGGAAACCCGAAGAATGATTTGCACATACGCGAGTGACGTCACGCCGTGACCGGTGATCGACGCACTCTAAAGCACCAGGGCTCACCAGCCCGCAAAGAAGGGACCCTCGTGTCTGTTTACACGCTGCCGGAACTCCCCTACGACTACGCAGCCCTCGAGCCGCACATCTCGGGCAAGATCATGGAGCTGCATCACGACAAGCACCACGCGGCTTACGTTGCCGGCGCCAACGCTGCACTCGAGAAGCTGGCCGAGGCTCGTGAGAACGACACCATCGCAGCGCAGGCCAACCTGCTCGAGAAGAACCTGGCGTTCCACCTCGGTGGCCACACCAACCACACCGTTTTCTGGAACAACCTCAGCGCTGACGGTGGCGACAAGCCCGAAGGCGAGCTCGCCGCAGCGATCGACGACAACTTCGGTTCGTTCGATCTCTTCCGCGCTCACTTCTCCGCGAACGCCAACGCCATCCAGGGCTCCGGCTGGTCCATCCTCGCGTGGGACTCGATCGGACAGCGTCTGATCATCGTCCAGCTCTACGATCAGCAGGGCAACATCTCCATCGGCCTCACGCCGCTGCTGCTCCTCGACATGTGGGAGCACGCTTTCTACCTCGACTACCAGAACGTCAAGGGCGACTACGTCAAGGCATTCTGGAACATCGTCAACTGGAACGACGTTTCGGCTCGCTTCGACCGTGCACGTACCCAGACCGCAGGTCTGATCGTCTAGTCACAGCTCTTCTTGCGAACGGCGGCGCCTCACCAGGGGCGCCGCCGTTCGCGTCAGCAGAGCGCCACCGAGCAGGACCGTCGTGGCTCCGAAGACCAATGCCAGTGTGCGAGTTCCGGAGTCACCACTGCTCGCGCTGGTCTGATTCACGGCTACCGGATCCGACAGCACCGAGGTCAACTGAACCTGCTGCGGAGTGGTCATCGCCGGAATACCGGATTTTGCGCCGTCGAGGCCCGTGACCAATGACTTGGCGATCCCTTGCAGCGTCGTGAATCCCTGGGTGATCTGATCGGTCACGTCGCCGAGCATCTGCGGTGCCTGATCGGCGATGGGGATGAGTCCGTCGTTCAATTGTCCGGCAGCACTGCTCAGTTGATCGCTCGCGCCTTGCAGCTGCCCGACAGCGGTGCGGACTAGATCACCGAGCTCCGTATCGGGTCCGACCGAGCCACCCAACAGCGCCGGAACGGTGCCCAATTGCGCATTCAGCGCACCGAGATCCGAACTCACACCGGCCAGTTGCGCTGTCACGTCGGGCGGGATCGGAAGGCCGTTCAACGCAGTTTGCAACGTGTCGATCCGTGTCTTCAATTCCGCGGTCGACGACGACGCCTCCCCCAGCGTCAGGCCCAGTGAGTCAGCGCGCGTGGCCAGCTCTTCCGCCGACCCCGACGCCTGATCGACCACGCCGGATACCTGGTCCGCCACGCTCATCAACTCCAACGCTCCCGAGCGTGCGGTCTCGAGATACGGCAGCAGAGTGCCTGCGCCTGCCTTCACCTGATCGATGGACTTTCCGGCCTCATTGGTGCCGGCGACCAGAATCTGTGCGGTGGTGAGGTTTTGATCGATCGAGCGCCTGGCGGCCGAAGTCTGAGCCAGCAAACCCTTGATTCCGTCCGCGCCGACCTGCGCCGATACGGCCCGAGTCAACTCGGCGGCCTTCTCCGAGTCCGAGCCATTCACCGCCAGTTCGACACTGGCTTGGCGGGGATCAGTGCCGAACATCGACGCGACGGTTTCGCTGAAGTCTTCCGGCACCGTCAACGTCGCGAAGTAGTTCCCGCCGGGGTTGTCGACCACCTGGAAGTCGAAGTCTTCGTTCTTGCCCAACGTGTCCACCAGGGTGTCGCCGGCCCGAAGTTCCTTGCCGTCGAGCGTGGTTCCCGCGTCGGCGTTCACGATCGCGACGGTGTTCGAGGAATCGGCACCGCCCGCGAAGATCACGAACCCGATCCCCGCCACCGCAGCCGCGACAATCGCGGCCACACCACCCACTGCCAGCCGTCGACCGAGGCGTGACGGCTGGCGGTGGGAGTTCTCGGTGGTGTTCTCGGCGCTCATGGGCGAGACGATAAAGCAACAACTTGTAGAAACACTGAGAAGTTCTAGGTGGGCGCCGGGGTCGGTTTCGCTTCTTCTTTCGGGTCTTCATCCGGTTCGGTTCGAGGACCACTGATCAGGATGTCCGCCCAGCGTGTGGCCGGGTCGATGTCGAGCAGGACGGCCTTCACCAGCAACGAGAGCGGAATCGCCAGCAATGCTCCGAGTGCTCCGAGAACCCACGCCCAGAAGACAAGCGAGAGGAAGGTCATCGTCACCGACAACCCGACGGCGTCGCCGACGAACTTGGGTTGGATGATGGACTGGATCACGAAGTTGATGACGGAGTAGACGACGATCACCCACAGCATCAGCCACGGCCCGCCCTGAAGGAGTCCCAGGAGCGCCGGTGGGATGACGCCGATGACAAACCCGATGTTGGGGATGTAGTTGGTGATGAAGGACAGTAGCGCCCACAGGACGGGCAGCTGAATGCCCATCAGCCACAGCGCACCACCGTCGAGTACCGCCACGATGAGGCCGAAGACCGTCGAGACGACCAGATATTTGCGAGTTCCGGCGGCAAAGGTGGAGAGCGCGTAGGAGATTTCGGGACGTTGCTCGGACAGCACATTCAACCGTGAGCGGATACTCATGCCGTCGAAAGCCATGAACAGCAACAGTGCGAGGATGAACACCAGATCCGACAGAATGCCGAGCAGACCCTCCAGCCCACTTTCGAGTACGCCCACGACCTTCGTGAGATCGATACTGCTGAGTGTGCTTTGGATCTGTTCGGTGCTGACTCCGAAGTCGGCCAACTTGTCGCGGCCCTCGTTGAGGAGGTTGGTCATCTCCTCGGAGTATTGAGGCAGGATTGTGGCCAACTGGGCCGTCGACACGATCAACGACGCCGCCAACCCGAGCAGAATCAGGTACACGGTGACCAGTGAGCCGAGCATCCCGACCCACTTAGGCCATCCTCGTCGCTGTGACCAATCCTGAATGGGCTGAACGGCAATCGTCAGCACGAGCGCCAGGAATACCGGTCCGAGGATGCCGCCGAACACCTTCATTCCGCCGACGGCAACCACGGTGGCCGCGAGACCGAGCAGGACGATCAGACCGCGCGGGATCGACCAGTTCGCACTACCGGAAAGCGTGGGGATCGGAGCGGGAGCCGCGGCGGCCGGCTTGCCCTTCTTAGAGAACACCGGCTTCCTTTGCCCGGCTTCTGATCTGGAATGCGCCCACGATCATGAAGAGGCCGAACAAGATTGCGTACCAACCCAACAACCAGATGAGGCTGATGATGCCTTCGCCTGGTGCGATCAGAAGGATGATGCCGAAGATGACCGCGAGCACCGACGCGGCGAGCAGCCATCCCCAACTGGATCCGGGCAGCGCTTTCATCTTGAAGGCGCCGACAATTCCGAAGATTCCGAACATGATGGCGTAGAAGGCAATTATGTACAGAAGTACCAGCGCCGTGATGCCTGGCCAGACCAGCGCGACGATACCGGCTCCCACCGAAACGACGCCGGTGAACACCCACCATCCCCACGAACTCAGGTGTTCGCGGTCCCGGATGGCTCGAACGAGCGTGATCAAGCCGTCGACAATGGAGTAGATACCGAACAGGAAGACCAAGGCCACCACGGTAATTCCCGGCCACACGAGCGCAATGATTCCGAAGATCACGCCGAAGATTCCGCGGATCAGGATCATCCACCAGATCTCTTTGCCGTACTGCACGAACGGGTTCTGCGTGACCATCAGTAGCCTCCGAAGCAAGCGGGTGTCTCTGACCGATTCAACAGCTCTTCAAACAGGGCAATACCGACAGATCGTATGGCTATCGTGACCTTTCCGCCCATCGAAACGCGCGGCTGATACCGAGTTGTGCTCTTCGGGTACGAAGCGAGGGGACTTTCAGCCTGCTTCCCGAATGCTTGCTTCCCGAATACCGGGCGCGGTCCACGATCCCGAAAGCACTGCAGCCTTCGGCCAGTACAGGCGCAGAAAGACGTTGAAGTCACCGGACGGAGCCGGCAACCAGTTCCGCTCCTTCTCGCCACCAGGCGACTCGTGCTGGAGATAGATGTCCAACGAGCCGTCGTCGGCGAACACCAGATCACTTCGATCGCCGATGGCATATCGATCGATCGGGTTGTCCACGAAGTACTGCCGCTCGTTCATCATCGTGAGCGACCAGAATCCCTCGACCGGCGGGAGCTCGTCCTTCTCGAAATGAAGTACGTACTTCTTCTCACCGGTCAGAGGCTTACCGTCGACGTCCGTCGTAGCGTGCGGGTACACGGCATCTGCGTCGAGGTTGGCCCCGAAACCGAGCCAGACGATCAGAGCCCGCTGAGCGTAATGAGTCCCGTAATGCCCCAAGCCGCGGTGCATCGTCCAGCCGTTCTTCGGATTGCCTTCCGCCTCCTTGGCGATCTCGCTCAGCACGTCCATTCCGGTCCGCGCAGCTCGGTCGAGGGCATCACGCACCTCTTGCGGGCGCGACTTCCAGGGCAGCGACGAGCCGATTCCGATGTCGGACAGCTGTTTCATCATCTCGGTATCCTCCGGACGCGGAGGATTGTCGTCGAGAAGTGCGTCGAGCGTGGTGAAGAAGGCCTCGCCGTCCATTGCGGCCACCTGGTCCACCGGCGGTGTGCGCGTGTCGACAGCAGAGTTCACCGGAACTTCTCCGGGCGTGTAGTCCTGCGGGTCACCCGTCCATTCCGACAGTGGTGTGAGTCGCGTCCGGTCCTGCAGGCTGTGCACTTCGGCCAGGTCTGTTCCCCCTGACGTCGCGTAGCGGGCGACTATCCAATTCATCGCCGTCGGCGACCGCAGCAGCGTCAAACCCTTGGGCACGTTGCCTTTCCAATTCGGTCCGGCCACCAGGTACGGCCCCCCGGTGCGTCCTACCGTCCGAGATCCCGGCACCGTGAAGACGTCGCTCCACGCGTCGAGGATGGGGACCAACCAGTACCGGGTGCCGAAGTCCGGCAGCGAGAGCACCTGCGGTTCCGTCGAGACGTCCAGCCACCCCGACGAGTAGAGAGTGTCCGCGTTGGGCGAGACGACATCGGTGAAGCTCGCGTCGGGCGTCGTACGCGCATAAGCGAACTGGTTGAGCGGGGCTTTCATCGCCACCGGGGTCGGCGTCGCCGTCATGACGTCACGCGATACCGCCGCAATCAACAGGGGATACCCGAAGATCCACGCCTGCGTTGCCAGGTCTTCGAGCCGAGAACGGTTCTTCGACAGAGTCATGCCTGCGCATACCACCGCTCTCACCAGCGCAAACCTGGCTGGCACTCTCCCTGTCTTGTGTGCCAGTACCGAATAGGTGCATATTTCGATTACCCAACGAGGTGTGCCGGACCGACGCATGCGCGTCAGACCGAGATTTGCCCCAGCACCGAGGGAGGAACAGAAATGAACAGAAACGAAGCAATAGGCATTTCTCCGTTCCAAGCCGCTGGGTCTTTGCAGGGTTTCGTCATTTCCGGCCGTTGGCCGGACACCACCCAGGAGTGGGCGCAGCTTCTCGCCCTGGCTGTCCGAGTGGCCTCGATGCCGGGATTGTTGCCGACGACGACGGTCTTCGGAGTGCGTGAGGACGTTCCCGAGGATCCGCAACCCGGCACCGTCGGTCTGGTGGTTGCCGAAGGTCCGGTGCTCGGCGATTTTGCACTGACACCCGGCCGTTTCTCCGACCATCAGCCGCCGGCACTGATCATGCTGCACCCGCCGTCGGAAACTACCCCCAGCCTGCCGGAATGCGAGGGAAGCGCGTCGGGGTGCGTACTACTGCCAGGACTTCCCTACCTGGGCTTGGAGCATCGTGCGGCCTGGGTGGAGGCAGAGCCGGACGGCACGGTCGTCTCCATGATCAGCCGCGTCGGCATCGATTTGATCAGCGATCCCGACACCGCTGTTTTGGCCATGCTCCTCGCTTCGTGACGGCCGCGGTAAGCGATAAGTTCGGACTCCCAAACTTGCTGTGCGCTTTGCCAATTCGAGCCGACCGCGCTAACGTGGGTAGCAACGAAGGGGAGTAGCCCCCAATCGCCTGTGTCGACATACTGGTTCGACGCGCTCCGCCTGGTGTGGATCGCGAAGCACCCGGCCTGGCGAACCGAAGGTCCTGTGGCCTCGGTGGGCGAGACCTTCGGCCGGACAAGCGCACTATGCGCCTGCCCAGGCCGGAGGCTCGCATTTTTCCTCCGACCTACACCGACCGGAGGAGTAAACCTTGCTTGCCGCAATACTTTTGAGTTTCGGCGTCATTTTCGTCGCGGAACTCGGCGACAAGTCGCAACTGATGGCAATGACGTTTGCCTTGCGATATCGCTGGTGGGTCGTTCTCGGCGGAATCACCGTCGCCACCACCCTTGTTCACCTTGTCTCGGTCGCCGTCGGCCACTACCTGGGCGTCGCACTCCCCACCGCGGCAATTTCCATCGTCGGCGGGATCGCGTTCCTGATCTTCGGCCTCTGGACCCTGCGCGGTGACGATCTCACCGACGACGAGCAGAACAAAGCCGGTCGCGTCACGCGATCCGCCTTCATCGCCGTCGCGTCGGCCTTCTTCCTGGCAGAACTCGGCGACAAGACCATGCTCGCCACCATCACCCTTGCGACAGACAACGACTGGATCGGCGTCTGGATCGGGTCGACGGTAGGCATGGTGGCGGCCGACGCTCTCGCCATCATCGTCGGCTCGGTACTGGGCAAGCACCTCCCGGACGGATTCATCAAGATCGGCGCCGCGGTGCTGTTCTTCGTCTTCGGTGTCTGGCTGCTGCTCGAGGGCATCTTCCCCGACTCGTCGGCCGGCATCATCGGCGGTGGCGTTGTCCTGGCAGTGTCCGTACTGGGTGCGCTGGCACGTATGATCTGGAAGCGCTCCCGTGCGACCGACTCCGATACACACCTCGTCGACGACAATCGGACGCCGATCGACTGACGCTCAACGAATAACGTCGCCGGCGCCCCAAATCGCGACCGGGACATGACCTTCCGCCACTCCGCTCGGTCCGAGTAGCTGCCCGAACCGCTTCATCGGGTACAGCGAGACACGTCGATCGAGGATCCGCACACTACCGATTCGGCGGAGTCGATCCTCGACGACAAGACTCTGCGCGAGGCTGCTCAGCCACACGCTGATCAACATGTTCGCTGTTCCGGTAGTCGCCACCAACAATCTGATCTCCGGCCAACTCGACACAAGATTGCCGAGTTCGTCGGTGGAACCGTCCACAGCGACATCGAAGATCACTTCGAACGGTGAACCGACAGCCTGTTGCGAGACATCGCAGCGGAAAATCAACTGTCGCGATGCAGTCAACTGGGCCAAGCGCCGTCGAATCGCAGTCTCGTTCGTTCCACAAATCGCGGCGAGACGCGCATAGCTGGCACGTCCGTCACGGCCGAGCGCCTCCAACAGGGCACCGTCGGACTCACGGAACACTGTCGGATCTGCCGGCGCCGCAGCGGTTGCCAGCTGAGCGCGACCTGCTTGCCCCAGAGCGCCCGGCTCCCAACTGAAGCCGTCCCGGTACACCTTCACCCCGACCCGGCTTCTGATCGACAAGATTCCAGGATCGGCAGCAAGGTGCTCACACACCAAGGCGTCCAAACTCTTCTGGTCGGCGGCCACAACTCCGACGAAGTACTCGTACTCACCTTCCGTCCTGGCCAACAGATACGCGCAGGCCAGCTCACGTAACCGCTCCCCCACGTCGGCAACCGCATCCTGAGTGGTCCTGATCAGGAGATAGCCGAATATGTGGGTTCGACCGATTGCGACCGCGTTGACCCACGAATGACCGTTCGAGACGAGTCGACGCCACCGGCGGGCGATCGTCGTCGAATCCATGTCGAGTACCGACGACAACTGCGTCCACGACGCGCGGGGGTTGAGTTGGAGTGCATTGATGATCTCCAGATCAGATTCCGCGATCACAAATGCGTTGGATTCCGGCTTCATCTGCCAAGTATTGCTGGATTACTGCATTCTGGCCGGTGATCCCTGCCGGTTTGCCAAAGATATGTGAATCACTTCACAGGTTCACCACTTGGAGGCCCAGTGCTTCGCTCCACCAAAGTCACGGTCGCGCTGCTGTTCGTCGCCTACGCGATCGACTACATAGATCGGCTGGCGATCAACCTCGCCCTCCCTTTGCTCGGTGAGGAGTTCGATCTCGACTACTCCCAGCGTGGATTGATCATCTCCACGTTCTTCATTGCATACACACTGGCCCAACTGCCTGGTGGACTGCTCGCCGATCGATACGGCGCAGTCCGGATGGCTCTGATCGGGTTGGTGGCGTGGAGTGTCTTCACCGGCTTCACCGCCCTTGCGTGGTCGTTCGGGACGCTTCTGGTTGTTCGCTTTCTCTTCGGTCTCGCACAGGGCGTGTTTCCGGCAGCCGCAGTAAAGCTGGTTGCCGAACGCAGCATCCCGGAGCAACGTGCCACCGCAACCGGATGGATGAACAGTTCCAACGCCGTCGGTACGCTTCTCGCCATTGTCGTTGCGGCAGCGCTTCTCCCGTTGATCGGCTGGCGTGGGATGTTTCTGGCCGTCGCGGCGCTCGGCGTACTCTCGCTCGTCAGCATCAAGTTGTGGCTCCCGCCCGCACTTCCGGCGGAGATCGACCACGGTCCGGATTCCTCCTGGGACAACATGCGCACCGTACTTCGCTCCCGCGCGATGTGGCTCTTCGCCTTGATGTTCTTCGGCTACGACTTCGTGATCTGGGGGATGTCGTCCTGGGTTCCGTCCTACCTCCATGACGAACGTGGAATCGCCCTCTCGAGTGCGAGCCTCCTTCTCATCCCGGCAACCGTGGTGGCCGCCGTGACCACCGTCATCGGCGGCCGAATCTCGGATCGACTGGCAGGCAACAGCCGCATCGTCGTAGTGCCGTCCATGCTCGCGTGCATCGTGATGCTCGTTTCAGTTCCTTTCGCCTCCAACACGGCCTTGTTCGTCGTTCTCGTCACCCTCGGATCTGCCGCTGCCTCTTTCGCTTTCATGCCGTGTTTTGCGCTCCCACTTCGTAGCCTGCCTTCTTCGGTGGTCGGAGCCGCCTCGTCGATGATCATTTTCGGCGGCATGGTCGCCGGGATTGTCGCGCCGCTGGTGTTCGGATTCATCGTGGACCATCTCTCCTGGTCAGCGGCGTTCGTATCGCTCGCGCTCGGGCCCGTCGTGGCGATCATCGCGGTAATGGCAGCGCCGCAGACCCGAGAAAAGATGCTGAACCTGGTGCAACTGAAAACCGCCAACTGATCATCACCAACCGAAAGAAGATCGACCATGAACCAACTGCTTTCGAATCTTGAATTCGGAGACCCGTCGCGGTTGCGAACCGTCGAGCCGCACTGGTTCGATCTGTACCGGGACCTGCACGCACACCCCGAGTTGTCCGGCAACGAAACTCGCACTGCCGCACTTGTTGCCGAAGAGCTTCGGCGGATCGGCGGCTGGGACGTCACGATCGGAGTCGGCGGCACGGGTGTCGTCGGTGTTCTCCAAGGGAGCAGCGGGCCGGTGATCCTGCTACGCGCCGACATGGACGCGTTGCCGGTCGCAGAAGACACCGGGTTGTCATACGCCTCCAAGACGGATGGCGTCATGCATGCGTGTGGCCACGACGTCCACGTAACCGCGCTACTTGCCACGTGCGCAGCACTTTCCGCGGATCCGACGTCGATCACCGGCACTGTTGTCGCGGTCTTCCAGCCTGCCGAGGAGACCGGCTCCGGCGCTCGTGCGATGGTCGACGACGGAATCTTCGACCGCTTCCCGCGACCGGACCTCTGCCTGGGACAACACGTGGGCCCGACTCCGGCTGGGATGCTGGTCAGCAAACCCGACATCTTGATGGCAGCATCCGACACGATTCGAGTGGTTTTTCACGGCCGTGGTGGGCATGCGTCCTCGCCGTACGCGTGCATCGACCCCTTGTTGATGGCAGCATCTTTCGCGCTGCGCATTCAAAGTCTGGTCGCTCATGAAGCGGCAACCCCGACAGCACCGGTGCTCACGGTGGGAGCATTGCACGCCGGCACAGCTGCGAACATCATTGCCGACGACGCCGAACTACTACTCAGTCTGCGAACTTTCAGCGCATCGTCGCGAGAACACATGCTCGAATCTGTAGGCCGGATCGCTCGCGCAGAAGCGGACGGAGCAGGCGCCACCGAAGCGCCGGACGTTCATGCGTACAACGGCTTTCCGGCCACGGTCAACACTCCGGACGCAACGTCCACGGTGATGACCGACCTACGCCGGGCCGGATTGGGAATGCACACCCTGCCGCAACCACTTTCAGGCAGCGAGGACTTCGGAGTCTTCGGCACTGCTGCCCAATGCCCCTCCGTATTCTGGCATTTCGGCGGGACGGCGCTTCGGAGTTTCGACGAAAGAGCTCTCGCCGCACTCGCCGAGGGACGGATTCCTCCCGGCACACCCTCGAATCACTCACCGCGCTTCGCGCCGGATCCGGCCGCGGCACTACCCGAAGGTGTCACGGCTATGACTGCGGCCGCACTGGGCGCCCTTGCGCGAAGCGCGTGATTCCTACACATACTTCTCCAGGGAGATAACGCCATGTCAGACGACCTGCATTACCTCAGCGCCACCGAAGCTATTGCACACTTTCGCACGCGAGAATTGTCTCCGGTCGAGCTGCTACAAGCAGTCGTCGACCGAACCCAGAAGTTCGAACCTCACATCAATGCCTTCACCGAAGAGATGTTCGAGGAGGCACTGACCGGCGCTCGGGAAGCTGAGAGCCGATATCTCGGCCACGGACCCGATCCGCGGCCGCTCGAGGGAATTCCGGTAGCTGCCAAGGAAAAACACGCTATTGCCGGAAAGTCTCTGACCGAAGGTTCGCTGGCGGCGCGCGGAAACATCGCCCGCGAGAACGCACCGGTGATCGATCGAGTTCTGGCAGCAGGCGGCTTGATTCACGCACGCACCACGACGCCGGAGTTCTGTGTTGCGGCGTTCACGCACTCTCCACTATGGGGCGTGACTCGCAATCCCTGGAATCTCGATTACAGCCCCGGCGGGTCATCCGGAGGTGCGGGCGCTGCACTCGCTGCCGGAACTACCACTCTGGCAACAGCATCCGATATCGGTGGGTCGACGCGGGGCCCGGCAGGCTTCACCGGCACCGTCGGACTCAAAGCGTCGTACGGCCGCATTCCCGGGGTCGCCCCGCTGTCCATGGATTCCTACCGTGGCGACGGTCCGATGGCCCGAACTGTCGACGACGCAATTCTTTTGGCCAACGTTCTGATCGGGCCGGATCCGCGTGACCATTCTTCCCTCAGGCCGGCGATCACGCTGCCACACGAGTACCCGTCGGTCGAGGGAATGCGCATTGCCCTGTGCCTGCGGCTCGGTGACTTCCCCATCGAGCCTGACATCGAGGCGAACACCCGGGCTCTCGCACAGTCGTTGGTCGATGCCGGCGCGATCGTCGAGGAGATCGAGTTGCCGTGGACTCGTGATTCGATGGCAGCAGCGGTGAAAGTCCATTTCGGAACGATCATGGGTGCATCCGTCGCGGAAGTTGCTCGCGTCCACGGTGATCTTCTTGCCGACTACACGCTCGACAACGTCGCGATCACGTCGAAGGGCGCTGCGGAAATGTCATTTCTGGACGGCCTTCGCAAAGAAACCCAGATGCAACGAGAGCTCGCCGAGGCGATGGCTCCATTCGATGCGCTGATCTGCCCGACTTCGGGCACCATCGCCTTCCCGGCAGGCGAGTCTTTGCTCGACGGCCTCACGGTTGCGGACCAGCACGTGAACACCACCGCCGAAGCACTTCTCACGTTGCCGTTCAACGTCGCCAATCGGTGCCCCGTACTAGCGGTGCCCAGTGGACACGCACACAACGGCGTTCCCACGGGCGTCCAGATCGTCGGCCATACGTACGACGAACCGACCGTGTTCCGGATCGGCAAAGCACTGGAGAAGATCCGCCCGTGGGCATACACCGACCAGCATCAACCGAGGCTGGACGTGGTGGCGCCGGCTTCCTCTTGATTGCTGAGGAGATCAGAGCTTGGCTCTGATCTCCTCAGCAATCGGCTGGAACTGCTCGAGGAACGTCAGGGCCCAACCGAACGACGCGACGCCCTCGTAGTCGAACGAGTACACCTGATCGTTCTTGACGGCGCGCAGACGCTGGAAGATGGTGTCGTTCGCCAACTTCTCGTTGATGGGGCCCTTGCCACTGTTGGTGATGATGACGTCGGCTTCGTCGAGTAGCTCCAACTGCTCCTTCGGGAACCACTCGTTGCTGCCGGCAGGAATTGCGAGTGAGCGGTCGTTGAACTGGAACCCGGCCTCGCTGATGACCGTCGTCTGATACTTGGTCGGCGAGTACAGCGAGAAACCACTCTCCTCGAAGTACGTGGTGTAGACGACCTTCACCTTGCTCAACACGTCAGCGTTGTCGCTGCGGAACTTCGCGATCCGCGCCTCGTATCGGTCTGCCAACTCTTGAACCTTCGCACTCTGGTTGAGTGCGTCCGCGACCCCGAGGGCGCGCTCCTTCCACGCGTACTGGCCGTCTTCGGCAAAAACTGCGGTCGGTGCAATCGACCGGATCTGCTCGTAAAGATCCGGGTTGTTCTCCGAAAGGAGGTTGGTCATCACGATCAAGTCGGGAGACAAAGCCGCTATCGCCTCGGCGTTGGGCTCGTACCAGCGTCCCACCTTCGGAAGAGACCGCAGGGCAGACGCATACGGTTCCGGGACACCGTCGGCGTTCTCGTAGTCCACCGGCAATCCGACGGGCGTGAATCCGGCGTCGAACATCGCGGGGCCCGTGTAGTAATCGGCGCTGACCACTCGCTGCGGGTTGGTGGGAACCTCCACCTGCCCCAGTGCCGTGTTGATGGTGCGCATCGAGCCCTCGGCCGATTCACTGGAGCTGGTTCCACAGGCCGTGAGCAATCCGATCCCCGCCAAGGCACCGGCCCCGAGGAAACCGCGTCGGGTAAGTGCTGCGGTGATGCGAGCGAACTCGGCATCGGTATCAGCGGTAGGCAAGAGAAGTGATGTCATGGGTTTCCTGACGGTATCCGAATTAGGGCTACCTAAAATTACTCTCACCTGCACTGTTACGGTGAAGCGTCATGGCCAACCACTGTTTCGATCGAGCCATCGATACGCGCACCCCCTCGGTCGACGGCCGGACGCCGGTACGTTCTTGGTTCGTGACGCCTTCGCGACAGGACTTCCCCGGCATCATGTTGTGGGGAGCGCCGACCCTGGAACCGTCGACGTGGAACGAGCCGGTGTCCACCCCGAACCGGATCGTCGCGGAGCCGTGGTCCGTCAGCACCATCCGGTTCAAGAGCACGGCAACTGGCGTCTGGGATTTCCATACCCACCGCGAACATGAACTGCTGTGGTCGGCAGGTGGGACCGTCACCCTCGAAGCGTCCGAACACCTCTGGATGGTTCCGCCGATGCTCGGCATCTGGATTCCTGCCGGCACTGCGCACCGTGTCCGCTCCGACGACGGCGCCGTCATCTTCGCGACGTACCTGACGCCGGATCGAATCGACACCGATTGGGACTCGATAGTCGGCATACCCATGACCGGTGCACTTCGGGAGGTGTTGTTACACAACGAGAACAACGCCATGCCCGACCTGAAGCGACTACGGCTACAGCAGGTGGCAATCGACCTCATCCATCCCGTTCAGGCCGCGAGTCTCGACATTCCGTTGCCGAGAACGCCTGACCTTCTTTCGATTGCCCAGCAGATCATCGCCGATCCGGCGGACGACCGCACCACTTCCGACTGGGCTCGCACCATCGGCGTGAGTGGTCGGACCTTGATGCGCCGCTTCCAGGCCGACACCGGCACGACGCTCACTCAATGGCGAATTCTGGTGCGCGTCCGCGTTGCATTGATCGAGATTGCCGCAGGCAAACCTGTCGTCGCCGTGGCCCGCGGCCTCGGGTATGCCAACCCTGGAACGTTCATCGACCTGTTCAGGCAGGTCATCGGCCACACCCCCGCCGCGTACTTCCGCTCGTTCTCACCTGTCATGAAACCGCATCAGAATGGCACCAAACCCGCACGGGTGACACGTTAGCGTTGTTAGGCAAGGCAAACCATGTTGCCCGAACACGTTGGAGAACACCACAGATGCACCACCGCCGCCGTTTTGCCAGGTCTATCGCGCTCGCGGTCGGCGCGATCCTGATCGGCACGCTCACCTCGTGCAGCTCGTCCGACGACCAGCCCTCGCCTTCGGCCGAGACCATCGACTACAGCTTCGCGGGGTACTCCGCCCAGATACCTGCCGACCCGCAGCGAGTGGTTGTCATCGACTCCCGGACGTCCCTCGAGTTCGCACTTCTCGCCGATTACCCGATCGTCGCCCTCGATTACGACGAGTCGAGCCATCTCGCATCCAAGGTCCCTGCCGATGCGGGGCATTTGGGCGGCAATCTCAGTAAGGAGGACGTGCTGAGCTACAACCCGGACCTGATCCTCATCTCCGTCGGCTGGTACGAGAGCTACAAGTCACAGAACCTCACTTTCGAGGACATCGCACCGGTTCTGGTGATCCAGGACGGCAGCTCGCCCGACAAGGAGACCGAATCACTCGGCGGGCCTCTGGGATTCATGGGCGAGCAACTGGCACTACTGGGCAAGACCGCCGCCGCCTCGGCAGCACAGGCGCGGTACGAAGCCGCTCTCGCCACTGCCCGCGACGACGTCGGTTCCGTCGCGCAGACCAAGACGATCGCCTTCGTATCGCTGATCGAGGACAAGTTCTTCGTGTTCAACACCCCGAACAACCTGACCGTCGACGTAGCGTCGTCACTCGGTTACACGATCTTGTCCAACGACGCGATCACCGCCGCCCAGTCGGCCGCGATCGGCGGCTACAGCGCCGAATTCGGTTGGGAGAATGCGGATGTGCTCGCCGACGCCGATGTCGTCGTCGCCCAGAATCTCGACTCCTGGCCGGGCAACCCGGCGTGGGATCGTGTTCCAGCCGTGGTCGCCGGCAATGTTGCACCGCTCGACTACGACGACAAAGTCGGATTCGCACTCACCTACACGGACTTCCTGAACAAGTTGGCGGACACCACTCGCAACCTGCAGTGACGGTAACTGGTCATACCACTTGACCTCTCACCAGTTAGCGCTTACGGTCAGTACATGTTCCAACCCGTTGCACGTACCTCCGCTTCCGGCGCAGTGTTCGACCAGATTTCGGTGAAAGTGCTGGCCGGAGAGTTGGCCGCGGGTGAGGCGCTACCCAGCGAGCGCAAGCTCGCCGAGGCATTCGGTGTCTCGCGGCCCGCAGTCCGCGAGGCAATTCAGAAGCTCGCCCAGGCCGGGCTCGTCGAGGTCCGCCAGGGCGAGTCCACGTCCGTGCGAGATTTTCGACGCCAGGCCGGACCCGAACTTCTCCCCCAGTTGTTGGTTCGAGACGGCGTCCCCGACCTGACCGTGGTGCGCAGCGTCCTGGAAACTCGCGAGTTGATGGGACCGCAGATCGCGGTGCTGGCCGCCCGTCGCATCTCCGCGGAATCTGCCCGAGAACTCGACACGGCCGTGGATCAACTAGGCGCCACCGAAGATCCGGTAGAGCTGCAAGACCGCGCTCTGGCGTTCTGGGACGTCGTCGTCGACAGCGCGGATTCCATTGCCTTCCGTTTGATCTTCAACAGCCTGCGCGCTGCATACGAACCGGCCATGACTGCACTTGCCTCCGTCATGGTCGCCGAAGTCGGCCAGACCGACCTGTATCGAAAACTGGCCTCCGCCATCACTTCACACGACGAGTCAACTGCCGAGGCGTCAGCCGCACAGCTCCTTCACACCGGTACGACGGCAATCGGCGATGCTCTCACCTTCCTGGAAGGACTCAAACCATGAGCAAGCCTCTCACTCTGGCCGACGCAGCACGGACGTTCCGCAAGTCACCGACGCCGTGGATGATCGGCACCATGTTGGTGGTCGCTGCGGCAGCGCGCTTCACGCTGGGCAACTGGCAGATCACCGACGCCCTTGTTCCGCTCGTGATGCTTGCCGCATTCCCCTTCGTGGAGTGGATTATTCACGTCTTCGTTCTCCATTGGAAGCCGCGGACCATTGCCGGCGTCACCCTCGATTCACGCCTGGCGCGCAGCCATCGGGAGCACCATTTCGCCCCGCGAACCATCTCACTCATCTTCATTCCGTGGCAGACGCTCCTGATCGTGATTCCCGTCCTGACTGCCGTCGCACTCCTGGCGTTTCCCCGTGTCGAACTCGGTCTGACCTTCCTGACCTGTATTTCCGTACTCGGCCTCGGCTACGAGTGGACTCATTTCCTCATCCACAGTGACTACAAGCCGAAAACTGCTCTCTACCGGTCGGTTTGGCGCAACCATCGCAACCATCACTTCAAGAACGAGCACTACTGGTTCACCGTCACCACCGCGGGAACGGCCGATCGCGTACTGGGCACGTACCCCGATCCAAAATCCGTCGAGACGTCCCCGACAGCCAAGAATCTGCACGGCACCGCGTCGAAGCTGTGAAGAAACGCCGATTCCTGGCCCCTAGCTGGCAATGAACTTGAACTTGACTGTGTATCAGTGATTTTCGTTGAAACCCACCCGAACCGTGCTTAGTGTCGATGGAGTCAGAAGTTCGAAAAACGCTGTAACCGAAGGACGCAACACATGTTCAACGATGTATTCAACAACGTCATCCACCCGATGGTCACGAACTTCCAGCAGTTGGGTCCCCAGCAGTTCATTCCTCAGCAGTTCATCCCTCAGGGCCTGTTCCAGCAGGCACCGCAGGCAGCAGAGCAGGCTGTGACGATCTTCGGTAGCTGATACCGCAATCCACAGATAGCGCCACTCAGGGGTCGTCCGTCCAATATGCTGGACGGACGACCTGAGTGCCTCCGCCTGACAAGGATCCCCATGAGCCCCAACACCCCCGTCCACGCATTCACCGATGACGCCCTGGGCGATCTCGACGCCACCGGCGTCGCCGCCCGGATCGAATCAGGCGAGGTGACCGCACGGGAAGTCATGGAGGCGTCGATCGCGCGCGCCGAGGCAGTGCAGGGGCGATTGAACGGTTTGGCCTGCACAGATTTCGATCGCGCCCTTGCCAGGAGCAACCGGCCGGCCGCGGGCATCTTCGCCGGCGTCCCCACCGCGATCAAGGACAACACCGACAGCGCCGGCCTTCCCACCCAGCAGGGCAGCACCGCCTTCACAGCAGTCCCTGCCAAGGCTGACAGCGATTTCGCGAAGCAGTTCCTCTCCACCGGGGCCATTTCGATCGGCAAGACCCGACTGCCCGAGTTCGGATTCAGTGCGTCCACCGAGTACATGACGGAAGAACCCGTGCACAACCCGTGGAACCCGGCCTACTCGTCTGGCGCTTCCTCGGGTGGCGCTGCCGCACTGGTTGCTGCCGGAGTCCTCCCGATCGCGCACGCCAACGACGGTGGTGGATCGATTCGCATTCCCGCCGCTGCCTGCGGACTGGTCGGACTCAAACCCACTCGCGGCCGTACCATCGCCGATCCGGCCGACAAGTCGATGCCGATCCGGCTGATCTCTCAGGGCGCCGTCACCCGCACGGTTCGCGACACCGCACGATGGATGTCAGCGGCCGAAAGTTACTACCGCAATCCACGACTCGCACCGGTTCGTCTGATCGAAGGACCCAGCTCAACCCGCCTGCGCGTCGGCGTGATCACCGATTCCGTGACGGTCACCAAGACCGACGACGAGACACGCAAGTCCGTCGAAGCTACGGCTGAACTCCTTGCAAGCCTTGGCCATCACGTCGAGGACGCGGCATTGCCCGTCGGACCGGAATTCATCGACGACTTCAGCATCTACTGGGGCTTTTTGTCGTTTGCCATCTCCACCGGTGGCAAACAGATGCTCGGGCCTGACTTCGACAAGTCCGGCACCGACAATCTCACCAAGGGCCTGTACACGCTGTACCGGAAGAACCTGGTGAAGACGCCGCGCGTGCTCTACCGCCTGCGACGGCTCCAGCAGCAGTACAGCGCCATGTTCTTGAAGTACGACGTCGTGCTCTCGCCGGCTCTGGGGCACACCACCCCCGAGCTCGGATACCTTTCTCCTGCTCAGCCTTTCGAGGAACTCTTCGACAAGCTGATCGCGTACACATCGTTCACACCGCTCAACAACATCTCCGGTGGTCCCGCGATTTCGCTACCGATGCACCAGACCAGCAATGGTTTGCCGTTGGCTTCGCATTTCTCCGCCGATCTCGGCGACGAGCGCACACTCCTCGAATTGGCCTTCGAACTGGAAGAGGCTCAGCCCTGGAGAAGAATCCAGGACTGAGCCCCACCCGATAAATACCCTCAGTCTCGTGGCAATCCGAGCATGCGCTCACCGATCACGTTGAGCTGCACCTCGGTTGTGCCGCCGTAGATGGTGGTGGCACGGCCCGAAATGAGCTGCTCCATCGCCTTGTCGCTCGGCTGACCTGGGATGCTGACCGCTCCGGCAGCACCCAGTTCGGCGACGACGAACTCGGCGATCGACTGGCTGATCTTCATCGCCAACAGCTTGCCGACGCTCGACGTCGTACTCACGTCGATTCCCGAAAGTTGCTTGAGCACAACGCGGGAGCCGATGAGGTCGATCGCCTGGCTCTCGGCCACCAGCTCGCCGACGCGGTAGCGCCCGATCGGGCTCAGGTCTGCTGACTTCGCGAACTTCAGTAGATCGGAGTCCGAGGCGTACGCCTCCATCTTCTGGCTCAGGGCGACGCGCTCGCCGGCCAGCGTCGTACGTGCGACGTTCCAGCCGTCGTTGACCTCGCCGACCACGTTCTCGTCGGGGATGAACACGTCGTCGAGGAACACCTCGTTGAACAACGCCGAACCCGTCATCTCACGCAGCGGGCGGACGGTGATGCCCGGTGTCGACATATCGAGCACGAAGTAGGTGATGCCCTGATGCTTCGGCTTGGTGGCGTCCGTACGGGCGATCAGCATTGCCCAGTCGGAGAACTGAGCAACCGTGGTCCAGATCTTCTGACCGGTGATCTTCCAACCGCCGTCGACCTTTTCGGCCTTCGTGGACAATGACGCGAGGTCGGAACCAGCACCGGGCTCACTGAAGAGCTGGCACCACACCAGCTCACCCTGCAGGGTCGGTATTGCCAATTCCTGCTTCTGCTTGTCCGAACCATGCGCTACGACGGCCTGCACGGCCCAGGTGCCCATCAGGAGCTGTGGCATCGAGATACCCGCAGCCTTGATCTCCTGGGAGATGACGATCTGCTCGAGCGGAGCGGCGCTGCGCCCGTAAGGCTTCGGCAGGTGAGGCTGAACCCAGCCGCCGTCGCCGAGCGCGATCAGCTGGTCGTCCTCGTCGAGCTCGACCAACTTGGCAAGCTCGGCCGCAATGTCGCCGCGGATCTCCTCTGCCTCGGGCGGCAGTTCGAGAACCGAAGCCCGGCTGACACCGTCAAGTGCCTGCTGCGCAACACGGTTGGCACGATCCTCGCGGGTGCCGAGAATGCCGCGGATCGAGAGCGCGCGGCGGTAGTACAGGTGGGCGTCGTGCTCCCACGTGAATCCGATGCCGCCGTGGACCTGCACACAATCCTGCGCTACCTGCACTGCGGCGTCCGGCACGATCACTGCGGCGATATCGGCGGCAAAATCTGCCGTGTCGTCGCCCTTGTCCAATGCGCTTGCCGCATCCCACACAACGGCGCGTGCCTGCTCGAGCGCAATGCCCATCTGCGCGCACTTGTGCTTGACGCCCTGGAACTGACCGATCGGTCGCCCGAACTGCACACGGGTCTTGGCGTACTCCGACGCAGTGGAAACACACCAGGACATGACGCCGACGTCTTCGGCACCGAGAACGACTGCGGCAATGGACCGTACCCGCGCCTCGGTGAGACCGTCGAGTATCCGTTCGGCGCTGATCTGAACATTGTCAGCTTCGATCCGCGCACTGCCGCGCAACACGTCGATGCTGTCCTGCACGGTGATCGCGACTGCGCTGCTCTCGAGCACCGCGTAGCGGACACCCTCGGGCAACTGGATCGGGACCAGCAGCACGTCGGCATGTTCACCACCGAGCACACCGTCGAGTGCGCCCGTGATCTTGTATCCGCCGTCCGACGACTCGGCCGCCAACGGAGCACCCAAGGCGACTGCTGCCGTACGACTTCCGTCGATCAGACCGGGCAGGAACTCGGGTCCCGCCTTGGAATCGGCGCCGCCGAGAACGGCGCTTGCCAATACCGTCGGAACAAACGGGCCGGGAGAGACAGTGCGGCCCAATGCTTCCAGTGCCACCGCCAAGGTCAGCAGACCGGCGCCGTGACCACCCTGTTCTTCCGGAACCGCGAGCCCGAGAAGGTCTTGCCCGACCAAAGCCGTCCAGAACTCGGGGAACTTGTCCTCGGTCCGTGACTCCACCGCCGCGCGAACCTGCTCGGTAGTGATGGTGTGCTCGGCGAATGACCGCACCGAATCTGCGAGTGCCGTGTGCTCCTCACTCAGCCCGAGGCCGAGTTCGTATGCGTTGCGTGCCATGCGCTTACAGACGTTCTGCGAGGTCGGCGGTGGTCCAGGGACCCTCGCTCTCGATGGTGTTCACACCGTGCCAGCCGGCAAGTTCCGTGATGGCCCCACCCTGAACGGCATACACCTTGCCGGTCAGCTTGCAGTCCGCTGCCGCAAGATAGGCCACCAACGGGGAGATGTTGGACGGCGCAAACGCGTCGAACTCACCCTCGGGGACCTCGGCGGCGAACAACGCGCCCATACCGGGGGTCGCCAGCGTCAGCCGAGTACGCGCGATCGGCGCAATTGCGTTGACGCGCACACCGTATCGATCGAGCTCGTCTGCGGCCACCAAGGTCAGAGCTGCGATGCCCGCCTTGGCCGCGCCGTAGTTGCCCTGGCCCGCGTTGGGCATGAAGGTACCCGAAGCCGAAGCAGTGTTGATGACCGAAGCGTTGACAGTCTCGCCTGCCTTGCTCTGGTCCTTCCAGTAGGCGGCAGCGTGGTGCAGAGTCGCTGCGTGCCCCTTGAGGTGCACGGCAATGACTGCATCCCACTGGCTCTCGTCCATACCCGCGATGAAGGCGTCACGAAGAATGCCCGCGTTGTTGACCAGAACGTCGAGTCGGCCGAACTCGCTGACGGCCTGCTTGACGAGGCCCTCGGCGCCGTCCCAGGTGGCGATGTTGTCGGTGTTGGCGACCGCCTTTCCGCCTGCGGCAACGATCTCGTCGACTACCTGCTGCGCGGGGCCGGCATCTGCACCGGAACCGTCGTTTGCTCCGCCGAGATCGTTGACCACGACGCTCGCACCCTCACGAGCGAAGAGCAGCGCATGCTCACGGCCGATGCCGCGTCCTGCTCCGGTGATGATCGCTACGCGACCGTCGAGACTTCCCATCAGTTCAGATTCCCATCAGTTCAGTTGTCGGACATGAAGACTCATTTGTCGGCGATGACCGCGAGGCCGTCCTTGATGACGAGGTCGCCGACCGCGCTGGTTTCGTACGAGTACGACGTGGCTCCGTCTGCCGAACCCGACTTGTAGAACACCGTCTCGATGTCCTGGGTCGGGAGCACGGGCTTCGCGAATCGCACTGCGAGACGGCGCAACCGCTCGGTCTCTCCGCCCGCCAGTTCGGTCAGGGCTCCCCACGACGTGAACGCCATCGTGCACAGCCCGTGATTGATGATTCCGGGGAGCCCGGACATCCGAGCGATCTCCTCGTCGAGGTGGATCGGCATCGGATCGCCGGAAGCCGGTGAGTACCGGAACGTCTGGTCCTCGTCGATATGCTGATTCACCACCGCTGCCGGACTACCAGCGCGAAGAGCGTCGTCGAATCGATGTTCGGGAGCCTTCTCGCCCAGTCCGGGGCCCGCGTCGACCTTGCGGAAGAAGGCCGTCATCCACTGCTCGTTGACCAATTCACCCTTGTCGGTTTTGGTTTCGACGTAGATGACGACGGTGGATCCGTTGTCCCGGCCCTCGAATCCGATGGGCTTGGCACGAGCGACCAGATGGTCACCGGGGTAGATCGGACGGTGGAACAGGAAGTCCTGCTCACCGTGAACGAGCTTCATCAGCAGTTCGACCGGCGCCACCGACAGCGCAGCGGGTGCCATCGACATGAAGACGGGTACCACAGCGAAGACCGGCGGAGCGATCTCGCCCTTCAGGTGTCGCTCGATGGGATCGTTGGTGGCAGCGGCATATTCGGCGATGCGCTCAGCTGTCACCTCGAAGTGCTCCGGATCGGTCCATACGTCCAGCCCGGACGTATCGAATTCGACCGCGTTGGTCTTCGGCGTCGTCATTGAGCCGTTACCCGACCAGCTCGGCGAACTTAGCCAGCGAGGCCTCGAGATCAGCCTTGGCGTTCTTGGCAACTGCCTTGCCGATCGGCCCGACGATCATGGTGCCCTTGAAGCTGGCGTCGACGGTTGCCTTCGAACCGGCACCGTCGGCCTCGACCGAGAGAACGAATTCGACGGTGACGCCGGCCATTCCGGTACCGGCAATCTTGACCATCTTCGGAACCTCGACCTCTTCGACGGTCCACTCGATCTTGTTTGCCATACCCATCACGGAGACGACCTCGGTGAACTTGGCGCCCAACGCAACCTGGGTGGGGAGTTCACTCTTCCAGCCCTGGTGAATGGTGAGCCACTCTTCCCAGCGAGACAGGTCCGAGAGCGCATCCCAGGTCTTCTCGGGGGATGCGGGCAGTACAGCGGAGACGGAAACGGAAGCCATGATGAAACTCCTAGTGGGTAGCTGGCGGGTTGTGGGTGTGATTCAGCGTGCGTAGGGCTTGTATGCGGTCACGACAACTGCGCCGCCGAGTCCGATGTTGTGCTGGAGCGCGACCTTCGCGCCGTCGACCTGACGCTTGTCGGCGGTTCCGCGGAGCTGCCAGGTGAGTTCGGCGCACTGGGCAAGGCCGGTTGCGCCGAGGGGGTGACCCTTGGAGATGAGGCCGCCGGACGGGTTGACCACCCAGCGTCCGCCGTAGGTGGTGTCGTCGGCGTCGACGAGCTTGCCGCCGTCACCTTCGGCGCACAGTCCGAGTGCCTCGTAGGTCAGCAACTCGTTGGTGGAGAAGCAGTCGTGGAGTTCAATGACGTCGACGTCGTCGGCGGTGATCCCGGCCTGCGCGTATACCTTCTCAGCGGCCTTACGAGTCATGTCGGCGCCGACGAGGCTGATGGCGCTCTTGTCCTCGAAGGTGCTGTTCATGTCGGTGACCATGGCCTGCCCGACGATCTCGATCGCCTGAGCGGCAAGCCCGTGCTTCTCGACGAATGCTTCGCTGGCGATGATCGCCGCGCCGGATCCGTCCGAGGTAGGCGAGCACTGGAGCTTGGTGAGCGGCCCGTGGATCTGGCGTGCTTCGAGGATCTGCTCGAGGGTGTACTCGTCCTGGAACTGCGCGTACGGGTTGTTCAGTGAGTGCTTGTGGTTCTTGACGGCGATCTTCGCGAACTGCTCTGCAGTGGTTCCGAAGCGTTCCATGTGCTCGACGCCGGCCGCGCCGAACATGTACGGAGCGGGCGGCATCGCGAACTCCTGCAGCTCGGCGAGAGCGAGGAGGTGCCGCATGAGTGGCTGTTCACGGTCGTCGTAGGTGGATCCGAGGGACCCGGACTGCATCTTCTCGAAGCCCAGCGCCAGTGCGCAGTCGGCCTGACCACTCTTGACTGCCTGCGTGGCGAGGTAGAGCGCGGTCGATCCCGTCGAACAGTTGTTGTTGACGTTGACGATGGGGATGCCCGTCAGACCCAGCTCGTAGACAGCCCGCTGACCTGCGGTGGACTCGCCGTAGACGTAGCCGACGTATGCCTGCTCGACCTCGGTGTAGTCGATACCCGCGTCTTCGAGCGCCTTGGTACCCGACTCGCGTGCCATGTCGGGGTAGTCCCACTCGCGGGCTCCCGGCTTCTCGAACTTCGTCATGCCGACGCCGACGACAAAAACCCTGTTACTCATTGCCACTCCTGAAGAGAACGGTATCTGTGTGTGACACGCTGTCCCACCAAAGTATGTGAGACATCTTGTCCAGTCAATGGCGGGGTGAGTATCGTTCGATTTATGACAAAAACAGCCGAGTCGGCGCAGCCCGACGGGCGCAGCACTCGCTGGAACGATCACAAGGAGCAGCGCAAAGCGCGGATCCTCGACGCAGCACTCGATGCAGTCAACGAAGGTGGCGCCGACGTCGGCGTCCAGCAGATCGCCGAGCGCGCCGACGTCCCACGTTCCGTTGTCTACCGGATCTTCAAGGATCGAGCCGACCTCGACGAGCAGCTGCGAGTTCGCATCCTCGAGATGATGATGACCGACCTGACACCCACCCTCACGCCGCAGGGTACGGTCGGCGAGGCTATCTCACGGGCAGTCGAGACCTACCTCCAGTGGATTGTGAAATACCCACGACTGCACCACTTTTTAGGCAAGGGCTCGCCGAGCACGCGGGCCACCGGTTCGAAAGTGGTGACCGGAACCAAGACGGCCATCGCCGTGCAATTGGGGAACCTGTTGGGTGCGATCCTCGCCAGCCGCGGCAAATCGTCGAAGATGGCGGAGCCCTTGGCTTTCGGCGTCATCGGATTGGTCGACGTCAGCGTCAACCGTTGGCTCAGCCAGCCGGGTTCCGATGTGACCAGTGCGGAATTGGCCGAGTTCCTCGGGCGCTCCATCTGGCAGGTTCTGGACGGCAATCTTCGGAGCATCGGCGTTGACATAACTCTGTCGACTCCGATCGCCGACCTGTGACAGTTACCGAACTACCCTGGGCACTCGACGGACGTGGACTTCAACTGATCCGGGCTCCATCACTCGCCCTACACGCACTGGGTGAAGACAACGCCACTCTCGCAATGGAACTCGAACCCAACCTCCTGACCCCGTATCTCCTCGGCGAAGAATGCCAGGGCTTGTGGCGCTACCGGAGCACGCAGATAACCGGGAACCCACTCGACAGCGCGTGGATCACCCGCATCGCCGTCGATGCCCGCACCTCGAAGCCGGTGGGGCTGGCCGGATTCCACGGTCGCCCCGACGCGCGCGGGATGGTGGAGATCGGATATCGCATCGACCCGGCATTCCGGCGCCATGGCTACGCACGAACTGCCCTCGAGATACTTCTCGACGTCGCGAGTCGCCAATCCGAAGTGCACATCGTTCGAGCGACCATCAGCCCGGACAACATCGCATCGCGAAATCTGATCAGCCAGTACGGTTTCAGCGAAGTCGGTGAGCAGTGGGACGAAGAAGACGGTCTGGAGACCATCTTCGAAGTCAGCGCCTCTCCGGAACCGTGACAGTCGTCAACCCGCTGGTTTTATCGGTCCAGTGAATGGCACGATCCACGAGCATTACCGGCGTCCACAACCTGTAGGTCTTCACCTGATGGTGATGACGACACAGGCATTGGAGGTTGCTCGCAATGGTCCACCCACCGCGTCTCGGATCGGAAGGATCGAATTCGGTGATGTGGTCGAGTTGGCACCTGCTCGCGGGCACCGAACAACCAGGGAACCGGCAGTGACCGTCGACGGCCCGCACCAATGCGGCCAGAGCCGCTCCCGGAGCATAGGTCAGCGCGCCGGGAGTTGGATCGGGCTGGGCGCCGTGCCCATCCGATCTTCGAACTATGTCCGGGGCTCGCGCGACCAACCGTTGCATCGCCCGAATCCGATCTCCGCAGCCTTTCGGTTCGCGACTTGGGTGATCACGTCGGGTAACAAGCGGCAGGACAGTCGGAGCATGTTGCCGACGCGGTCGATTCCCGGCGGCCTGAGAGCGAAAGTCGACAAACAGTGCCTGCCAAGTGGAATCGGCGGCAAGCTCGCGAGCAAAGTCGGGATCGATTGGCCCGTACCCGTCGATGCTCGCGGGATCTGACGTCAACCCGAGGAGCGTCGCTAGATCGCACACGATGTGCAGCAACGGCTTCCGACGTGAGGGCGCAGTTGATCGACTTGCTGGGGATACTGCCTCGCACGTTTCGCTGCCACACTGGCAAGTCAGCCCGTTCTCACCGTGCAGGAGAGCAACCAGCGCGTCGGCCCGGCGCGTCGAGGCATTTCGTGGATCGTGGTTGCAGACGCTTCCGGCGGCCTCGTTGATCAGGCCAAGCGCTTCGACAGCCTCGTTCGCGCTGAGTGTTGCCTGCAACTGGGCGAGTCCGTGACGGTCTGCACGCGTGCGAACATCGCGGTGTTCCAGCATTTTCCGGCGACGTTCGGCGGCAGCGTCCGGATCGTAGGCAAAGAGCTGACGTTCAATGTCGCGCTCCAGTTGCCCGGGCGGAAGACGGTGCGCGGAGGCAAGTACTCGGCGCTCGAGTGCTGCGATCGCCTCGGGGGCGGCCCCGGTGAGTCCGTCGACAATCTTGCGCACACGCGCATAGTCCAGCTCGCCGGCAGCAAATGCAGCCTTGGTGAGCGGAAGGAACTCGCGCAAGGCGTCACCGATCTCGATGTGAACTTCGGCTGTGCGCCGCGAACACGTGAGCATGACCGCGATCTCGTTGCACGCGATCCGCCACGCCTTGTCGACATCACCGGACACGTCGAGTTCCGCATTGAATCTCGACTCCGACAACATCGATGCACCGAGCACCTTCTGTGCGGCCAGCATGTTCTCGCTCTGCGCCGTTGCAAAGAGTATGTCCGGCAGCACGAGTGGATCGACGACAGGACGGCCGTCATCTACGACTGCGCCCACACCGCCCGTCGATCCATTATCGAACATACATTCGAGACTAGACCTGCCCACCGACAAGAAAGCTAGAGTGCCGGTTTGTATCCCTTACCCTGCATCCAGGCGAGCACATCCAGCACCCGGATCGCCGGAATGGCATCGTCCAGTCCGGCCCGAACTCGCAAGTCGAGCAATCGCACGTGTAATTCTCCGTCGTGCAAGGCCTCTCGTACCGGTTCCAGATGGGCAGCCTTCGTTCCCAACTCCCGCCCGATGACGTCGTCGTAAATCGGGTGAAGCCGCGGACGCTTACGTGCGATCAGTTTGGACGCCATGGTTCGCCCGACACCGTGAATCTCTCGAAGCGCCGTCTCCAACCGCCACACCGGAGATTCCGGAGTGAAGGGATCGGGTTCGTTCGACAGGTCGCGATCGGGGCCCACGTCGGCCAGGAGTCGGTTCAGTTCGGCATTGTTCTCCCCGAGCAGGAAGAAGGCCCCTTGCGCCGGAACCTGAACCGACAGAAGCGTCACCGCAACAAGATCTTCCGCGGTAAAGATGTTCGCATCACGATCGCGGTTGCCACTGGGATCCCAGGAATCCCACAGCGCACCGGTACGGAGATAGCCCGTCTTTCGGAGCGGCCTCGTGAAGTATTCCTGCAGCACGTCGACCGCGCCGGCATCGTCCCCGTCTCGCAGCACACGCGGGAGGCGGATGGGCAACTGATCAACCATGGTCGAGCGACCTTTCCAGTACATATTTGGCGAACCCGGAGTTGTGATATTGCCGAAATGGGCCCTTGCCCTTGGCAACAAGATGCTCCGCGAGTGGACGTACCGTCGTCACATCGACAGGCAGTAGGGCGAACTGTTCCAACGCATCCGAGTCCTCGAGACTGCAGTCGATCACGGTCCCGTCGCCGTCGGCGGACGCCAACTCGGTGCGTCTGATGGCGACCAGATCGTGCTTCTCATCGAGTTCTTCGATGCTGCAGCCGGTTCGCGATTCCAGTGCCGAACTGGATACGTACACGGACATGACGTGCTCGATCGGCTTACCGCCGACCAGATGGCACTCGACGCTCAGAATCTCCATCGGACCGATGTTGAGTGTGAACAAGCGATGGCGCTCCGCCGATCGATTTGTCGACGGCAGGCAACTGATCGTCCACTGTTCGATCTCGACGGCGGCCGGAGCGTCGAACGCGTAGGAGAGAACCTCTGCAATCAGCTCGGCAAGATCTTCGAAGAGCGGGTCGCGCTGCAACCGCTCGAAATTCTCGACAGAAGCGGCGGGACGCACAGGCGCCTTGCTCACGCAGGTCCCCTCTCGTCCGGTGCTTTGCTCTCAGACCTCGCGTCCAAGGTACCCAGCCCTACGCGGGTCTCGCGCGTTCGCCCTCACATACACCCTCGCGTTATGGTTCTCGACACGCACCACCGCCTTACCGATCGCTAACTCGAGGAGCACACGAAGTGGAAATCAAGGGAACCGCAGCACTGGTCACCGGAGCGGCATCAGGCCTCGGCGCCGCAACAGCCAAGCGCCTCGCCGACGCCGGCGCTACCGTCTTCGGCCTGGATCTGCCCGCGTCGATCGAGCGCGCAGGCGACAACGTCCCCGCCGGCGTCACCCTCATCCCCACCGACGTGACCAGCGGCGAAGACGTCGAAGCAGCGATCAACCAGATCGTCGAGTCGGGCTCCCCGCTGCGTATCGTCGTCAACTGTGCCGGTGTCGGCTGGGCCGGACGCATCCTGTCCAAGAAGGGTCCGCACGACCTCGAGCTGTTCCGCACGGTCATCACCGTCAACCTGCTCGGCACCTTCAACGTCATGCGCCTCGCGGCCGACGCCATCTCCAAGACCGAGGCCGTCGACGAGTCCGGCCAGCGTGGCGTCGTCATCAACACCGCTTCCGTTGCTGCCTTCGAAGGACAGATCGGCCAGATCGCGTACTCCGCTTCCAAGGGCGGCGTGCACGGCATGACTGTTCCGGCTGCCCGCGACCTCGCGCAGTTCGGCATCCGCGTCAACACCATCGCCCCCGGCATCATCGACACCCCGATGCTCGCAGGCGTCACCGACGAGTACCGCAAGGGCCTGGAGGCCGGCGTTCCGTTCCCGTCCCGCCTGGGCCAGCCGTCCGAGTACGCGCAGCTCGCGCAGATGATCGTCGAGCACGACTACCTCAACGGCGAGACCATCCGCATGGACGGCGCTCTCCGCATGGCGCCGCGCTAACCTCCCTGCTGTGCGCCTTTATTAACCGCCCGCGGTTAATAAAGGCGCACGGTTGTCAGAACGAATGAAAATACCCACCACTGGATTGGGCAGTTGCGCTGAGGTACTCGGCCACTTCCGTCGCCGGCATCGGTCGGCTGATGTAGTAACCCTGAACCAATTCGCAACCCGCGGTGAGCAAGAGCCTCAGCTGGTCGGCCGTCTCCACGCCTTCCGCCAATGACTGCATACCGAGCGCCTTCGCCACCTCGACCACCGAAGTGACAACTGCCGAATCACCCTCGCTCAGTTCGGTGATGAACGACCGGTCGATCTTGAGAATATCCAACGGCAGTTTCTTCAAACTCTCGAAAGACGAATAGCCGGTTCCGAAGTCGTCCAGGGCAATCGCAATTCCGGTGGCACGCAGACGATCCAGCTCGGCGACGGCAAGCTCCTCTACCGCTCCCGTCTCTGTGATTTCCAGCTGAAGCCGTTTGCTGGACAGACCGGATGCCTCCAGCGCATCGTTGACTGCTGATCCGAAGCCGGACGACATCAGTTGCACCGGAGAGACGTTCACGGTCACGTAGGTGTCATCGGGCCACGTCATCGCCTCGGCGCACGCCATGTGCAGTACCTGGAGCCCCAGCGGGACTATCAAGCCTGTCTCCTCCGCGACATCGATGAAAATACGCGGCGCAAGCACTCCCCGCACCGGATGGTTCCAGCGAAGCAGTGCCTCGAATCCCTCGACGCGGCCGGTATCCGCACGAACCTGCGGTTGGTAGTACAGCTCGAACTGCCGAGACTCGATCGCAAGCCCAAGCTCTTGCAGGGCCGATGCTCGTTCCCTGGCCCGCGCCCGCAGCGCCGGTGAGTATTTTCCGACCCGGTTCTTGCCGGCGGATTTTGCGGCATACAGCGCCAGGTCCGCGGACATGACAAGCGTGTCCGCGTCTTCGGAATCTGCCGGCGAGCTGGCATAACCGATCGATGCACGAACCTCGATGCGATTCCCCCGCACGAAAAACGGCTCACGCAGTGCGCCCAGATAGCGAGCAAACACCTCGCCGCCGTCCCCTGTTCCCCGCAAGACGACGCCGAATTCGTCGCCACCGATTCGGGCACACATGGCACCGTCGACCACCCGATTGAGCCGTGCAGCAACGGAAATCAGCAATTTGTCGCCGACGGGGTGTCCTAACGTGTCGTTCACCGACTTGAAATTGTCCAGGTCGAGGATGCCGACAAGAACCTGCTCGCCGGTCCGGACAGCGCCGAGCGCGTCGGACAGCTCCGTGCCGAACGTCCGGCGATTCGGGAGCCCGGTCAGTCCGTCGGTTGCAGCGAGCCACAGAATTCGCCGCTCGTAGTTGTACTTCTCGGTGATGTCCGAGCCCACGCCTCGCCAACCCACGAACTCCATGGCCTCGGAAAGCCTGGGATGACCCGACAGAGACCACCATCGGTCGACGCCGCCGACACGAACGGGAATGACGACCTCTCGAAACGGCATGAGGCGGTCGAGGTGATCTCCGATGACGTGGACCGCGGCTCGTCCACTCTTCGTCGAACCGACGTCGAGCCGATCCAACAATCCGCGCAGCGACAGGGTTCGCAGGTCGGAGACAGAGACTCCCGAGATCTGCGACAGCCGAGCGGAGGTGTGCGACAACGTCCCGGTGGTGTCGGCTTCCCACAGCCAATCGCGTGACCCGCCCTCGAAATCGTCGAGAAGCAAACTGACCGTCTGGCGCTCGGCAGCAGCCTCGAACTCGGCAAGACAACGACTTCGGAACGACGCCCAGAGGTACACGACGCCGACGCACAGAATACTGATGTAGACAACGAGTTGAAACGAAAGGACGAAGTACTCGGCCGTCGCCCCGGCAAGCATGACGAATAACAATCCCAGGCCGTGCACCAGAATCCAGGCCAAACCCAGCGACCGAACAGTCGACAGCGCAACTGCACCGGCACCCACCACACCGGCGATGGTCGCGATCAGAACCAGCTTTCGTGAACCGTCTATCACCGGAAGCATCTCGGCCGCGAGGATCGTGTACAAAACACCCAGCAGTACCACTTCGAGCATGAGTGCCCAGTAGTCGTACCGGGTCGTGTGCTTGGGCGAATACCTCTCTCCCTGAATGGCCCTCGGCAGCCACACACGCACCGAATTGAGGATGACTGCGAGCGCTGCCGCTCCCCAGATCAGGCGGAACTCTTCGTGTGCCGGCGGCACGACATAGGCCAACAAAGCGCACGCACTGAAGAAATTCGCGACGTTGGCCAGCGGAGCTACCGTTGTCACTTGACGGACCTGGCGAGAGAAGAGGTCGCGCCGCTCGACGTCAGACAGATCGGCGTCGCTCGCACTCGAAGTCAGCCTGCTCAGCATGCAACACCCTCCATCGTGGAGCCGACCAGATGAAGGTAGCGCGGATGCGGGTTCGGGGCACACGATGACGAGAAACTACGAATTGAAACACACTGTTAAATAGGATGTTTCAGACAATAGCGACAGAACGGATCAGCGCTACAACTCGGAAGCCAGCGGAATTTCCTTCTCCGCACGGTCCGTCATCCACTCACGTAGAACCTTGGTGGCAATGACGTCGTCCTCGTTGTACTGCAGGATGCGTGTCCGTTGCGTCTCGTCCGGCTCACCGTCGTAGCCGACCGCCTCGCGGTACCACGCCATCGACGCTTCACCACCGGCTTCGGCGTCACGCCAGTTGAACCCGGCGACGGGGGCAATCTTCTTGAGTCCCTTGCCGTTCGGGCAGATGAACTGATCACTCACCGCTTGATAGATGTCGACCCACTGCGGACTGTCGATGAACTCACGAATCTCGTCCTTGCTCGGAATCCCGGGCTCACCGGCAAACCTGCGCGCCGAGTCCAACAACCACTTGTCCTCGGCCGAACGCGAATAGCAGTATGCAGCAAAGGTTTTACCCGAAGCAGCGGCTGCGGCACGTTCCGCCATCAGCCAGCCCCAGAACTCCGCGAAAGACCGCGCCTCGTCACGCGTCGGCAGCGGATCCCACGTCGCAAATCCTCGATACATCGAGAAGCCACCGACATTGAGCAGCGTTCCCCACAAGTAGGCGCCGTGCTCCTGATAGCTCTCCATGTCGACGTCGATCTCGATGTCCGCCCGAGTCACCGAGATCTTCTCGAACCGCCGCACCAACGGAGCATCTGCCAACCACGCCTTGGCGATCACGACTGCGTCGTCGAAATTTCCGTGCGGCCAGTCCTCGAGCGGCTCACCGTCCCAGGCGGCCAGCTGATCGATCGTGTTGCAGCCGACGTCGCGCAGAAGCTCCGCGCGCGATCCGACAGCCACCAGGCTGACATCGCGGTTGCGAACCAACTCCTGCTTGCATTCGGTCCACCACGGGCACGACTTGCACTCGCTCACCTGTGACGGAGACGTCAGCACCTCGCCGCGGGCAACAGCGATACGGTCGGCGAAACGCTCGTCGTAGTCGTCGAGAATCGCACTGAGGTCGTGGACGAGGACGCAGTCTCCGTTGTATCCGATCGCGCCTGCCGTGAGCGACGGGCTCGCCAGCCCACGACGCTCGAGCATCCGATAGACCTGCGCGACGCGCATCTGATCGCGGACCTGGCTGCGGACCTTGCGCTTGGGATCGACCGCGGGCTCCCATTCGAGGAGCCCCGAGGTGATCGCGCCCTGGCCGGGATCGGTCACCTTGTGATTGACGACAATGACGGGGATGTACCCGCCGCCCTCGTCGTCACGGACGAGCATTTCGCAGCGGCCCTTGCGTCCGGTGTCGCGCTCGACGGGCAAGACCGCGCCCCAGATCCGGTCCGCGCCGGCCTCACAGGCAGCAAGAGTGTCACGAGCCTGAGCCGACGCCGATTGATCGGGGTTGATCTTCACCCAACGCTCGGGAGCAGCACCGATCACCAGTTCGGCGATCTCCGCGCGCTTCGCGATCGCGGCATCCTGGCGCTGCTTGACGCCGGTGTCGACGGGTTCCGAAGCCGATTTCCCGGGAAACAACCCGTCCAGACGCACCCGATGACGGCATCGGGTCAACGCCCCCGAATCGATGATCGGGAGCTGGGGCGCGGGGTTGTTAACGGAACACACGATGACGAAGATTATGTGCTCCCCTAGGCTGAAGCCGAAGCGCAGGTACCTGGCAACACACAAACACCTGGAAACGGGGTCCTTTTCGATGGGGTTGTTCAAGAAGCGAAAGTCTCGTGCCACCCGCAAGGCGGAGGCAAAGGCTCTCAAGCACAAGGCTGAGGTCGAGGCGAAGCTCAACGCCAAGAGCCAGCGTAAGCGCGACAAGGTCGAGACCAAGTCGCTCAAGAAGCTGGAGAAAGCCGAGATCGAGTCACAGCACAAGATCGAAAAGGCGCAGATCGCGACCCTGAAGGCGCAGGAGAAAGCCGCTGCGAATCAGGGCCTGACTGTCGCCAAGGTGCGTAAGTACCTGGGTGTGGCACGTCTGCTTGCCCCCGTTCTCCTGCCGATCGCCTACCGCGCTGCCACGGCTGTGCGCGCCCAGCTCGACACCACGCGCGCGCAGAAGATGGGCATCGCCGTCGACCAGCTCGGTGACTACACCGGTCACGGCGCGAAGTTGAGCGCTCGTATCGCCGGCGCCGAGAGCTCGGTCACCGAGATCCTCAGCCGCAAGCCCGACGACGCGGAGACGCAGCGTTTTGCCGCCGCCATCCGTGAGCGCCTCGGCGATCTCAGCACGGCAGTTCGCGCTGCCGAGCAGATGCCTCAGGCTCGCCGTAAGGCAGCTCACCAGGCAATTTCTTCCGAACTCGACGGCGTCGAAGCAGATCTGCTCGCACGTCTCGGCGTGCGCTAGACCTGAGAACGCCAGTGAGAGCAGCCGAGCAGACCGCGACCCTCCGGGGGATATCTGTCGGTTCCGCTTCGGCTGCTCTCGCTGTCGCCGCGCATGGAATCGGCGGAGGCGAGCTGCCACAGTCGTCGTCGCTGACCCTGCTGCTCGCCGTCTGCGCAACCGTCGGCGCCGTGACGGCCACCCTTCCCGCCCTCTCCCGGGGGCCCGCTGCCCTGATCGTGGCTCTTGGCCTGGGTCAGCTTGCCGCCCACACCACCATGACGCTCTCCGAGCACGCTCATTCGCCCGCTCCGGGATTGGTGATGCTCGGTGCTCACGCCGGTGCCACCGTCGCCTGTGCGGTGGCGGTCCTGGCCGCCGAGCGCCTCTACCGCGTTGTCACCCACGCTCTCCACGTCGTCCTGGCGTCCCTGGCTCCCGCCGCCGTCACTTCCCGCGGCCACACCGTCTCGACCGGAATCCATCACGGACCCGTCGACGCCCTTCTTCGCGCCAGCATCTCGCGGCGCGGTCCTCCTGCCCTGGTCTGAAGATTCGTAGAACTCCCCACCCCTTCACCAGACCAAGAGGACACTTCCCGACATGAAGAACACCCTGATTTCGCGTGCGGTTGTCACGACCGTCGCTACCGGCAGCGCTGTGCTGCTGGCCGCCGGAATTGCTTCAGCACACGTCAGCGTCGTCGCACCAGGAGCTACGCAGGGCGGATACTCCGTTCTCACGTTCCGCGTGCCCACCGAATCCGACACCGCTTCGACCACCAAGCTGACGGTGGCCCTCCCCGACCTCAAGTCGGCACGCACCGAACCGATGCCCGGTTGGACCGCCGTCGTCGAGAAGGACCCCACCTCGCTGGTCGCGAAGTCCGTGACCTGGACGGCCGACCCCGGCGTCGGAATCGCCCCCGGCCAGTTCCAGCAGTTCGTTCTTTCCGCCGGCCCGCTGCCGGAGCAGGAAGAGGTCGAGTTCAAGGCCGTGCAGACGTACAGCGACGGCAACGTCGTCAACTGGGATCAGGAAGAACTTGCCGACGGCAGCGAGCCGGACAAGCCCGCGCCGACGCTGACTCTCGCCGCATCCACCGGCGATGCTCACGGAGCGCCTGCTGCCGATAACACTGCCGAGACGTCCGCTGCTTCCGAATCTTCTTCGTCAGACAACACCGCGCGCTGGCTCGGCGGCGTCGGCCTGGTGCTCGGCGCCTTGGGCGCTGCACTCGGCCTCGGCGCACTGGTCAGGAGCAAGCGCTGATGAGTACCCGGATCAAGGTCATCGCCGTCGGCATGCTCGCGATACTGGCCACGATGCTCGGAATGGGCACGGCCAGTGCGCACTCCGCGGTTGTCGGCTCCAACCCGGAAAACGGCGCGTCCATTCAGGTTGCGCCTGACAAGGTTTCGGTCACGTTCAACGAGGCTCTGCAGGCGCAGTTCGCGGCACTGACGGTCACCGGCCCGGACGGCAACCTCTGGACCAAGAGCGATCCGTCCGTCGAAGGACCCACTGTCAGTGCAGACCTCGGCGATCTCGGGCCGACCGGCGTCTACACCATCGCGTACCGCGTCACTTCCGCCGACGGTCACCCCGTCAACGGAACTCTGACCTTCACCCTCACCGAGGCGGGGTCGGGCACTCCCGGCGCTGCCGCTGCGTCGAGTACGGGTGAGTCGGAGTCCGGCAGCATGCCGGTGTGGATCTTCATCGTCGCCGGCGTCGTCGTGTTCGGCGGTGCGCTGTTCTTCGTGCTGCGTAAGCCGAAGTCGAGCTGATCGCGTGACGGGTACGGCAAACAGGTGGTGGTTGCTGTTTGCCGTACCCACAGCTCTGCTGGGAGTCCTCATCGCCTGGGGCCTCGCGAGTCCGTCGGGACCCGAATCGTCGAGCACTGTCCGCGTTCTCGCGATCGGATGCGGCTCGTTGACGCTCGGCATCGCGACGCTTGCCTGGATGGGCCGCAGTGAACGCCGTCCGGCAACAACCCCTGCGATCATGTGGACTCAGCTCACCGCGGCGGCAGCGGTTTGGCTCGTCGCCGAGATCACGCTCCTCGTGCTCAATGCCGCAGCGGCAGACGGCGCCCCGGTCACCTCACTGACCATCGGGCACTTCGGCGCATTCGTCTCCGAGGTCAACGTCGGCCGCGTCGGTGTCGCGATCATCGCGTGCGCGTTTGCCGTGGTCTGTTACGGCATCTACGGGTTCACCAATCCCGAGACGGTGCCCGTCGCACCGGCATTGGTCGTCTCCGCGTTGGCGCTCGCTGCCCGCCCGATCACCGGGCACATGGCGCAGCAGAGCTTCGGATCGATCCTCGACGCCGTTCACGTCCTCGCTGCGGCCTTGTGGTTCGGCGTGCTCGCCGCACTCGCGCTTGCCGTACCGTCGCGCGGTGCCTGGGCGATCTGGTTGCCCAGGTACTCCGCCCTCGCCTGGCGATGTGTCCTCGCGTTGGTCGTCACCGGTATCGTCAACGCCGTCGTGCGACTCGACTCGCTCTCCGCCTTCTACGACACCGCTTACGGCCGGGTGATCCTCGCCAAGATCGTGGCGATCGCAATGCTCGTCGCACTGGGATGGTGGTGGCGCCGGACATGGGTGGTCGCAAGTGCTGCACACCGCATGAGTTCGGACGGATCCCTGCGCCGCGCCATCGGTGAAGTTGTCTTCATGGCCATCGCATTCGGGCTCGCCGCGGCCCTTGCGACAACTGCGTAAGACGTGCCTCAGCACAAGATTTCGTGACCCGCACATTTAACGTTTCACGTCGAGATTTAACCTCTACGTGAGTTTATTTTCCCAGCTTGCGGCGGTTTCCGGCCACCCTTAGCGTTGCTCGCATGACGGAGGCCCAACGCTCGTTTCTCGTCTGCGCTTCGCAGCGCAGTGGCAGTACTTTGCTGGTCGAATCCCTGCGAGCAACAGGGGTCGCGGGTGAGCCGGAAGAGTTCTTCCAGTACCTCCCCGAGACCTCGCGTTCGCCGCAACCGAGGCAGTGGTTCGAAGACGTCACGGACGAGTCCGTCTTGGGTCTGCTCGCGCCGTTCCACCCGGGTACGCCGGACACCCGCACCTCCGAGCAGTGGCGCACACAACTTCTCGAACTCGGCCGAACACCCAACGGAGTCTGGGGCGGCAAGCTGATGTGGAATCAGACACCGCTCCTGCTCGATCGCGCAGCCGGATTGCCGTGGCGCAGTGGGACAGATCTACGTTCCGCACTCCACGACACTCTCGATCACGACCTGCAGTTCATCCACGTCTATCGAGAAGATGTTGTCGCTCAGGCTGTATCGATGTGGCGAGCCGTGCAGACGCAGGTCTGGCGCGACGACGCGACCCCACCGAATCTCTCGGACGGTGCGCAGTACAACGCGCTCGGAATCGCACACCTGGTGACGATTCTCGGTGAGCAGGAACGACAGTGGAAGCGCTGGTTCGAGGAAGAGGACATCTCCCCCATCGAGATCGGGTTCCGCGATCTCACCGAAGACCCGCAGTCCGTGGTCGCAAAAACCCTCATTTCCCTCGGTCTCGACGGACAACTGGCCCCACCACCGCCGCTGCGTCGTCAGAGCGACGGACGCTCCCGCGAATGGGTGCAGCGTTATCGCATCGACGCCGAACAGAACGGATACCCCGTCACATGAGCACCGTCACCGATGTTGTCGACGAACTCCGAGTTCTCGAATCCGAAGCGGTTCACATCATTCGAGAGGTGGTGGCAGAACTCGAAAGACCGGTACTGCTCTTCTCAGCCGGCAAGGACTCGATAGTCCTGCTTCGACTCGCCGAGAAGGCGTTTCGACCCTCCCCACTCCCTTTCCCCGTCCTACACGTCGACACCGGTCACAATTTCGAGGAAGTCATCGAATTTCGCGACCGCCGAATCAAGGAGGGCGGGCACACACTTCTGGTTGCTTCCGTTCAGGATTCGATCGACCAGGGTCGAGTACAGGAGTCGACCGAGACCAGCGGATCGCGAAACCGCCTGCAGACCAGAACTCTGCTCGACGCTCTCGAAGGCGGGCGATTCGACGCCGCATTCGGCGGCGCCCGCCGGGACGAGGAACGTGCGCGAGCCAAGGAGCGAGTCCTGAGCTTCCGTGACGAGTTCGGCCAGTGGGACCCTCGGGCGCAACGGGCCGAACCGTGGTCGCTCTACAACGGTCGGATCAGACGCGGAGAGTCCGTTCGTGTCTTCCCGCTGAGCAACTGGACAGAACTCGACATCTGGCGCTACATAGCCCAGGAGGAACTGGAGTTGCCGCCCATCTATTTCGCGCACGAACGGCGGGTATTCGAGCGCGACGGAATGCTCCTCGCTGCTTCGGAATTCAGCACCGACGCCGAGAACGCCGCGGCAACGACCGAGTGGGTGCGATATCGAACCGTCGGCGATCTGACCATCACCGGCGCCGTTCGATCGCACGCCACCACCATCGACGACGTCGTCACCGAGATCTCGGCCGCGACGGTTTCCGAACGAGGCGAGACTCGCGCAGACGACCGAACCTCGGTCGCCGCGATGGAAGACCGAAAGCGTGAGGGCTACTTCTGATGACCACCACCATCACTCGCCAACTCCTGCGGCTGGCCACGGCGGGTAGCGTCGACGACGGCAAGAGCACGCTGATCGGCCGACTGTTGCACGACACCGACAGTCTGCCTACCGATCACCTCGATTCCGTGACCGACGAGGACGGTGTCGCCGACCTGGCTGCACTCTCCGACGGATTGCGCGCCGAGCGCGAACAGGGCATCACGATCGACGTCGCGTACCGATTCTTCTCCACTCCGACCAGAAGTTACGTACTTGCCGACACCCCGGGACACGAGCGCTACACGCGCAACATGTTCACCGGCGCGTCCAACGCTCACGTAGCGGTCCTGCTGGTCGACGCGAGAACCGGTGTGCTGCGTCAGACGCGTCGGCATGCCAGAATCGCAGCGCTACTGGGTGTTCCGAACCTTGTGGCCGTGGTGAACAAGATCGATCTGGTGGGCTTCGACGAAGCGAGATTCGCGCAGGTACAGGAAGAATTGCGGGTATTGGCACGCCAGCTCGGGCGAGGCGACGTACTTGCCATCCCTGTCTCCGCGAAAGCCGGCGACAATGTCGTGACCCGCTCGGAGAACACCGAGTGGTACAACGGGCCGACACTTCTCGAATATCTCGAAGGCGTCGAACTCCATGCGCCCGCGACCCACATCGAGGAACTTCGGCTTCCCGTGCAGTGGGTTTCGCGCCCCGATCCGCAGAATCGGCGCCGGTACACCGGCCGAATTTCGGCGGGCACACTGAGCGTCGGAGACGAGGTAGTGGTACTGCCGTCCGGATCGAAGAGCACCGTGATCAGTCTGGACACTCTCGACGACAACCGCAGTACTGCCGTTGCACCACTGTCGGTTTCGGTGGAACTGGCCGACGACATCGATGTCGGACGTGGCGACGTTCTGGTCAGCGGCGGTGCGCAGGCCCATTTGCCGGTTCTGGCCCGAGAACTCGAAGCCACGATCTGCTGGTTGTCGAACACTCCACTGCGAGCCGGCGATCGGATAGCGCTCAAACATACTTCCCGGACCGTGCGCGCGACCGTTCAAGAACTGCACACCCGACTCGACCCCGAGACGCTCGACGAGCAGGACAGCCCAGTCGAACTGGGGCTCAACGACATCGGAACGGTCACGCTCCGAACCAGTTCCGTGGTGGTCGCCGACACCTACGACCACAATCGGGACTCCGGCGCTTTCATTCTGATCGACGAGCAGAGTAACGACACCGTCGGCGCCGGCACCATTCTCGAGCCACGCGTCGTCGTTCCCGGTGAGCAGACCCGCAACGACATCAAGTGGCATCCGTCTTCACTCGAACGTCAGCGGCGGTGGGCGTCTACCACCCAGAAGGGCGCGACGATCTGGTTGACCGGCCTACCTGCTTCCGGAAAATCCACCGTCGCTGTGGCTGTCGAACGTGCGATGGTCGACGCGGGACGAACCGCGTATCTCCTGGACGGTGACAACGTCCGCCACGGTATCTCCGACGATCTCGGGTTCTCGCCGGGAGACCGGGCCGAGAACATCCGGCGCGTCGGGCATCTCACTCGGCTGTTCGCCGATGCCGGCGTCGTGGCCATCGCGTCGATGGTCTCACCGCTGCGTTCGGATCGAGCAATTGCGCGTGCTCTCAACGAAGCTGCCGGGCTCACCTTCCTCGAAGTTGCCGTCACCACTCCCGTCGAAGAATGCGAACGCCGAGATCCCAAGGGCCTGTACGCGCGTGCGCGGGCCGGTGAACTGAAGGGGCTCACCGGAATCGACGCACCGTACGAGACTCCGGAGGACCCGGACCTGGCTTTCGACACGACAGGCGCTGACATCAACGAACTGGTCGGGCGGGTCATCGCATTGTTGGAGGAGCGCGAAACCGCTAGGCCCTAGGGGTTTTCGGTGTCCGACTCGAGGTAACCGCGGTCCGCACTGTAGGCGGACCGCACGTTGGGTCGGACACCGATCTTCTCGAGGTACGCCGCCATGCGATGCACCGCCATCGCGCTTCCCAATGCCTCGTCCGGGAGACGATCATCCGTTTCGGCGCGCCACGTGTGAAGCTGCGAGGACAATTCCGCCTGTATTGCCGAGACTTCCGGTCGATCGATCAGATTGATCTTCTCGTCGGGGTCGGCACGAAGGTCGTACAGCTCCCGGGGTGCGCGTACCGCCAGATGCTCGGTGCCGAGCGCCTTTCCGGAAAGACTGTCCTCGATGTCGAGCGGAAGATCCAGAGCGGGGCGGACAGCGTAGTTCTCGATGTAGCTGTAGTCCTTGGTGCGCACCGCGCGAATGGGATCGAAACTGTCGTGAAAGGTCTTCTCCGTGAACAAGGAGGTTCGGACAGGTTCGGACGGCTCGGTTCCACGATCGACGAGGGCATCGGCGTGCGAGCGCCCTTCCACCTCGGTGGGGACATCGATACCAAGGAGATCGAGAATGGTCGGAACAAGATCCACACCGCTGAACAGTGTCTCGTATTCCTTTCCGCCACTGCGATACCGAGCCGGAGGCCGAGCGATCAACGCAATGCCGGTGCCCGGTGCGTAGAGCGTCGACTTGGCACGTGGGAACGCGGCGCCGTGATCGGTGAGGAAGAAGACCCACGTGTTCTCGTCGAGCCCCTCTTCCTCGAGCGTCCCGAGCAGATCACCCACCGCGGCGTCCGCTACCTCTACGCTGCCGTGGAATTCGGCCAGGTCCTCGCGTACCTGCGGCACGTCGGGAAGATATCCGGGAACCTCCAGCGCTGCGGTGTCCGCCGGGGTATAGCGATCGGCCGGGTACGGCCGATGCGTTTCGAAGAACCCCGTGGTGAGAAGGAAAGGCTCGGGCGGGAAGCGTCGTAGCCAGTTCTGGGCACGCGGAACCACGTAGTCGCAGAACGAGTTCGTGACGTCGTACTCGTGATAGCCAAGTCGCTTCGGGTACGCAGTCTCGTGCTGCATGCCGAAGAGCGAGGTGTACCAACCGTTGTCGGAGAGGATCTGCGGAAGCGTCTGCACCTCAGCGTGGTACTCCCAGCCGTGGTGCGCCAACCCGATCAGACCGTTGTTGTGCGGATACCTGCCCGAGAAGAGAGAACCGCGCGAAGGTGAGCACAGCGGCGCCGTCGCGTGTGCGTCGGTGAACCGGATGCCCTCTGCCGCCAGCCGGTCCAGGTTGGGGCTGTTGACCCCGGCGACACCGTAACTCGCGAGGTGTCGGCCCAGGTCGTGCCAATGAATGATCAGGACGTTATCTCGCGCAGCCGACACGTGGGCAAGGCTAGTTGCCCCTGCCCACGTGCGGCAACAGCTCGAATCAGCAGGATCTCAACTGTTTCTGCCGAGCTGCCTGATCCAGGCGCGGGTGTCGGCGGGATCGATGACATCGTCCAGTTCGAACGTGGTCGCCGCCATCAGCGCCTTGCCCTGTGCGTAGGCCAGTTCCACGAACTGACCGAACAGAGTTTCCCGAGCCTCCGGGTCTTCGACGGATTCGAGTTCCTTACGGAAACCGAGGCGTACGGCACCTTCCAGACCCATCGGCCCGATCTCGCCGGTCGGCCACGCCACCGTGAACTCGGGTGCGTGGAAGGAACCACCGGCCATCGCCATGGCGCCCAACCCGTAACCCTTGCGCAGGATGATCGTTCCGAACGGCACCGTGAGGCGAGCACCGGCAACGAAGAATCTGCCGAACCTTCGGACCGTCGCCTCCTCCTCCGAGTCCGGGCCCACCATGAATCCCGGTGTGTCGCAAAGGGTCACCAGAGGAATGCGGTGCGCTTCCAGCAGCTCCAGGAAATCCGAAGCCTTGTCCGAGGCTTCCGCGTCGATCGCTCCGCCGAGATGCTCGCTGCTGTTCGCCAGCACACCGTACGGAACTCCTTCGACACGAACGAGTGCCGTCACTACACCGCGACCGTAATCTCGACGCAGTTCCAGGACGCTGTCGACGTCCGCGATCGCCTCGATCGCTCCACGAACGTCGTACGAGCGCAGGCGATTCTCCGGGACCACGTGCCGGGAGAGCCGCGGATCCGGAGCCGTCCACTCTCCGCTCGCACCCTGGAAATAACCGAGGTACTGCTTGGCCAGCGCCACCGCATGAGCGTCGTCGTCAGCCACCAGGTGTACGACGCCGTTACGGCGCTGCACGTCGATGGGGCCGATGTCCTCGGGGCGGAAGTTTCCGAGCCCGCCGCCCTCGACCATGGCAGGGCCGCCCATGCCGATGTTGGCGTCGGGCGTCGCGATCAGTACGTCGCAGGCGCCGGCCAGGGCCGCGTTGCCCGCGAAGCAGCGGCCGGACACGACAGCGACCATGGGTACGCGGCCGCTCAGCGCCGCCATGGCACGGAAGGTTCCCAGTTCCAGGCCCGCTCCCGCCCCTGCATCGGTGTCACCGGGGCGACCACCGCCGCCTTCCGCGAACAGCACTACCGGAACTCGCTTGCGATCGGCGATCTCGAGCAGGCGGTCGGTCTTGGCGTGATTGCGCATGCCCTGGGTACCGGCGAGCACCGAGTAGTCGTACGAGATCACGACGCTCTCGCCGCCGCTGATGGTCGCCACTCCGCCGATCAGACCGTCAGCAGGAGTGTTGGCGATCAAGTCTTCCTCGCTTCGCCGACTGCGCTGCGCAGCCAGTGCGAGAGCGCCGTACTCGACCAGGCTGTCGTCGTCGACCAGGTCGTAGACGTTCTCGCGAGCAGTCCGCCGCCCCAGCTTGTGGCGCTTCGCCACTGCCGCGGGCCGCGCCGCGTCCAGGGTCACCTCGTGGCGAGCGATGATCTCCGCCAGATCGGGACGTACGTCGTCGAGGTCCACCTCGTCGACCTCGGCGAGCTTCGATCCCGCGCTCGCGCTACGGACGACGAGCAACGGTTCGCCCGCACTCACCGATCTCCCCGGCGACGACAGAACCCGGACCACTTCGAGGTCACCGGGCGCCGAGAGAACATGCTGCATTTTCATCGCTTCGAGGACGGCAACCTGGCCACCCGCATGGACGCCGTCACCGACTGCGGCAAGTTCGACGACGATTCCCGCCATCTGCGCACGAACCACGTCCTCGTCCGGCGCGATGTCCACACTCGCGGAGGGTGTTTGTGGGTCCGCTTCGGGAACGAGCTCCGCCAATCGAGAACCCAACCAGTCGACGTCGACCAGGCCGTCGCGGAAGTCCTTGTCCGACAGTATTGCCTGCAGGAATTCGAGGTTGGTCGCCACGCCGTCGATAGTGAACTCACTCAAAGCAGCAATCGACTTGCGCACAGCGGCAGGAAAATCCGATCGACGCGTGTGGGTGACGACCTTCGCCAGCAGCGAATCGTAACGCGCACTCGGCGAGAGTCCGACCGTACCGAAGGTGTCCACTCGCACGCCGGGTCCGCCCGGAGGAGTGAAGTTGTCGAGCGTGCCGGAGGACGGCAGCGCATTGCCGTCCGGCGTCATGGTTTCCATGTTGACGCGGGCCTGTATCGCAATCCCCGAAGCGTTTGCCACGGATCCGACTGTCTCCGATACCTTCTCGACAGCAGTGATTCCGGTTGGCAGGTCCAGGTCCTCGAACGGAACCCCGTCCGCGATCGCGAGTTGCACGGCGACGAGGTCGATTCCGGTGACCTCCTCGGTCACCGTGTGCTCCACCTGAATTCGGGGATTGACTTCGAGGAAGACGAATCCGCGTTCCTCGACCAGGAACTCGACCGTCGCGATGCCTCGGTAGCCGACCTCGGCGCACAGCCGCGCGGCCGCAGCGTGAAGACGCTCGCGCAGGGCCCCCGACAGCCCCTGCGCGGGCGCAACCTCGATCAACTTCTGGTGCCGACGTTGGACGCTGCAATCACGGTCACCCAGAGCGAGCGCGTGGGTTCCGCCTTGCCCCGGCCCCGCCACGATCTGCACTTCGATGTGCCGAGCGTGCTCACTGAGTACCTCGGCGAACAGTGCCGAACTGCCGAATCCCGACTGGGCTTCGGCCGCACACACACGGTACGCGTCGTCGAGCGCTTTCGGGTCGCGCACCGCGCGCATACCGCGGCCACCGCCGCCGCTGAGCGCCTTGATCATGATGCCGCGGGAGTTGCGCTCGAAGAATTCACGCACCTCGTCGAGGTCGGCGTTCGCCGATGTCGACGGCAGGACCGGTACGCCGGAGTCGACAGCCGCAGTGCGAGCACTGGCCTTGTCGCCGAAAGTCCGGAGAACCTGGGCGTCCGGGCCGACGAAGACGATGCCCGCCTCGGTGCACGCCTGCGCGAATTCGGCATTCTCACTGAGGAATCCGTAGCCCGGGTGCACGTGCGTGGCGCCCGTTTCGGCCGCGATCTTCAGCAGTGCGCTCTGATCGAGATACGCGGATGCGCCCGAAGCTCCGAGCGGCACCGACTCCGTGGCCGCCGCGACGTGCGGACTGGACGCGTCGTCCTCGGCGTAAACCGACACCGTTTCGATCCCGAGTTCACGGGCAGTTCGAATGATCCGCAGCGCAATTTCGCCGCGGTTCGCAATCAGCAGTCTCACTTTTCCCCCTGAGTGCGCTCGAACAGATCGCCCTTGCGCACCTTTCCTGTTGCAGTCATCGGAAGCGCCTCGAGCACTTCCACTTCGGGCACCTTGTACGTAGCCATGTTCTCCTTGGCCCACGAGACGATCTCGTCGGCCGCGGTGTCGGAACCCTCGACCAGCTGGACAAACGCAAAAGCCACCTGCCCCTTGTCCTGGTCCGGTTTCGGTACCACCGCAGCCTTTTCGATCGCGGGATGCAGCATCAGCAGCGCTTCCACCTCGGAGGGGAAGACACTCATGCCGTTGGTCTTGATCATTTCCTTGTTTCGCGCCAGGTAGTGCAAACCACCACGCTCACTGAACTTTCCGACATCGCCGGTCTGCAACCAGCCGTCACGGATGGCGTCGGCGGTGGCAGCCTCGTTGCGGTAGTACGCGGAAAGGATCGACGGACTGCGCACGATGATCTGTCCGTGCTCACCGACGGGAACCGGCCTGCCGTCGTGATCGACGATCAGAACGTCGGTACCGGGCACCGGAATTCCGCAGAACACCGGCTCGCTTTTCAGGTCGTAGTCGCCGTCCTGGAAACCGAGGGTGATCGTGTCCGCGGTGTGGGTTTCGGTCATGCCGTAGCTCGCTTCGCGCAGAACACCGCCGGTAGCCTCGCGCCACCGCTGGCGCGTGGCCGGATCGAGTTTGAGAACAAACGAGACTGCCATGGCGTTCTGGAGTGTCGAGAGATTTCGCTCCGAGAACCCTGATGTGTCCATCAGTTCGACGTAATTGTCGACGGTTCCGACCAGCGAGGTCACACCGTAGGTCTCGACCGCGTCGAGCGTGGTCTCCGCATCCCAACGATTCAGCAGGACAACGGTTCCGCCGTTGACGAGCGGAACCAGAATGCCGAAGTCCTCACCCGCGATCCAGAAGATCGGCAGAAACACCAGGGATACCGGCGGATTGGCACCCACCTGGTCACCACCGGCAAGCGTCGCGGTGGCCGCGGTGTAAACCATGTGGCGCTGAGTGTGCTCACAGCCCTTGGGCATTCCCGTCGTTCCGCCCGTGTAGTTCAGGGCGGCGAGGGAATCGAGTTCGGTGGCAACGGGAGTCGCCCGCTCACTGGTGATGATCGACTGCCAGTCGCTCAGGCGCGGATCGTCGACCTCGAAGGGCAGTTCGACGGTGGGGATCGCAGTCAGCATGTCCGATACTGCGGTCTTCGCGACGTGTTCGAGTGAAGTCTGTGAGCGAACCTTCTTCACCAGCTTCGAGAAAGTGTTCTGCGTCAGTAGGACCTTGACGCCGGCATCGTTGAGTTCGTGAATCAATTCGTGTTCACGGAAGAGCGGATTGATGGGCACGTGAACCGCACCGACCTTGAGAATGCCGAGCATCGCGATGTGGAACTGCGGGCAGTTGACCAAGTGAACGCCGACACGATCACCTCGTTCGACTCCGAGTGAAAGCAGCCATCCGGCAAAACGATCCGAAAGCTCGTCGTACTCGGCGTACGTGATGACGCGGCCGTAGAAGACGATTGCGGGAGTATCCGGCCGCTCGAGCGCCCAATGCCGCAAGTAGTCGACAAGTCCCCCGCCTTCGAGCGGATACTCGACGGCGCGGGGAATCCCGGCGGGCCAATGCGCCTGCTGCAGCGCAGTGATTTCCGCCAGAGCCGCTTCGAGCACGTCTTGTTCTGCCACCGATCACTCCATTCGTAAAAGAAATCTATTTCGACTCTTCGAACCCGATCAACCGTTCGGACATCGTCGTCATATCTGCAATGAACTGTTTCTGCTCTTCGACACTCGCCTTACTCAGTCGTGCTCCACCGGCCATCTGTGCGTCCGAGATCATCTGAACGAGCACCGGGGGCGAAACGCAGGGATCTACATCGTGAACCTGTCGAATACGTTCGACGAAGCGTACGTAGCGGCTCACGAGCTTTTCGCGAACTGCTGACCAACTGCGCTCGACCTCGGAATCCACCCGCGCCCGGTGCTCGATCACCGCGAGCAGGTCCCCGTAGGTGTACACGGCCGTGATGAACGCCGACGTGGTCGTTCTGAGAACTTCGCGTAGATCCTCGGCCGCTGGCCCCTCCATGTGCTGGGCGTCGAGAAACCGTCGGCACATCATTTCCGCGACGGCACGAAGGACCTCGTCCTTCGACGAGAAGTACGCGTAGAAGGTCGCTCGGGACACATCGGCCCTGGTGGTGATGGTCTCGACGGTCACGGCGTCGTATCCGAGTTCGCCGAAACAGAGGGCAGCGGTGTCGAGCAGGCCCGCCCGACGTGGACCGTCCCCGAGCTTGCGGGCTGTCCGCGCTCGCTCCTGCGTTTCGCTGGTGGTCACCGTCACAGTGTGTGTTGACGTTGACGTCAATGTCAAGAATCGCGGGACCGACACCTCACTTCGGCCTTTTGTTCGGGTCACCCTTTCACGGCACATATATCGGGTGTAAGACTCTGCTCTAATGTTTTCCGCCTTTCCCAGAAGGAGTCAGTTCCGTGCCGGAAGAATTCGCGTCACCCTCGTATTCCACAATCAAGGAAACAGTGGCGGGTTTGATGCCGGCACTGGAGTCGGAACTCGTCGAACTTGTTCGTATCCCGTCGATAGCAACCGAGGGTTTCCCCAGCGAACCCCTGTTCGAGGCTCACGACCTGATCGTTTCTCTACTGGAGAAGGCCGGAGTCACGAAGATAGAGAAACTCGAAATAACAGGTAAAACTGCGCCCGTCATCATCGCAACAGTTCCCGGCCCAGAGGGAGCCCCGACCGTACTGATGTATTCGCATTACGACGTCGTTCCTGCCGACGACGTCGAACTCTGGGAATCTCCCCCTTTCGAACCGACCAAGCGTGACGGCGCGATATACGGCCGCGGCACTGCAGATTCGAAGGCAAATGTCATCGGCATGATCGGCGCACTTCGCGTATTCGACGGAAAGCCGCCGGTGACCGTCAAGCTCGTCATCGAGGGCCAGGAAGAATTCGGCAGCCCCTTCGACAACTATCCGCCGGAGGCCCCCGAATTGTTTGCGGCCGACGCAATGGTCATCGCCGATGTCGGCAGTGTTCGCCCCGGCTCACCGACCTTGACCGTCGCATTGCGCGGATCTGCCCAGGTGATCGTCGAACTGACCACTCTCGGCGCCGACAAGCACAACGGCCTTTACGGCGGCGCTGCACCCGACGCCCGCCTCGCGCTCATCCGCGCACTGGCGTCCCTGCATGACGATAACGGTGACGTGGCGGTCGACGGCCTCCTCCGCGAACCGTGGACCGGCAGTTCGTACACCGAGGAAGAGTTCCGCACCCTCGCCGAGATCCGCGACGGGCTCCCACTGCTCGGAACGGGCGGCATCGGCGAACGCATCTGGTCGGGCCCGGCAATCACCGTGACCGGTATCGACGCTCCCCCGGTGGACGGCGCCGTCAATGCTGTCGCCAGCACTGCCCGCGCTGTGGTCAATCTGCGCGTGCACCCACGCCAGCCGGCAGCGGACGCGCAAGCTGCGCTGATGCGGCATCTGGAAGCCCTGCGCCCCTTCGGTTTACAACTGACAGTCACCGCAGGAGAAACCGGCGACGGATTCGCGGCAGCCGAAGGCGGACCGGCCTTCGACGCGGCACTGTCGGCGCTCTCGCAGTCGTGGGGTGAGCCGGCCGGGCTGATGGCAGGCGGCGGCTCGATCCCCCTCGTCATGGCCTTGGATACAGCAGTGCCGACCGCCGAGAAGTTGTTGTTCGGCGCCACCGACGGCTACGCGAACATCCACGGCCCCAACGAACGCGTCCTGCTCGACGAGCTCGAGAAGGCCGTCGTCGCCAAGGCACTGTTCTTCCAGGAATACGCACACACCTTCGAGGGGAAGAAATGAGCACCGAGACCGACACGGGATCCGCACCTACTCCGGCCAAGAAGAAGTTCGAGTTTCCCGGTGCGGTCACGATGCTCGCGATCGTCACCGTCCTGGTCTGGGTTGCAGCACTGTTCATTCCGGCCGGACGCTTCGGCGTCGACGTGGACGGCTCACCCGTTCCCGGCAGCTTCGAGACCGTCACGTCTCCGCTCTCGTTCTGGGAACGAATCCAGCAACTGATCCTCTCTCCCGTGAACGGCCTGTACGGCGTACAGGATTCGATCACCGGGTTCGTCGACACCGACAACATCGGACGGCTCTTCGGTTCGGTCGGCGTAGTCCTCTTCATCATGGCGCTCGGCGCCTTCATCTCCGTCAGTTTTGCCACACGCAGCCTGGAAACCGCTGTCTCCCAACTTGCTACCAAGCTCAGCGACAAGGGCTGGCTGCTCATCACCGTCATCATGGTGCTGTTTTCACTGCTCGGTTCGACGATGGGCTTCTCGGTCGAGACCTTCGGCTTCTACGCCTTGCTCATACCGCTGATGACGGCACTGGGCTATGACCGCATGGTCGCGGCCACCATGATCATCCTCGGCGCACTGGTCGGAAACATGGCGTCGACGGTCAACCCGTTCTCGATCGGCGTCGCCTCCGGCGAAGCAGGTGTCTCCATCGGTGACGGCATCGTGCTGCGCGTGATCCTGTGGATCGTATTGACCGCAGTGGCAGTGGTATTCGTTCTCCGCTACGCCGCAAAGGTGAAGAAAGATCCGTCCAAGTCGCTTGTCGGTTTCGACATCGAGGACGACGAAGACGAGGAACCGGCCGAGCCGGTGGACATCGACGGCAAGCTCACCGGAACTCAGAAGCTGGTACTGCTCATCACCGGACTCACCTTCGGACTGATGATCTTCTCCGTCATCCCCTGGTCGAGCATCTTCGGCGCCACCACCGGACCCGCCGAGTACGACGCGTACCACGTCACGGCAACCGAGCCCTACTGGTTCGAGTTGAACTGGTGGTTCCCACAATTGGCGATGTTGTTCATCCTCGCCGCCGTTCTCGTCGGCATAGTCGCGAAGATGGGTGAGAAGAAGATCGTCTCCCTGATCACGCGTGGAGCCGGCGACATGGTCGGCCCGGCGATCGTCATCCTGCTCGCTCGCGGCGTCTCGGTGATCATGACCAACACCGAAACCCTCGACACCATCCTCAACGCGATGGAGCAATTGGTCAGCGGCGCTTCGGCCGGAGTCTTCGCCATTCTCGTGATGCTCGTCAACATCCCGTTGGCGTTCCTGATCCCGTCCAGTTCCGGTCACGCCACCCTGGCGATGCCGCTGCTCGCCCCGCTGGGCGACTTCGCCGGAGTCAGCCGCGCACTCGTCATCACCGCCTTCCAGATGGGCCACGGCCTCATGCTGATGGTCGCCCCGACCAACGTCGTCGTTGTCGGCGGGCTGGCCATGGCGAAGGTCGGCTACGACAAGTTCCTGCGCTTCGTCTGGCCACTGCTGCTGATCAACTTCGTGATCGTTGTCGTGGTGATCGGCGCGGCAGCGGTATTCGAGTAGTTCAGGCGTGGTGGGCCTCGCGTGCCGCCGTCTCCAGACGGTCGTTGTACTCGGCCCACCACGCCTCATCACCGGGAGCCAGATTGTTGTCGCCCGCCTTCATCCCCGCGGCGCCGTCGATCAGCTCCCGCACGATGTCCGCGTGGCCGGCGTGCCGATGGATCTCGGTGACAACGTGAACGAGTATCCGGTGCAATGTGACGTCGCGACGATCCTCCGGCCAGTGCTTCACGAAGCCGGGGGCGTCCAGATCGTGCTGCTCGATCGTGGCGTCGGCGAAAGCCCAGGTGCGGCGATAGGTTTCGACGATTTCGGCACTGGACTCATTGGCGCGGGCCCACATGTCGACGTTGAGTTCCTCCGAACGCAACCACGCGGGTAGATCGGGAACCCGACGGCCGAACGTCGGACCGAAATACCCGAGCTCGACGCCGATCATGTGTTTGACCAGTCCCAACAAGTTGGTCCCTGTCCGGGTCATCGGACGCCGAATGTCATACTCCGACAGCCCGTCGAGCTTCCAGACGAGCGCGTCACGTGCTGCCTGCAGGTACCGCTGGAGATCTTCCTTTTCCGAGTTGGTGGTCATGAAACCAACCTAAACCGAGTGGAGCAGACATTGACAGCGGTGGAGGATCTGACCGAGGTTGCATCCCGGGCCGTCGCCGCCGAGCGTGACGCCCGGTCGGTGCGCTGGCACAACCCGGCAGCCGTCCGCAAGGCTGCCGCGTCCGTGCGTGATTCGCTCGACGACGAACGATCAGCGCTGAGCCGACCGTCGTACAGCGGGTTGTCGCCGTCGCCGCACATGGCTCGCCAACTCGAACTGATCACGACGTTGCAGCCGCCACTGCCCGCCGACGCCGGCATCAGCACCGCCGCGCAGGCCGAGGCCGACGCCGTTGCCGCCGTGACCACCGCACGGATAGCCTTGCGCGCCGCCCACCTTGCGGTTCTCGAAGCACGCGTCGCCGCGCTCGATGCCGGTGACACCGATATCGTCGCCGCCGCGATCCGCGGTTACGTCCCGCTGAACTCGGGCAACCCCGTCGTCCGGCACGTGCAGGATCTCGGCTCCCGGATCCGTGAGGAAGCACGGCACGTCGTGAGTGGCAAGCCTCGGTCGATCGCTTTTCGGCTGGGGCTGAGCCTCGGAATGGGCTTGGCATACCTGGCATTCATTCGCCTCTTCCATTGGGACGCCAAGGAAGATCGACTGCCTTACCTTGCGCTGTACGCACTCTCGGGTGTGGTCGGAAGCGTCGTGTGCACCAATGCGCTCAGCTTCGACGCCGGCCGCGTCCGCGCTGCTTTGTCCGGCGGAACCAGGCTCTGGCACGTCCTCGTCGCGAAGAATGCGATGATGCTGCTTCTCGTCGGCAGCGCCGGGTTCCTGCTCAGTGCCATCCTCGCGTGGCGCTCCGGAAGCAGTGCTGATCTGGTGAAGGCGTGCGGTCAGGTACTGACCATGATCCTGCTGTGGCTCGGCGTCGCCAACGTGATGTCCGTGGCCTTGCCGCTGCGGGCCGAACCGATGACGGCGAGGCGCCACGACGGCACGTGGAAGCAGTTCCTGCTGTCTTTCGTCATCTCGTACGGTGTCGGACTGATCGTCAATCTGATGCTCTACTGGCGAGTCTGGGCGAAGACGACGCTGCTCGAGCAGATGGGCGGTCCGTGGATTCCGGTCCTGTTGCTCCTCGCGAGCGCGGCCGCGACGTGGCTGTTGCTGACCGTCCTGGCCGTACTCCTGGCCGAGCAACCACGCTTCCGGCGAGGCTTGCAACGGGAGATGGTGGTCTACCGCGAAAAAACCAACCACCCGCAGGCGACCATTCAGCACAATTCCGGCTAATGTAACCGTGCGTGGCTGATCCGGGCACGTCGCGAGTACACGCAGTGTCGAGGAAGGCGTGACCCATCATGTCCGTAAAGCCTGGCGCAGCCGATACGTCGGCCGCCGTAACCACCGCCTCCTGGCTACCACTGATCGTGGTGGTCCTCACGCAGATTCAGGCGTCGTTCGCCGTCAATGCGCTGACCGTCTCGATGGCCGGAATCACCACCGATCTCGACACTCCTGCAACAAGTGTCGGCACCGCGATCACCGCGGGTACCTTTGCCATGGCTGCCTTCATTCTGCTGGGCGCCAAGATCGGCGCCCGCTACGGCACGCGTTTGGTCTTCCAGATTGCCGTCGCGATTCACGGTCTCGCGATGGCTGCGGTCGCTCTGAGCCAGAGCCCGGCAATGCTGTTCGTGGCGCAAGCCGCGTCCGGCGCCGTGATCGCTCTCATCGCCCCCGCGTTGACGGTTTTCATCGCCACGAACTTCAGTGGCGATCAGCAGGCAAAGGCCATCGGTTACCTGGCAGCAGCAATCCCAGCAGCCGGTGTGCTGGCACTACTCATCGCCGGTTCCTTCGCGACGACCATCGGGTGGCGTTACTCCTTCGCCCTCGTCGTGGCGCTCGCCGTGGTCAACCTGGTCCTGAGTTTCCGTGTCAAACCTGTTCCCCCGCAGAAGGACATCACCATCGATTGGGCCGGGGCCGCACTGGCTGCCGTTGCCGTCATCCTGCTCAGCTTCGGTTTCAGCGGCCTGAACTCGTGGGGCGTCATCCTGGCCACCGACGCTGCGCCGTTCTCGGTCATCGGTGTTTCACCCGCGGCCATCCTGATAGTCCTCGGCACCATCTGCGCGCAGGGATTCTTCCAGTGGACGCGAAGCCGCAAGGCGCAGAACAAGCCTCAGCTCTTCAACCTCGACGTCCTCAAGACCGGCGCCGAGCGCGCCACCACGATTTGCATGGCGACGATGATGTTCGTGGGAACCGCGGCCAACTTCCTCATTCCGCTGTACATGCAGATCATCCAGGGCCGCAGCAGCTTGCAGACGTCGTTCTCGATCATCCCGTACACACTCTCGATCTTCATCGCGAGCACCGTCGTCGCGCGCCTGTACAAGACGTACTCCCCGCGTCTGATCGCACGAGCCGGGTTCGTCGTTGTTGCCGCTGGACTCATCCTGTTGGCCTTCACCATTCGTGGTGACTGGCATCAGATCTTTGTTGTCATCGGCCTGATCACCCTCGGCCTCGGGCAGGGCGCCATCGTTGCGCTGGTGTTCAACACCCTCCTCACCGCAGCTCCCAAGGAACTGGCCGGTGACGTCGGCGCCTGGCGAGGACTGGTACACAACATGTCCGGCAGTGTCGGCATCGCGGTGGCCAGCGTGTTCGCCGTCGGAATCCTGGGTACCCTCGTCAGCTCGCAACTGATCGACAACCCCACCATCCCGGCATCGCTCAAGGTCGAGTCAGGGATCAATCTCGACCAGGTCAACTTCGTCCCCAACGATCAACTCGTCGTGACGCTCGAAAACACCTCCGCGACACAGGCACAGATCGACGAAGCCATCCGGATCAACACCGAAGCGCGCCTGCGCGCACTGCGAACCTCGCTCCTCGTACTCGCCGGGCTCTCTCTGCTCGCCATCATTCCGGCCGGGCGCATGCCCAACGAAGTACCTGCTCTGGAAGAACCGCAACCCACGAAGGGCAAGAAGTAACCGATGTCCAACCAAGACCAATTCGGTCCGATCGAATACGTTGCCGTCGAGTTTCCCGGCAGTGCACCGACCTCCGCGGGATTCGAGCAGCTGCTCGCTCTCGTGGACTCCGGAGTGATCCGCATCCTCGACCTCGAGTTCGTCACCAAAGCCGCCGACGGATCGGTATCCGTCGTACCGGCGTCCACCTTCGAACTCGTAGATTTCGATCTGGCGCAGTTCGACGGCGCTGCCTCCGGACTGCTCGACGTCGGCGACATCGCTGCCGTTGGTGACGAGTTGGCCGCCGGAAGTGTTGCCGCCGTACTCGTCTACGAGGAGCTGGCCATACTGCCGGTCATCGAGGCCTGGACCCGCAGCGGCGCAAAGGTTGTCACCGAAGGTCACCTGAGCTTGGACGAACTGGCTGCTGCACTGGACAACACCGCACCGGATACCACGGAGAAGGACGCATGAGTTTCTTGAGGCGAGCCGGCCGGGTAGCCGTCGCAAGCTCCATTCACGGCAATGTTCAGCGCCGTCAGCGGACCCGTTGGGCCGCCGAAGATCAGGCCCGCGCAGCGCAGGTCCAGCCGGTGCCGCCGATTCCCGATCTACCGCCCCTCCCGCCGCAGGCAGCTCCGGCAGAATCGGAAATGTCGATGGACGCGAAGCTCGAACAGCTCACCAAGCTGGGCGAACTCAAGAATGCCGGCGTATTGACGGAGGCCGAGTTCGAGACCCAGAAGGCGCGCATCCTCGGCTGAACTAGCTGGGCCGCCCGAGTGCAAAAGCCATGACGGGAAGCTGCGTCGTCGCGAGATTCAACAGAGATGCCACTCGCGCATCCGTGAATCCTGCGATGGCGCAGCCCACAAGTCCCATCGCCTCGGTCACAAGGTACAGATTCTGAACCAGCACACCGGCATCCACGTGCATCGTGCGGTAGTGCCGCATCGCGTACTTCTCGAGCGGCGCTTCCACGTTCGCGACGACAAACAGAAGAACCGGGAACACGTCGACGAACTCGGGCTGGAGAAGGCTCGCTCGAAGGTTTCCTTGTACGTCACCCGGCCGGACGGCCTCAGCACGGCCTTCCTGGATGTACCGGTACACCCCGGCGCCAAGCGAGTGTCCGGGATGGCTGACAACAAACGACAGCGTCAGTTCGCGCATCCCACCGGCCGTCGGGCTGCTGACCAGACTGTGGTGCAGCACATTTGACAGCTCGCCGATTCCCAAAGCAACTTGCGCTGGGTTGTAGTGGCTCCGTCGTGCCTGCAAGATGTCCGGAAAGTCCCGGGCCGGTAGTGGCGTCGGGGCCGGTAATTCAACGAACTCAGACGTCACCGGCGGCAGGGCGGCCTCGTCGAACAGTAGCTCCGACGGAGCCACCGTCCGGTCAAGCGCAGCATGCAGCGATACGACGGCCTCGACCCGCTCGAGGGCGGTCAAGACCTCACGAACCCGGGTGCAGCAGGCGAGATACCTCGGCAGCTCCGTCGATCGACACCAACTCACCGGCGAACCACGCCTCCGGGACGGCAAAGATCGCATTCGACGTCGCGGCAGGCGTCCCGGCAAATGCGGTGCGAGCAGCCTCGAGTGTGGATTCCCGAGCCGACTCGGTGGAGTAAACGACAAGAATTGCCTGCGGCGACTTCGCGAGTATCGATTCGGTGGCTACCTGGCCGAAGTACTTCCCATCCGGAAGGTCGCTCTCGTAGAGGTTCTTTCCCCCGGCCGCCTCGAGCACGCTGCTGTAGAGGCCCCTCGCCAGAGCGTAGGACTGCCCCTCCGAAACCTGAACCATCACAGTGGGAACCGGCTCCTTCCCGGCCACGGATGCCTCGGTTTCTGCGAGCGACTTCTTGCCATCTGCCAGGAGAATTGCTGCTTCGTCACTTGTTCCGGTCAGGGCACCGAGACCGTCGATGTCGGACCAGACGTCGTCGATCCGCCCCTCGGTGACCGCCTTGTGGCAGTAGCCGCTGTTCACGAAGATCGGGATGCCGAGGTCACGCAATTCGTCCATGCTCTGCAGTCGGTCACCGTCGAACCAATATTCCCCGTCGGAGACGATCAGATCCGGACGGGCGTCGAGCAATGCTTCTTTCGCGGGAACTCCGGTGCTCAGTACCGGCACGGCCGCGAACTGATCCGCGAGTTCGGGGCTGGGAGGAGAGAGATCGGTATTCGATTGTCCGACAATGCGGTCGGCGGCACCGAGTTGAATCAGAAGCTCCGTCATCGACGGATACAGCGAGACAATCCGCTCCGCCGTCTTGGGCAACGTGACCTCGCGGTCACAATTGGTGACGGAAATCTTCTCGGACGACGACGTCGCCGAATCCGCCGTGGAGTTTCCGCATGCGGTCAGTACTGCAGTGGCGGTAACGGCCGAGCACAACAGCGCGGCAGTACGTATCGAGGATTTCAAGACACTGCTTCTTTCGTGTGTAGTAGCGGAGGGGCGAACGAGAGCAAGGGACGCCCGGTCAAGGGGTGAGTGCCGAGATGCACCTGAACCCCGAATACTTCGGACAGCAGGTCCTCGGTGAGGACCTCGGCCGTTGGTCCTGTCGCGACAACTACCCCGCCGGAGAGCAGACAGACGTAGTCGCAATATGCTGCGGCCAAGGCAAGTTCATGGATCGCGACAATCGTCGTAGTACCGAGTTCGGCGACCAATTCCATCAATTCGAGTTGAGCTCGGATGTCGAGGTGGTTGGTGGGCTCGTCCAAGACCAGCACCGAAGGTTGTTGAGCGATCGCCCGGGCCAACATCACACGCTGCTTTTCTCCGCCGGACAGTTCGGCGAAGAGTCGTGATCCGAAGCCGTGCATACCGGTTCGCGCCAGGGCGGCACTGACGATGTCCCGGTCGATTTCACCGAGTCGAGAGAATGCGCTGTGATGCGGCGTCCGGCCCGTCGCCACCACCTCGCGGACGCTGAACGAGAAGTCGGATGAATGCTCCTGCCCCACAACACCGATGATGCGTGCTGCTGATCGGGGCGAGAGATCGTCCCAAACATTCACCTCGTCCACCTTCACGATTCCGCTTCTCGGCTTCATCGAGCGATACAACGCGCGCAGGAGGGAGGACTTTCCACTACCGTTCGGCCCGACGAGTCCGACCACGCTCCCCTCGGGCGCTTCGAGATCTACGCCGGAAACCACCAGACGCCCACCTCGAACGACGTGAATCCCGCTGGCCGACAATCTCATGACTGCGCACCTCCGTCGCGTCGAAGTAACCAGAGGAAGAACGGGGCACCCAATCCGGCGGTGATGATTCCGAGCGGCAATTCGTTGGGCGCATCCAACATCCGAGCCGCAAGATCGACGATCACCAGGAAGGTTGCACCGACCAGCGCGGTTGCCGGCAGCAGCTTGCGGTGGTCGGATCCGACCAGGAGTCTTACGGCGTGCGGCACGAGTAGCCCCACGAAACCGATTCCGCCGGCAACGGATACAACAACCGCGGTCAGCAACGACGCGATCACCAGTAGTAGCAACCTGGTACGGCGCACGTCGACGCCCACCGATTGCGCGCTCTCGTCTCCCATAGCCAGCGCGTTGAGTTGGCGAGACTGCGTCAACAGCACTGCCGCACAGACGGTGATCACTGCGGCGGGCACACCGAGATCCGACCAACCTGCCCCGCTCACCGAACCGAGTAACCAGAAGAGCACTCCCGAAAGCTGACTCGGATCGGCGCGCAACTGCACAAAACTTGTTGCAGCCGAGAGCAGATAGCCGATGGCAACTCCGGCCAAGACCATGCGCAGCGGGACAAGCATTCCCTCGCGCCGACCCAGTACGAGAACCGCGATCAGGGAAACCATGGCGCCCAGGAAGGCTGCCACCGGAACACCGATCGACAGGCCGGTTCCGATGCCCGTCGTCATGATCAGCACTGCGCCGAAGGACGCTCCCGAACCGACACCCAAGATGTACGGATCGGCAATCGGATTGCGCACCAACGCTTGCAGCACTGCGCCGGCCAGTGACAACCCGGCACCCGCCAGTGCTGCGATCAGAATGCGCGGGACCCGCAGTCCCCACACGATCCGGTCGAGTAGCGGGTCGACCGGCGGCCCACCGGCGTGCGCGTACAACACCGCGAATACGTCGGCGAAGGACAGCGACGCAGCGCCCGACCACACCGCGACGGTGGAGACGGTGGCAAGAACCACGGCCGTGGCCAACAGAAACGGGACGTATCCGCGGTCGCCGACGGGATGCGCACGCGACGGGGCATCAGGTACTGCTTCGCTGGTCAGCGTCATCGCACTCCTGAAGAGGTAGGGGTTCACAGGGATGAACAGGTGGATCTAACCATAACGACAGTCGTTTTCATTAATAGTGACATGCTCATCTGTGCGGACAAGGGTCGGTCCGCAGGGCGCTCACCCACGCAAAGAGTGCCCCGACCAGCGCAAAGCTGCACGCAACGAGGTAGGCGGTGCCGATATCCCATCGTCCTGCAATTGCCCCGGCAATCAAGGCACCCACCGGCGAACCACCCCAGGCGACCATCCTCGCCGTGGTGTTCACGCGCCCCTGTAGACGATCCGGAGTCAGACGCTGACGTGCACCGATGCCGTTGAGGATGGTGACAGTCGCACAGCCGGAGTAGAGGGTCAGAGCGGTGATCGCTGCGGCGGTGTTGCTGGTTGTCGCAACGACGAACAGCACCACCGGGGCGATGGTCAACGCACCGACCGTGATCGCGCCGACCGGCCATTGCGCCGGTAGGCGTGGGAGCAAGACTGCGCCGACCACGCCACCCACGGAGACTGCTGTCCACACGGCCCCGATCATCGGACTCGACGTCGAAATCCCCAGCCTCTCGGTCGCGTACACCACCAGGAGCGCCGTGACAGCACCCTGCGTCAGCGAATTGACGAAGCCGACGCCGGTCAAGGCTCGCAGGAGCGGAGACTGCCAGAGGAAGCTGAGGCCTTCGCGTATGTCACGCGCAATTCCGGGTTCCGACTTCTTCGGCACCGCAGGAGTACTCGAGAACGAGGCTCCGATCGACGCCATGGCCAGCCCGGCCAATACGTAGGCCAGTGCATCAGCACCCAATGCGTAGGCCGGGCCGATCGACGCCACGAGCACTCCGGCAACAGCCGGAAAGGCAACATCGACGAGCGTGCTGGAAGTCCACAGCGCACTGTTGGCGGTCGGTATTCTCTGCCGACCGACCAGGGCAGGCAAGGCTCCGAAAGCTGCGGCATCGAACCACACGAAACACGTTCCGATGCAAATCGATACGCCGACCGCGTGCCATGCCGTCAACACACCGAGCGCCTGAGCCGCCGGAATACTCGCCAAGGCAAGAGCAGCGACGGCCTGCGCACACAGGATGACCGTCCGCCGGTTGACTCGGTCTGCCACGGCGCCCGCGAACAAGCCGAATACGAGGTACGGCAGAACCGTCCCCGCAGCCGCGAGCGAGGTGAGAAACGGAGACCGGCTGATGTCGAACACCAGAATCGGCATTGCCACACCGGTGACCGCCGCACCGGCCACGGCAATCGTGCGAGCCGTGAAGAACAATCGAAACGATCTGTCCCGAAACACATGTGGTTGCGCTTCGGCGGATCCCGTCGTCGAGGTCTCGCTCATGTATGCACTCTCTTGTACCTGTTGCTCTCCGTGGCGATCTTTCGTACGGTGGCATCGTAATGGAAATGGTTTCCATTACGGAAGGGATGACAATGAGCAACATTTCGTTCGACAGCGTCTCCAACTCGGCTCCGGCCAATGCACTCCAGGGCGTCGGCACCAACGCCCTCGTCGACAACCCGTTCACCTTCGAGCCGGTTGCCGAGGCGACGTCCGCACATGCTCTGCAGGGCGTGGGCACCAACGCCCTCGTCGACAACCCGTTCAGCTTCCAGAGCTGAAACCTTCCCTGATCCGGACCGTTTCGACGGTCTGATCTGCCGATGACCCCGCCCGCATCCGACTCGTCGGGTGCGGGCACCGACAAGGAGATCCGTGTACGCCCTCGCCGACGGACACCAGCTGTATCCGACACCGGACGGTACTTGGCATTACCTGACACCGGACGAGAACGCGGTCACGATCGGTGCGCCGGCCGAAGGTCTCGCAGAACTCGACAACTTTCTCCGGCGGCCTGGTTCGGTGCTCGGCGCGGGAGCGATCGAGATCGCCGACGCTCTCGTCTCTCGCGGCGTGCTGGCTGTTCCAGGTCAAGTGCCAGAGATTCCGGGCCCACAGCGTGTGCTGATGGACGGGATCGGACCCGTTGCCGATGCCTGCATCGCTCTGCTCTCCAAGGCTCTTCCGGATCTCGACGTCGTATCCACCACTGCGCCAATCGAAGACGACGTTGCGTCTTCGGACCTCGTACTGTCGGTTGCCGACGCTCCTCCTCACGACGCGTGGTCGGAACTCGATACCTGGTGCCGCCACAGCCGAACTCCGTGGCAACGCGTCCACACGGAGCTGGGTGAGATCTGCATCGGTCCCTTCTTCGACGGCATCGACAGCGCGAGCTACCGGGACGTCTGCGGTCGACGACTAGCCGCGTCACGTGTACCGGATCACCTGCTGGCTCTGTGGAACCACCTCGCCGACAGCGAACGTCGTCCGCTTGGACTTTCACCCACCGCAGCCGCAATGGTCAGTGCACTTGCATGTTCGGACGTCGTGGCTAGTTCTTACGGCGCACCGCCATCACACCTTCACCACCAGATCCGGATGAATCCACGAACCCTCATGATGACTCGCCATCCCGTGCTACCTCTGCCGGGCGGCGTTCTCGAGCCTTCGCCGACGCTCCGGTGATCTCACTCGGAGTGAAGATCCCGGCGGCAGACGGTTCTTCGCTGGCTACGGATGTGCTTCTCCCAGATTCTTCACCTCGAGGATTGATCGTGATCCGAACCCCGTACGGACGCGGGTGGCATCTGGCCGAGGGGCTCGAATGGCGATCACGAGGAATTGCCTTCATCTGTCAGGACGTACGTGGACGGCACGATTCCACCGGATCTTGGGAACCCTACGTCCACGAGCGCGAGGACGCCGCCGCCCTTGCCGAGTGGCTGCAGGATCAGCCGTGGACACCCGAGTGCGTCATCGCAAGCGGGGCTTCGTATGCGGCCGGAACTGCGTGGGCGTTTACTGCCGAGACCAACAGCGCCGATCGGGCATTTCGTGCTCGCGGCGTCGTCTCCAAAGTGCCGACCATCGGAAGCGACCGCGTCAAACGTGATCCCTCGGGGATACTTCTCCTCGCCGAGCATCTGGCGTGGTGGGGCGAGCACGGAGATTCGTCTTCCTCTCGTGAGGGTTTCATCCCTGCCCTGATGCGCTCGGATTCGTCTTTGCTGGAACATCTCCCGGTGCAGTCGATGATCGAGGAGGTTGGCCTGACCTCCGATTCACCGGGCTGGTTGACGCCGATCCGTCGCGCTCGCGAGCGCGAAGACTTCGGTGGCGATGATCTGGTGTCCGCGGACGAACTCTCCGAACTCGACGTCGCCGGGCTGCACATCGGCGGTTGGGACGATGCGATGATTCGGGAGACACTGCGGCACTTCGCATCCGTATGGCGTGCGCCGCAGAGTTTGATCGTGGGTCCCTGGGCGCACGACCTCCGCCCTGGAATGGTCGGCGAGACAAGTTTCGGCCGCCTTCAGGTCGAGTGGATGGAATCGATATTCTCGGCGCGGCCCGTGACCATCAATCGGGTGTTCGACCGGGGTGCCGGCGAATGGTCGACCGAACCGTATGTCACGGGTGCGAACCGGATTCGTCTCGAACCAGACCCGAGGACGGCGCCTTTCAACTTCACGCACCACGCAGACGAGGGCCGAAACGACTGTGTTGTCTGGACTTTCGACATGGAGGTCGAGTGTGTGCTGTCGGGAATGCCTTCGGTGGAGTTGACAGTGCATTCGCCCGAGGGCGAAGCTGACTGGATCGTCGAGCTGAGCATCGTCGATAGCGCCGGAGTCACCAGGTCGATCGCTCGTGGGGCCGGCGTCAGCCTTTGCTCCGGCACGTTGACCATAGATCTCGATCCCGTGTTGCACACCGTGCGCGCGGATGATGTCTTGACGCTGCGGATCGCCGGCTCGGATTTCCCCCGCCTCGCACGCAATCTCGGAGACGGTGATCGCTATCGAGGAACACGCAGTACCGCACTGCACCAATCATTTTCCGGGTCGTTGACCCTGCCGATACTCGGAGGAACTGCCGGTGGATGACTTGCTGGTCGACGCCCGAAGCGGCGTGCTGACCTCACTGGAACCACACATTCGCTCGGACATGCCGACGGGCTGGGTCGGTTGGGCCGCGAGGGTGGCAGACACCAGAAACTTCGGCGGCAGCGGTTCACTGTTTCGCGCGGACCCTTACGGATTCGGGGCTTCGATACGCAACGACGCAGCGGCCCGCGGGGCGGCAACCGGTGAGGCTGTCGAAAGATATTGCGGAAACGTGGTCCCCGAAGATCTGATCCGCAGCAGTGCGTCAGCGCTGGAACTGGCAGGCTCACGGGTCGTCGACCCGACGAAATTTGCGTTGTACAGCGAGGATCAGTACCGCCTTCCCGGATTCCCCTTTGCTCCCTTCACATCGGCTCTGGAAATCCGCTGGGCGCTGGGTCACACCATGGACGAAAAAGTGCCCACCTATGTGCCAGCCGCCCTGACCTATCTCGGGTACTACACCGTCACCCGTCGCGGCGAACCACCGATCGCGTCGTTGCAGTACGCCGGAATCGCCGCGGGACGCTCACGCGACGAGGCCGAGATGTCAGCTCTGCTGGAACTTCTCGAACGCGATGCCACCGCACTGTGGTGGTGCGGGGACCGGTCACTGCCGGCAGTCGAACTCGCCGACTGGGAGCGGTTGCCCGCGCACCGCCAACTCGGAGATCTGGAGAGCCAGACCCGCAGCGTTCGAGTGCTTCTGCTTCCCTCCCCCTTCGGCATTCCCGTCGCCGCAGTGTGGATCCGGGATGACCGACGTGGATTGGTCGCGCTGGGCACAGCTTGTCGACCAACGGTGGAGGCGGCAGTCTCGAAGGCGCTTGTCGAGGCGTATGCCGTACTTGCCATCACGATCGATCTCGCCGACCCCGACGGGCCGACCTGGCGCAGCGTGGCGGACGGAACGCTGCCGGCGCACCTGTACAAACCCTTTCGGGCTGACCGTCGTTACCGGGACGAGTTCGATGCGCAGTGGAAGGACGTCGTCGATCTGCCGACCGTCGCCCAGCTGTATCTCGACCCCGTGATGGCTGAGGCAGCGGAAGAGCATCTTTTCGACTACACCGAAACACGCTCGGTATCAGAGGTTCCCGACGAAAATCCTGTGAATCTTGCTTCTCTGGTAGCCCTTCTGACGTCTCGAGGGCACCAACCGATTTCCGTCGATCTCACCACCCGCGACATCTCGATTGCCGGGTTGCACGTCGTCCGCGTCCTGTCTCCCGGCCTCTACAACAATGCGCCGGCAGCTTTTCCCCTTCTTGGAGGTAGCAGATTGACCAGCGCATCGACCACCCATCTCCATCTGCCGGTCCCTCTCGCATGAGGTCTTTGCTCGTCGACCGCCGAACTGGGATCATTCGAGAGTTGGTCGACGCCGTTGTTCCCCAGCACTTTCCGCCGGAGTTCAAGCTGATTCACTCGTATGCCTCCGACTCGGCACGCTTCTCACCCTGGTCCAGCGACTCGGCGGGTGCCGGATACTGCTTCGATCTGGGTGACCGTGCGCGGCCTACCGCTGCCGCGATAGGTGAAGCGGTGGAACGATATTGCGGGAACATCGTCGCCAAACCGATCGTCCGCGGGTCGGCCGATGCATTGATCGGAGCAAGCATCGACCTGTCACAACTCGCGCGTTTCGACGCCGCCCAGTACGCGCAGCCACAGTTCCCGTTCGTCGAACCAACCGACGATCTCGAGTTGGACTGGACTCGCGGAGTCGACCTGATCACGGGTGCGGATACCTGGGTACCGGCCGAACTCGTCTGGGGTTCGTATCCTCATTTCGTCGCCCGGACGGGTCCGGCGATCTCTCCAGTAGCGCAGGCGGGTCTCGCCGCCGGTCCCACGACGGAATTCGCGATACGGAATGCATTGCGCGAGATAGTCGAGCGCGACGCGATGACGCTTTCCTGGACCGGAAGACGCGGCGTTCGGATAGTCACCGGCATCCCCGAGGTGCTTCGCCGCCTGGGCAATCACGGCAGCCTCTCGACCAGGTGGTTGTCATTCGACAGCGATTTCGGCATCCCGGTGCTCGGCGCCCTCGTCCACGACCGACTCACCGGATACTCGACCATGGGTACCGCCTGCCACGAAGAAGCGCGGACGGCTGCTTTCAAGTCGCTCGGCGAAGCGCTTCAGCTGCAACTGCTTTCCGCCGACTACGACAACCCGGAGAGCGGCATCGGTCGAGCCGCGGCCTCCCCGACCAGCCCGCTTGCGCCTTGGCGAGCTGACCGAAGCTATGCAGGCGCCTACCGATCGGACTTTGCCGACGTGATGGACTACGGGTGCCACTTGCAGCTCCACCTGGACCCGGAGATCCAAGCACGATTCGAGAGTGAGCTGGCAGGTGCCGTCGTCGGCGAGGTGGACCTCGACTCTCTGACGTCACCCATCGACACCGAAAGCGCACTGACAGGCTCGGGTTTCAGGCCGGCATGGGTCGACCTCACCACTACTGATGTTCTCAGCGCCGGCCTGCGCGTCGTCCGCGTCGTCGTTCCCGGTTGTCTCACCAATGCGGCCGCCGGATTGCCGTTTCTCGGCTCGCCCCGACTAGTCGACGGCCTTGCCGGACGTCCGCCTCGTACCATCCCATTGCCGCACTGACAGTTCCGGAACTGCCAGTTGTAACGACTCTGCGGTCTCCACCGCGTGAAACCAAGTCGGCTTCGAGATTGCACTGTCTCGAATCACCTGCACGGCACGCGCGGCGATGGTTGCCGTCGCGGCCGACTGGCTACGCCCCGAAACCCACAGCGCCGGGCCGGTATCCGTTCGTGCCATCGCAACCCAACGATCCGAGCCCCACAGCTTCTTCGGCACTACCTTCTGGAGGGCGGGCGCCCACGTCATGGCCGCAAGCCCGAGCGTCGCGGTGGACGTGTCCAATCGCAGGTACGTTCTGACCGGAACACCAAGGTCGCGCGTCAACGCATGTTGGTCCGAAAAGTCTGCCCGCACAGCAGGACCGGATCGGTACCCGGTCGCGTCCGCCGGCATCCGAAACGTCTTCATCCCGGTGTAGTTCCGGATCGATCGCCCGTCGGGATCGGGAAACCTCGTCCCCAACATCCCGTACGTCCACGCCGTCGCGGCCGGTCCGTGTAGTTCTCCGCCGCCGAGGCCGATCACGATGTCCACGGGTCCGTCGCCGAGTCGATGCGCCTCGGCGGCAAGGACACTGGTCAATCCAGGTGCCAATCCGACGCCCATCAGGACGGGTCCGTCGACCGCTTCCAGTTCTTCGCAGTAGTTCGAGGTTGCCGTGACGTCGACGAATGCCGCCCCACTGCGTACCGCTTCTTCTGCCAAGCGAACATCCTCGAAACCCGAGGCATTCACCACGACATCGAAGTCTCGAACCGCAGCCGAATACGCGCCTGGTTCTTTAAGATCAACGACGACGTCCGCGCGGGCACGATCGCGCCCGGCGGAGTACGCGGAGATTTCGGGGACCTTCGCGAGTTGTTTCATCAGGGGAATCCCGACGGCACCGTAGCCACCGAGTACAAGAACCTTCGTCATTATTTCGCCTCCCGAGTCGCTAGAGTTCGACTCTAGAGTTAGACTCTAATCATGACTGAGGTACTTCGGGAAGACACGTCGGCGCGGCGCAAGATCATCGAGGCAGCGCGTGAAGTTTTTGTCGATCCCGGCTACGCGGCCGCCACGATCAAACAGCTTGCCGCGGCGGCGGGCGTGTCGGTGCAGAGTGTCTATTTTGTGTTCGGCAACAAGCCGAGCGTGCTGTCAGCACTGCTCGACGTGGCCGTTGCGGGCGACGAGGAAAAGACGGCAACTCTCGACCGTCCGTGGGTGGCGGCGGCACTGGGCGCCCCACATCCACTCGGGCAACTCCGGATTCAGGTTCACCACGGACGGCTCATTCTGGAGCGCACCGCGGACATACTGTTGGCCCTGCGGGCCGCTGCTTCCGCGGACGAGGACGCCGCCCGCCTTTGGCAAATCAACCGCACTCAGCGACGCACGGTGCAGGAACATCTGATGGTCGGCATCGTCGAAAAAGCGCCAACCGTCGACCTCGAAACAGCCGTGAACGTCGCACTCACGCTGCTCAGTCCCGAGACGTACACAGACCTCGTGGTCGGAGCGGGTTGGACCGGCCAAAAGTACGAAGAATGGGTGGTCAACACCCTTGCCGCCACCCTGGGCCTGGACCGAACCGTCAAATCCCGGAAGTAGCTGGGACCTACTTGGTGGGCTTGTCGTCGATGTGCCGTGGGTTGTTCCACAGGCGTTCCGTCAGATCGTGAAGGACGGCGAGGGTGATCGTGTCGTCGTCCCGTCGGAGCAGAGACTGACTGACCGTCGCGCGCACCAATGTGCTGTCCGAGTGCACGAACTCCTTGACCGAGCCCGGCTCGGAGCTCAGTTCACGATGAGCCTGCTCGGCACTGACGTCGTCGGCATCCTTGTCGTAGAGAATGTCCTGCAAACGCAACGCCGAGACGGCCTTCTTGGGATATCCCAGCATGTCAGCGAAGGACGGGTTGGCAAAAACGATGCTGCCGTCGCGGTGAACGGCCATAACCGGCACCGGAAGCCTGTCGAGGAGAATCAGAGCAGGCATCTGCTCCAGATCCGCAATCGGCGATTGTGGCGGCTGCGCAACATTGCGGCGGCGTTCCATAACACGTCCTCTCAAGTTGCCCGAGTCGACAACAGTCTAACTGCCCAGCAAATCGCGGGTTGACTTCCCGCCCGGATGCAGTGACGAATGCCCGAATCGTGCCCGCCTGAGTTACGCCGCGAGCGCCTCCTGGTCCTCCGCCAAGGAACCGTCAACAACACGATAGACAGTATCCATCCGAGACAGGTGACTTCGGTCGTGTGTCACGAGAAGGGTTGCCGCCTCGTGTTCCCGCACCACCCCGATGATCAGATCCATGACAGCGGCACCGCGCTCCTGATCGAGCGCACTGGTGGGCTCGTCGACCACCAGAAGCTGCGGATCGTTCATCAATGCTCGCGCGAGATTGACGCGCTGTCGCTGCCCGCCCGACAGCTGAGACGGCCGTTTTCCGCTCTGATCCGCGAGCCCGACAGCGTCCAGCAAATCCATCGCTTTTGATTTCACGGCCTTGCGACGGGTCCGTGACGTGAAAACGGACTGCCCCAGATGCGCCATCACCTCGAGCTGCTCCAGTGCAGTCAACGACGACACGAGGTTGGACTGTTGGAAGACGATCCCGATCGACGAGCGTCGCAGCTCCGACGCCGCCCGCCGACTCAGCGCCGCGATGTCGGTGCTGCCTTCCGGCGTCCGGAGATAGACGTGCCCGGAATCCGGACGGATCAGGGTCGACGCCACCGCCAACAGGCTGGACTTGCCCGAACCCGAAGGTCCGGTGATCGCGGCGATCTCGCCGCGGTGCAGTCGCAGAGACACGTCGTCCAGCGCCGTCACCCGCGATTGCCCGTCGGGAAACGTCAGATCGACGTTCTGGATGTCGAGAACTGTGGTGCCGGTTGTCATGGTCATCGTGCGCTCCCCAATGCTGTGAGTGGATCGGTGGTCGAGAGGAATCGAAGTGCAAAGGCCGCGCCGAGCAGGCCGAGTCCGATCAATGCCACGGCAGGTACGACGGTCGTCGATGCGTCCAGGACAAACGGCATGGCGTCACCGATCAGCGAGCCGGCCACGGCCGTCAGCCCGATTCCGACGGTGACGCCGGCAATCAGGACGATGAGCGCCTGGCCCAGAGCGTCGCGCACCAGAGAACCGGTGGTCGCGCCGAGCGCTTTCAACGTCGCGATATCCGGGGTTCGCTGGATCGTCCACACCGTGAAGAACGCACCGATCACCAGGGCCGAGATCGCGAACAACATGAGCGTCATCAGCGTCAACGACCCGTTTTCCGATTTGTACGAACCGATCGCGTCGAGCGAACCGCTGACCGTCGTCGACGTCGTCACGGCTGACTTGTCCGTTGCGGAAGCGTCAGAGGCTCCGGTGACAGCCAGTACTGTCGCAACTCCGCCGCGTGGATTGGCCGCCTGCCAGTCACCGAGCGTCATCCAGACGACGGGCGAATGGCTGTACCAGTCGTCACCGCGAACGTCGCTGACGGTGAACTGCTGCGTACCGACGCTCACCTGATCGCCGGCTCCCGCCCCCAGATCGCGGGCAGCACCTTCGCTCAACACCACCGTGCCTGACGCCGACGGCGTTACGTCACCGAAACCGCCGTCAGCACCGAACAGGGCCACCGACTTCTGATTTCCGTCGGCCAATCCTGCCTTCCCGCGGCCGATTCCGATGGGATCGACATCCTTCGCGGCCCCGGCCCAGGCGTTGACCTGGTCCTGTGTGAGCGCCGACTCGTCGAACGACGCCCCAGCTCCGGTGTCTGCAAACACCACCGTGTCGGCATTCATGGCCTCGATGGCCGACACGTTCTGATGGCGAAGTCCTGCAGTCAACCCGCTGAGAAAACTGACCAGAAGTGCAACCAACAGAACCACGACGGAGATCAGCGCGAAACGACCTCGCGCTGCCCGTAAGTCCCTCATTGCGACAAACACTGTGAATTCCTTTCCTGTGCTTGCCTCTACGCTCTCGCGGATGCAGACTCTTTCCATCGCACCTCGGATCGACATTCCAGCGCTCGAAAGAACCATCCCGGTTTACAACTTTTGATGGATGAACCAGGCCCGAACCTCGCTAAGCTGGGCGAGATGCACCGATCTCCGCTCACGCCTGTCTTCGCCGGCCTACAACTGGGCCTGCATGTCCTTGTCATGGCGCTGGCCGGTGTGGTGTTTCTTCGAGCGCTGATCGACGAATCCGACCTGACCGCAACAATCATCGCGTTGGCCGTGATCTTTGTTGCCGTCTATCTTTTCGGGGTTGCCAAAAGGCTGCGCGGCAACGCTGCCCGCTGGTGGCTGGCCGTGCTGACCCTCGTCTGGATCGCGACGATGGCGGTATCCGCCGACGCCGCCTACCTCGCGTTCGGACTCTTCTTCCTCTATCTCCATATTCTGCGGCGCCCGTGGAGCCTGCTGGCCGTCACCGCGGCAACGGCTGTCGCCGTGATCGGCACCGGATTGCATCGCGGGTGGACGGTGGCCGGCGCCGTCGGCCCGATCATCGGCGCCGCCGTAGCCGTTGCTATCGGTCTCGGATATCAAGCGCTGTACCGCGAGGCAGCCGAGCGCGGACGTCTCATCGACGAATTGATGAACACCCGTGAAGAATTGGCGTCGACGTCTCGCGATGCCGGAAAATTCGCCGAACGTGAAAGGCTCGCAGCCGAGATCCACGACACCGTGGCCCAAGGACTTTCGAGCATCCAGATGCTCCTTCACGCTGCCGAACGCGCCGATCCGGAGAGCCCGGCCATCCGGCAGATCAGCCTCGCACGGGAAACTGCAGCGGACAGTCTTGCCGAAACCCGCCAACTCATCGCCGAATTGACACCGGCGGCCCTGGACGGTCAGTCGCTCGCCGATGCGCTTCGTCGAATCTGTGAACGCGCGAGCAGTCCTGAACTGGAAGCACGATCCGTGGTCGAAGGTGAGGCACTACGGCTGCCGATGCCCCTCGAAGCAACACTGGTGCGCATCGCCCAGGGTGCGGTGTCCAATGTTCTCCGCCACGCGGATGCAACCAGAATGGCTGTGACACTGACGTATTCCGACAACACCGTCAGCCTCGACGTGGTCGACAACGGCCGCGGCTTCGACGTGGCAGTTCTCGAACGTGGACCGGCGGAATCTTTTGGCCTCAATGCAATTCGACGACGCGTCGAACTGCAGGGCGGAACGTTCTCAATCGAGTCGGAGCCGGGACACACGGCCGTCGCGGTGACGTTTCCCCTCGATGTCGGTGAACAGTGATCCGCCTGCTGCTCGCCGACGATCACGCGATCGTGCGCGCCGGGCTGCGAGCGCTGCTCGAAAGCGAATCCGACATCGAGGTGGTCGGCGAAGCAGGGACCGCCGAGGAAGCCATAGCCTTCTGCGCCACCACGCCGGTCGACCTCGTGCTCATGGACCTGCGGTTCGGGCCAGGCAAGACGGGGGTCGACGCCACCCGCGCGGTATGCGCGCTGCCGAATCCGCCGCACGTACTCGTTGTGACCAACTACGACACGGACGCGGATATCTTGAGCGCCGTCGAAGCCGGAGCCAGCGGCTATCTGCTCAAGGACACACCCCCGGTCGAGTTGCTGTCGGCCGTCCGCGCCGCTGCGAGCGGGGACAGCGTTCTCTCCCCTGCCATCGCGTCGAAGCTCATGACTCGGGTACGCAAACCCGAAACCAGCCTTAGTCCAAGGGAAATCGAAGTGCTGAAGTTGGTGGCGGCGGGTCGATCCAACCGAGAGATCGGTAAAGAACTTTTCCTGAGCGAGACCACGGTCAAATCGCATCTGGTCCACATCTTCGGCAAGTTGGGCGTGAAGTCGCGGACGTCGGCGGTAGCTCGTGCGCGGGAGCTGGGTTCGATCTGACGTTTGTCCGAATTGTCGAAAGTAGCTGGACAGCAGTAATTTTCGCTTGCAATTCTCTTGTATTCGAAACTCTGTTCGAATATGATTGCTTCATGGACAGTCGGGAAGCGTGGCAGCTGGATGGTGAGGACCTCAAGAGTGAGGTTCTCGATCTGGTGCGCGCCCGGCACGAGTTGCAGTCGCGGATGGTGTTGTTGATCGTGGAAATGTTTTCCCGTGAGGTTCTCGGGGGGAAGGGTTTTCGGGCGATCGCGCAGTGGTTGCATGGTTCGACGAATTTGGAGATCGGTGAGTGCAGTCTGCTGGTCGGGTTGGCGCGGTTGTTGATGCTCGAACCTGTTGTGGCGGATGCGTTTCACCGCGGTGATGTTGATGCGTTGAAAGCCCGTCAGGTGGCGTCGTTTTGTCAGCATCCGCCCAAGAACATGACCCTGGCAGATGTGGACAAGGCTCGCGGAATTCTGCTCGGGTTGGCGTCGAAGAACATTGCCGATTGTGATGCAGTGCGGGCAGCGATTCGGCGGATCGAGAAGCAGTACGGCAAGCGTGAGGACGGCGTCCCGGTCGGGGAAGATTCCGAACGTAACGAGTTCTACGCCTCGAAAGGCTTGTACGGCAGAGTGACTGTGAAGGGCGATTTAGATGCTGTGAACGGGGCCCGTCTGATCACCTTGTTGTCGAGGCTGTCGGCGCCGACACCGGAGAAGGACGGCGTCAAGGACACCCGCACGCCGGCATTACGGCGGGCGGACGGGTTTTGCGAACTACTACGCCGGTACGAGCGAGCGGGGTTGGGCCCGATCGAAGGCGGCGTGAAACCACACATCACGGTCACCGCGTCCGCAAAAGACATGACGGACCTGCAAGCGTTGAAAGACCTCCTGCCGTCCACTGAGGAACTGGGGTTCGCGTGGACGGATTGGGTGGGCCCGATCAGTATCGATACTGCGCGGATGCTGGCGTGCGACTGCACGGTCACGCGGATTTTGTTGGATGAGAATGGTGTTCCGCTCGAGTGCGGTAAGGAAGCGAGAACGGCGACGGTGCCGCAGCGGCGGGCGTTGGCAGTTCGGGATGGTGGGTGCGCGTTCCCAGGGTGCGGGACTCCGTCGGGGTGGTGCGATGCTCATCATATTGTTCACTGGAACGATGGTGGCCCAACGGATCTCGACAATCTGATTCTGTTGTGCGGTCATCACCACCGGACACTGCACCACACCGAGTGGCGTGTCGAGATCGGCCCCGATCGGAAGACGGTGTTCTATCCGCCGATGTCGATCGATCCGTATCAGCAGCCGATCGGCGGAAACAGCCCACCGACAGCCGCCTGAACGGGCATAACTGAAAATGCCAGCGTATGCACCGGGGAAGAACCATGCCTCGGGGCATACGCTGGCGTTTTCAGCTGCTTTCGATGTCCGTCTTGCGACAGCATCTGTCTCCACTTCGACACGCAGGACCAATAGGGTCGAGGGATGTCTTTCTGCGAACCCGCCCGCGTTGTCACCGTCACGTCCCTGACCCCGCACATGCGGCGAATCAGCATCGAGGCAGAAGGTGACTGGCACTGGCCGACCGGCGGACAAGGCGACGAGCGCATCGATATCGCGTTCCCGAAACCCGGTGAAACAGAAGCAGATTACGACTACTTCAACAATCCCGACTACGGCAAGGCCGATCTCGGAACCGAGCCACCGTGGCGGCACTACACCGTGCGCAAGGTGCACGACGGCGGTCGACGTCTGGACATCGACTTCGTCGTGCACCCTGGCGGTATTGCAGCGGATTGGGCCCTGCGGGCCGAACCAGGTCACCTACTAGGCGTCTTCTGGTCGGACAGTTCGCGGTCCCACTACCAAGCACCGGCGGGTCCTCGCTGGCAGCTGCTGGTCGCAGACGCCACGGGTCTCCCCGGACTGGGCAGGATTGTCGAAGAACTTCGAGAGGGCGATGTCGCACAGGCGATCATCGAGGTCGAAACCGAAGAGGATCGACAGGAATTTGTCACTCGCGGCGACGTCACGTACACGTGGCTCGTGGGGAGTGGTCTCGGAAAGGCGCCGAGCGCGCTGTTCGAGGCTGTGGAGAGGGTCGAGTTTCCCGAATCCGAATCGGCCGACGTCTACGCGTGGGTGGCGTGCGAAAGCGCAACCAGCCGTCGTATTCGTAAGCATCTGAGGGAAGTTCGAGGAATTGCTCGCGACAAGCACAATGTTGTCGGGTACTGGCGAGAGGGCGCCGACGGCCACGTTTCCGGCATGAACAGCGAGGAAGTCACCGTCGGCGCCTGAGCGCCGTGATCACTCTGCCGGCAGTGTGTCGGTAGATTCTGCGTGAGCCTGCTGCACGTCAGCCGGCTTTTCCGCCAGCATCTCGAACAGTGCACGGCGTGCCTCGGCAAGAATTGCCTCTGCCTTGGCGACCTGCTCAGCGGTCCCACCTGCGGCTACCGCGACAGCGGCACCTCGGAGTAGACCCATCGCGGGACGGAGCGCTGCGCCGGCTTCACCGAAGTGAGGGCGGCCGTGTCCACGCTGGTCGGGACGACCGTGTCCGCGCTGGTCGGGTCGACCAAATCCGCGCTGACCTTCGCGACCGCGTCGGCCTTCAGGGCGTCCTTCTGCTCGGTCTTCGAAGCGACCCTCGGGGCGCTCTCCATCGAATCCTCGACGGAAACCGTGTCCACGATGCGGGCCTCGGCGGCCATGCTCGCGACGTTCTTGCATTTCTGGGTTGTTGTGTGGGGCGTACATGTTGTCCTCCTGGACTGTCTGTGTTTCTTTGACGTATCGACGATATATCGACAATAGATCGAACGCAAGGGTCCGGAGAATAATTCCCGCACCCTCGTCCGGATACGCTGAAGCCGTGAACACGGATCTACAAGCCCAGGCCGCAGACGTCCTACGCCGCCTCGCACTCGACGAATCCCTGAAAGAACGCACCATGGCGGACGCTGCGACTGCAGCACTCGCACGGAAAGTTGCCGCTCGCTACATCGGCGGCGAAACCATCGACGACGCTTTCGACCGCCTCCCCTCGATCTTCGCGCGAGGACACAAGGCGAGCATCGAATACACCGGGGAAAGCGTCCGGGATCCCGAGCTCGCGAACGCCGAAACCGATGTTTTCGTGGAACTCGCGGAACGAATCGGCACGTCGGGTGTCGAGAGCACCGTGTCGTTCGACCTCTCGCACATCGGCTTGGTAATCGATCCGGAGCAGTGCTTTCGCAATGTCGTGCGCCTGGCCGAGGCCACGGAACGCGCAGGTGCCGAGCTGATCATCTCCGCCGAAGCGTCCGATCGCACCGACCTGGTCCTCGACATGCACGCGCGGCTGGCCGAGCGCTTCACTCACGTGGGGATCACTGTTCAGGCCCGACTGCACCGGACCGCAAAGGATCTCGCCGCTCTGCTGGACCGACCCGGCCGCATCCGTCTCGTGAAGGGCGCCTTCCTCGAAGCCGAATCCGTCGCCTACCCGCGCGGTAGTGCCGAACTGCGCAGCGCGTATCTCGACTACGCTGCCCGAATCGTCGAATCGGGTCACCAGGTTTCCATCGCGACGCATGACCGCGACATCCTCGAAGCATTACGTGCCGAGCATGATTCGAAGCTCAGAGGCGAGCACGTCGAGTTCGAGATGCTGCTCGGTCTCGGTACCGAGCAACTGGACGCACTCCGAGCCGCGGGCTTCACCACACGCGAATACGTCATCTTCGGAACACAGTGGTGGCTGTACGTACTCAATCGCATCGCCGAAGAGCCGGAGCGTGTCTACACCGCGCTCGTCGACGCCGCGCTTGTCACCACTGCAAACTGATCCGCAGCAACACAAGTGGGGCTGCACTCGAATCGAGTGCAGCCCCACTTGTATATGTTTCTAGCTCTCCAGAAACGCCTTGATGCGCGCCAGAGTGGTTTCCATTCCGGTCTGCATCAGCTGATCTCGACCCCGACCGAGCAGGCCGCTACCCGACATCATGCGGACGTAAAGCGCAGGCTTCGCATAGATCTCACGAGTCTCGGTAAGCACAGTGCCCGTTCCCGAAGGCTCGAGCACGTACGTCCACCGAGCCTTCGGCTCGTCCGATTCGAAGGAGAACTTCCGGCAGTCGACCACGTCGACCACCGTGCAGTGCGTGCTCCACCGAATCAGGCCGTGCTTGTTGGTGCCCTTGAACTTTGCACCCACGGTGCCCGGGGTTCCGGAAGTCCATGTTCCGCCGGTGTTTTCAGGGCTGAAGCGACCCATACCTTCGATGTCGCTGACAACCTTCCACACCGATACGGGAGTTGCCTCGATGTACGCGCTGGCGGTTTCCACCCGTTACCGGCCCGGAACCCAGGACATGATCTTGATGGCGTGAGGCATGAGCTTTGCCCACACCTTGGCCGGAAGTCCGCGCGGTCCACCGAGATTCATGACGCGGGTGGTGGCAACGGTCTGCGGCTCGGTGTACTTGATCAGCCCCTCGGCCCCGTGACGACGACCGACGCCCGAGACACCCATGCCGCCCATCGGTGCTGCGGTGCTGCCCCAGGTGGGTGCGTAACCCTCGTCGACGTTGACGGTGCCGGCGTGGATGCGCGCTGCGATGGCTTCGCCGGCAGCCTTGCTTCCCGCCCACACACTGGCGTTGAGGCCGTACTCGGTGTCGTTGGCCGCAGCGATGGCCTCTTCGACGTCCTTGACGGGGTAGATCGAGACGAGCGGCCCGAAGGTCTCGTCGCGGTAGCACTCGGCGTCTTCGGGAACCCCGGTGAGCAGCGTGGGCTCGTAGAACAGCGGTCCGATGTCCGGGCGGGCCTTGCCGCCGGCAATGACGGTGGCGCCCTTGACCACTGCGTCGTCGACATGCGCGGAGATTGCCTTGACCTGGGCCTCGGAGACGAGGCTGCCCATCTCGATTCCGAATTCGTAACCAGCGGCGAGGTTCATCTTCTTGACGCGGTCACCGAACATACGGATGAACTCGGGTGCGATGGACTCTTCGACGTAGATGCGCTCGATGGAGATGCACAGCTGACCGGAGTTGGAGAAGCACGCACGCACGGCGGCGTCGGTGACCTCGCGCAGGTCTGCGCCGGCCGCGACGATCATCGGGTTCTTGCCACCGAGTTCGGCGGAGAAGCCGATCAGTCGACGGCCGGCCTGCTCGGCGAGGAGCTGACCGGTCGCGGTGGAACCGGTGAACATGAGGTAGTCGGTGTTCTCGACCAACGCGGTGCCCACGACGGAGCCCGGTCCGGGAACCACGGCGAAGAGGTCGCGGGGCAGCCCCGCCTTGTAGAGCAGTTCGACGCAGGCGAGCGCGCAGTACGGCGTCTGGCTGTCCGGCTTGAGGACAACGGCGTTGCCCGCGAGCAGCGCGGCGATGGCGTCGGACACGGCCAGCGTCATCGGGTAGTTCCACGGCGAGATGACGCCAACGACACCCTTGGGCTGGTAGCGGACGACGGTCTTCGTCAGACCCGGAAGCATGCCGGAGACGCGACGCGGGCGCAGCAGCTTCGGCGCCACACGTGCGTAGTGACGCGACGTCATCGAGATGTCGAGGACTTCTTCCTGAGCTGCGGTACGCGACTTTCCGGTCTCGGCCTGAGCCATGTCCATGAGTGCGTCGCGGTTCTCGAGGATGAGGTCGCGGTAGCGGTGGAAGACGGCGGCGCGGTCGAGGACGGAGCGCTTGGCCCATTCCTTCTGGGCGACGCGGGCACGGGCGATGGCCGCAAGTGCGTCGTCGGCGGTGCCAACGGGGATGGTCGCCAGCTCCTTGCCGGTGAACACCTCGGTGATGGACTTCGTCGGGCGATCGGCAACATTGTCGATGGCGATCAGATCGGCGAGCCGCGAGAAGGTCGCAGCGGACGGAGCAGGCATTTCAGTACCCCTACTGGTGAGTAGTTCTTGGAGTTACACACAACTTACCCCGTCGGTGGTACCGATCACAGTGCCGAATCAGACAGAGTCAACCAATACTGCCTCTTTCGGACGTTTTGCGATCAACAACGACATGACTGCAGCGATCGCGCAGAGCGCGCCGGCCACCAAGAAGGCAGCGTCGTACGAGCCGATCTGATCACGAACGAGGCCGGCCAAAAAGGCCACCAGACCCGCACCGATCTGATGAGATGCCAGCACCCAACCGAACACGATGGGAGCGTCGGCGCCGAAGTGCTGACGGCACAGCGCGACCGTCGGCGGAACCGTCGCCACCCAATCGAGCCCGTAGAAGATGACAAACGCGATCATCGGCGGATTCACGGTGTTGGCGAGCAGCAGCGGCAGGAAGAGCAGCGAGATTCCGCGGAAGAGGTAGTAGATGCCGAGAAGTTTTCGCGAGTCCATCCGGTCGGTGAACCAACCCGAAGCAATGGTGCCGACCATGTCGAGGATTCCGATCAACGCCAACAGGGACGCGGCCATCGTGATCGGCATTCCGTGATCGTGCGACGCCGGGACGAAGTGCGTTCCGATCAGTCCGTTGGTGCTCGCGCCGCAGATCGCGAAGGTACCGGCGAGAAGCCAGAACACCTTGGTCTTCGACGCCATCACCAGCACCGAGATCGCCCGGCCTCCGGCGCCGCCGCGCTGGTAGACAGGCTTGGCGGGTGGGGCGTAATCGGCGGGCGCGCCGTACGGCGTCGTTCCCACGTCTGACGGATAGTTGCGCAGGAACAGCAGGACGAACGGCACGACGGCCAGCGCGGCAAACGAAACTGTGAAGGCGACGCTCTTCCAGTCGTACGTTTCCGCGAGCTTCGCCAGGACGGGCAGGAACACCAGCTGACCGGCAGCACCACCGGCCGTCAGGATGCCAGTCACGAGACCACGCTTCTCGACGAACCAGCGATCGACGACGGTGGCGACAAACGCCAGCGCCATCGAACCGGTGCCGAGGCCGACGAAGACACCCCACAACAGAATGAGCTGCCAACTCGAGGTCATGAAGATCGTGAGACCACTGCCGAGCGAGATGAGCGCCAACGCCGAAGTGACGACCGCCCGGATACCGAACCTTTCCATCAGGGCAGCGGCGAACGGCGAGGTCAGCCCGTACAGGATCAGGTTGACCGAGACGGCGGCCGAGATGCTGGCGCGGGACCAACCGAAATCCTCGTGCAGCGGATCGATCAGCACCGATGGGGCAGCGCGGAAGCTCGCCGCACCGACCAATGCCAGGAATGCCACGATCGCGACGGACCACGCGCGGTGAAAGCGCGGGGGGCTCGCCTGCTGCGGGCCCGATTCCGGGAGAGCGGTCTCAGAAGTCACAGAGAGAATTCTGCAGTTCGGATTCGATCGAGAACAGTGGCCGGATTGCCAATATATGAAAGAATCGAGCCATGTCTGGTCCGCATCGCGTCGTCGTACTGGCTCTGAACGGAGTCATTCCCTTCGAACTCGGGATCCCCGCGCGCATCTTCGGGCGTGCCCTCGACGTCGAGGATCGGCCGCTGTACGAGATCCTGACGTGCACAATCGACGGCAATCCCGTGCGGACCGACGCTGACTTCAGCATCTCGGTCCCCCATGGGAGCGAGTTGCTCGCCACCGCCGACACCGTCGTCATCCCCGCGTCGTACGAATTGGGCCCGGCCTTCGACGAGGGGTATCTCTCCCCCGAATTGGCCGCAGCATTCGAACGCATCCGCCAGGGGACCCGGCTGGTCTCGATCTGCACCGGTTCGTACATCCTCGCCGCGGCCGGTTTGCTCGACGGACTCCGCGCTACGACGCATTGGCGCAACACCGACCATTTCCAGCGTGTCTATCCCAAGGTGAACGTGGATCCCGACGTGCTGTTCGTCGACGAAGGCCACATCCTGACCTCGGCCGGCGTGGCGTCAGGCGTCGATCTCTGTCTGCACATCGTCAGACGCGACCACGGCATGGAAGTGGCGAACACCGTCGCGAGGCGTTGCGTCGTACCGCCGTGGCGCGACGGTGGTCAAGCGCAGTACATCCGCCGCCCACTGGCTGACAAGCCTTCGGAATCGACTGCCGACGCTCGGCACTGGGCCCTCGAACATCTCGGCGATCCGATCACGCTGGCAGACCTGGCGACGCGTGCCAACATGAGCGTCCGCACCTTCAGCCGTCGATTCCGCGACGAAGTCGGAACCACACCGAACCGCTGGCTGACCAGCAGACGCGTCGATCGGGCACGTGAATTGCTGGAGGAATCCGATCTGTCGATCGATGCAATTGCAGCTCGAACCGGCTTCGGGACTGCGACATCGATGCGTCAACACATGAACGAAGCGCTCGGCGTTTCACCGAGCGCCTACCGACGCACGTTCAAGGCACCGGCGTAAGCGGCAGTACCAGGCACTATCCTGGAGGCCATGGCCGAACAGACTCGCCCGAACTTTCCCCAGTACTGCGGATACCTCCTGGGGAAGACGCTCCCCGACCGGTACCAGGACTGGGTGCGGAACGATCTGGTCGGACCGGGTGCGCAGGCTCGCTACATCATTCGTTTCACCGTGCCGGCGACGCTGATTCTTCTGCTGTTCCTGTTGATTCCGGGACCGATCTGGATTCCCTTGGCCATGATGGCTTTGCTGCTCATCCCGCTCGCGTACTTCGTCGTGGCACTCGGGACCATCTACCGCCGTCACCGCCTGCTGAGCCACGGACTCGATCCCGAATTGCTCGACGAGAAGGCCCAGCGCCGTGCCGATCGCACTCGCGAGGACTACGAGAAGCGGCACGGTCGCTGAGCACCCCTCAGCGGAACATCGTCACTGCGGCCTTGGCGAGGACCTTCGGATCCTTCTCGTAGTGATGCATCTTGGTGAGCTTGTCTTCCGGAATCCCCAGGAACTTGTAGACGGCCACCTGAGCACAGCGCACCGAGTACTGCTCGGTGAACACCATGTCGAACGGCAACTCCGCGAACTGACTGATGAACGCCAGGTTCTTGGAGTGCTTCGGCACCACCAACGGCCGGTCGCCAACGGCTCGCCGATTGAACAGCGCACTGGCGTAAGGCATGTGGCTGGGAATCGAATTCACGACGCTGCCGGTGATCTCTTGTCGGCGCGCGGCGAGCGCACCGCTCTCGTCGAGCGCCTCGAGATGCCCGAGAGTCTCTTCCAGCATTTCGCGCCCGGTCATCTCGATGAACGGCTTCTTCACGTAGTCGCCGTCCTTGCGCGGGAACAGACAGTAACCCCAGAAGACTCCTTCGTTCTCCTTCTGCGCGTGGTAGTGCGGCTGATGGTGAACCACGATCGACAGAAGCACGTTCGAGTCCACGAACGTGTTGAGTGCATTTCCGGGGAGCTGCTTGGTGATTCGGGAAATCTCGTTGATGAGCTCGTGTGACGAAGTGGTGACGGTGAAGCTGGTCCACTCACTCTGCGCCCGGTCCCCGAAGAACTTGTCGGGATTCCCGAGATCGTAGAAATGCTCGGTGGCCTGCTTCCACAGCAGCGCACTCGGTGCGTATCTCATGTCTTCGACGATCGGGGTGTCGAGATCGCCGATCGACGAACTGTCGGTGATGCTGCCGTTGGTGTCGAAGACGAAATCGCCTTCCGCCACGTCGATTCGGCCCTTCTCGCCGGTGCGGACGTTCTCGTAATCGAGTCCCGTCACGATGATCTCGTCTCGAAGCGGGGTGTCCTTGAACACGAACTCCGTGATCTTCAGTTCGTTGACGAACTTCACGCCCTTACCTTCGAGGAAGGTCCGCATCGGCAAGATGATGCTCTCGTACTGGTTGTACGGGGACCTGGTGACACCCGCAAGCGTCTGAATGCGGCTGAACTCGAGAATCATTCGGTTCATGTACCGGCGAAGCTCCATCGCCGAACTCACCCGCTTGAAAGCGAAAGTGGTCTCCCACATGTACCAGAAGTTGGTGGTGAAGAAGTGCGGAGTGTCCTCGAACCACTGCTCGATGCTGATGTCGTCGAGTTTTGCCTCGTCCGACTCCGGCATCGTCATCAGCTTCGTCAACAAGTACCGGTCCTTGTTGTCGAATTGCATGTGCTTGTAATCGTTCTCGCCCTTGTTGCGAATACCGTCTCGGTCGATCAACCGTGCGACGTCATGCGTGGGGTGCGCGTGGTCGAAGTCGAGAATGTCATCCGTCACCGACTTTCCCGGGTTGTCCAGCGACGGAACCGCACTCAATACGTCCCAGAGGTTCTCGTAGGTTTCCTCGTTGAGCATGCGGCCGCCGCGGTTGATGAAACCCGCGTCGTTACCGAGTTCGCGATGGCCGTACTGGTGCTGAAACGTAGCAGCGGATTCGCCGTCGTTCGCTCCGTGCATGTCCAGGCCCATGATGGTGATGTCCTCACCGTTCCACTCACCGTCTCGAATCAGATAGACGGCAGCCGAGAGGTTTCCGATGCCGGCACCGATCATGTAGGCCTTGTGAGACAGATTGGAAGACATTGGGTTTCGTTCCTTACTCGAGTCGCGGTACGGATACCTTCCAAGCATGGACCCGTTTGCCCGCAGGCGCATCACCCGAACCGGATGACGTCCGTCACGGTCGCTGAAGGCGCACCAGATCGAGCGCAAAACGCACGTAGTCACGTGCAATTTCCTCGGGCGTTTGCGGCCCACTCGGCCGATACCATTGCGCGACAGAGACACACATCACGACAATCGCACGCGCGGCCTGTCGCGGCCGATCCGTCTCGAACACCCCCGCGGCGATTCCGTCGTCCACTTGCTTCGTCATCAACCATTGCTGGTAGTTGCGTGATTCCGTGATGCGCAACCTGTTTTCGGCTGTGAGACTGCGCATTTCACTGGCGCCGAGAAATCCTTGATCACGCCGATAGATATGGAACAAGGTCACACATTCGACAAGGAAAGCCAATCTTTCGTCGGGACTTTCGCCCTCTTCGATAGCCGCCAACGATCTCGTGTTCAGTTCAGCCATGGTGAGGTCGAGAATTTCGGCCAACATCTGTTGCTTGCTGGAATAGTGGTGATACAGACCCGGAACACTCATCTGCGCACGTTTGGCGATCTCACGCATCGCAGCGCCGTGATATCCGGTCTTCACCATCTCCGCGAGCGCGGCCGCCAACACCGGATCGAACGAACTCGGACCGAACCTTCGCCACTCGTTCGGGCGAAAATGTGCGTCCGGGTCGGCGTCGTCGCCTCCCCACCGCGGCTGTTCCGGCGGACGCACTATCGCAGCCGGGAGCAGAGCGTCGAAACGCACTCCGAGAATCCCGCCGATTGCCGCCAACCGGTCGACGCTGACTCTGGTCTTTCCGGTCTCGACAGCGCTGAGGGTGGCCGGGCTGACATCGAGACGCCTGGCCAATTCACGCAGCGAGAGCCCGCTGTGACGCCGCGCTTGCCGGATCGACGCCCCGATCAGGACAGCATTCTCAAATTCGGTCACAGTGTTCAGTATTGCCGAACATAGGATTTCCAACAATGCGATGACCACGGAAATCTATGAACCTGTTGACTACTAGTTATCGGCCTGAACATGATGTGGATCACAAAGACCCAGGTCCGCCCGAGCGATCGTTCGGTGTCGGTAGCGAGAGGATCGAATCACCATGACCGAGGCGCCATATCTTGGAGAACTCCTGCGCGACGCACCCAGCAACTGGGGCAAGTGGGGAGAGTCCGACGAGGTCGGTTCACTGAACTACCTCGACGCCGGACAGGTGCTTCGTGGCGTCGGAACCATCAAGCAGGGTTCCGTGTTCACACTCCAACGTCTTATCGGCGATCCCAAGGGTGATCCGGTCTGGCCGGGCCGGAGCCCCGCCGAGCGCACACAGATCTTCGACGAGAGCAGCTGGGACGGCGACGACGCCCCCAACTTCCCCGGCGGCCTGCATTACGCGGACGACAAGATCGACGCGTTCCTGCAGGGCTCGACGCAGTACGACGCACTCGGCCACGTCTGGTACGACGGCGCCCTGTGGAACGGATACTCGGCTGATACCACTGTCGGCGGCCTGGAGAAGGCCAGCGTCGAACCGATTGCCGACCGCGGCGTCGTCGGACGCGCAGTACTTCTCGACATGGCGAAGTTCCGCGGCAAGGAGAACCTCGACAAGGCCGAAACCTTCACGCACCAAGATCTTTTGGCCTGTGCCGAGGCGCAGGGCGTCACCATCGAGAAGCGTGACATTCTCGTCATCCGTACCAACTTCCTCAAGCTGTTCTTCGACCAGGGCGAGGCCTTCTACGAGGGCTTCTGCGAGCCCGGCTTGATCTACAGCCCCGAACTCGTCCAGTGGTTCCAGGACATGGAGATTCCGAACCTCGTCACCGACACCATTGCCAACGAGGTCACCACCGACCCCGAAAACGGTGTGGCACTGGTTCTCCACAACGCATTGATGCGCAATCTCGGTGTGGTGTTCACCGAGATCTGCGATCTGGAGAAACTGGCCGCGGACTGTGCGTCCGACGGCCAGTACACGTTCTTGTACGTCGCCGCACCGCTCAAGGTTGCCAAGGCCAGCGGCTCTCCCGTGAATCCGGTTGCCATCAAATGACATACGAGGATCGCCCTTGGTTGGCGTTGTACCGCAACGACGTTCCCCCCGACATCGACGTCGAACAGCCCACAATGCTCGAAATGTTGGCGGCGGCGGTCCGCTCTGATCCGGACGCCACGGCTGTGAAGTACTTCGACGGTCAACTCAGTTTCGCTGAACTGGATCAGCAGAGTGACGCCCTGGCCCGCGCACTACGAGCAGGTGGTCTGACGAAGGGAGACCGTGTCGCACTCTTCCTGCAGAACGTTCCGCAATTCGTGCTCGCCCTCGCCGGAATCTGGAAAGCCGGCGGCGTCGCAGTCTCGATCAATCCCATGAGCCGTGAACGAGAACTGGGATACCAACTCGAAGATTCCGGAGCAGCGGTTCTGATCGCTCTCGAGGGGCTCTACGAGTCCGTCGGCCGCAACGTCGTCTCCGACTCGCCGGTCAGGCGAGTCATCACCACCTCGGAACTCGAGTACCAAAGCCGCAACGATCCACGGGTTTTCGACGGAATCGTGAAGAAGGATCTCGGTACCGACGATCTCGCGACGCTGATCGACCAGCATCGTCTCGGTGATCCGATCACTACCGACGCTGCACCGGAAGACATTGCGGTACTGACCTATACGTCGGGAACCACAGGTCCGCCGAAGGGAGCGATGACCTCTCACGCGAACATGACCTTCAACGCCCAGGTCTACCGTGACTGGCTGGGGCTCACCCCGAAAGACACGGTTCTCGGCGTCGCACCGCTCTTCCACATCACGGGGTTGATCGGTCACATCGCGGTGTCCGTCTTGGCGAGAATGCCGCTGGTGCTGGCCTATCGCTTCCAGCCCGAGGTGATGCTCGACGCGATTCGTGAGCACCGCCCGACATTCACAGTCGGCGCCATCACTGCGTTCACCGCACTGCTCAACACTCCGGGTTGCGCGCCCGAAGACTTCACCTCCATGCGGTTGCTGTATTCCGGCGGCGCACCCATCTCGCCGACAGCCGCCGAGGCAGTCCGCGCCATGACCGGTGCTGCGCTGCACAACATCTACGGGCTGACCGAGACCACGTCGCCCACTCACGCCGTTCCCGTCGGGGCGGATACGCCCGTCGACCCCACGTCCGGGGCACTGTCCGTCGGCGTTCCAGTACCCAACACCGTGGTCCGCATCGAAGACGAGGGCGGTGCGGTCCTGCCGATCGGAGAGATCGGCGAATTGGTCGTCCGTGGTCCACAGGTGGTGCGCGGCTACTGGAACAAGCCGGAGGAGAGTGCGTCGGCCATTCGCGACGGGTGGTTCCACACCGGCGACGTCGGTTTCATGGACGAAGCCGGCTGGTTCTACGTCGTCGACCGTAAGAAGGACATGATCATTGCGTCCGGCTACAAGGTGTGGCCACGCGAGGTCGAGGACGTTCTTGCCGAGCACCCCGCAGTCCGTGAGGCGGCAGTCGTCGGGATCGCCGACGAATACCGCGGTGAGACGGTGAAGGCGTTTGTCAGCCTCGTCGCGGGGGCCTCGGTGACGCCGGAAGACTTGATCGATCACTGCAAGCAGCGGATGGCGGCGTACAAGTACCCACGCTCCGTGGTGCTGGTGGAGGAACTGCCCAAGACCGTCACGGGCAAGATCTTGCGACGGGAGCTGCGCACGACCTCTTGACGACGAAGGCGGGCGGGCCTCCAGGCTCGCCCGCCCTCCGACATGTCGTTCAGCAAGTACCTGGCGTCACGCGACCACCCGCGAGGATCCTGCTCGTGAAGTCCTTCGCGTCTTCGTAGGAAGCCGCGATTGCGCCACGGTGGTCGGCGCCCTCATAGGTCTTGAATTCGACAGCCGACCCTTTGGCGCAGAAATCCTCTACCGCGCCGGTGGTACTGGCCACCGACACCAGAACGTCAGCCGTCCCCTGCGCGAACAGCGTCGGCACCTTTGGCGCAACAGTCGTCAATTCCTGTTCGTTCAAGCTCGCCGTTAGAGCTGTCAGGTCTGCGCCCTCACGAAAGATCTGGTCGACGGGAACCGGCGGCACTGCTCTCACCGCCGCCAGGCAACCAGTCCGCGCTGCCTCGAGCAGCGGTTGCGCTTGATCCGAGAGAAGTTGCTCGGGGACGACCGACGGATCGACTGCCTGGACTCCGAGAAGAATGATCGGAACGAATGGCACTCCACCTGCCATAGATTGATTACCGGACGCGACCAGTTCCGGAATCTGCGCGGTTCCGTTCCCTGGAGCGATCGACACCGCACCCTTCAAGTTCAGCTCAGGTGCTCGGTCCTTGCCGATAGCCGAGGTGAAGACCACAGCTTGCCCGCCTTGGCTGTGGCCCATGGCAAACCAGTCCTTGCCGACGTGCTCGTCGATCTGACGCGCAGCGCGAACGATGTCGGTTACGGCATTGGCTTCACTGGTTCCGTTCATGTACGGATGACCGCCGGGTGTGCCCAGGCCCTCGTAGTCCGTCTGCACCACGACGTAACCGTTTTCGACCCACCGGTCAAGGGTCTGATCGACCACCGAGAGGTAGTCGTGGACCGGTCCGTTCGGCGTATCAGCGGAAGGTGCGCACGCATCGGCTACGCCGGTGGTTCCATGCGCCCAACTGACGACCGGCCAGCCTCCAACCGGAGCCGGCGTCTTGGGGATGGCGACCACTCCCGATACCAGAATGGCTTCGCCGGAGGCACTTTGGGATATATAAGTGACGCGCTGGTTCTTTGCTGCGCTTGGCAATGCGGCCGATTCCGTCAAGTCGTGCGACGTGACCAATGTTCCCGGCGACAGCGGTGCAGGCGGCTCTTCTCCGAACGAGAGAGACCCCTCGGCGTTCGCGTTGGAGCACGCCACCATGGAGACCATCGCACCCAAGGCGACGATGCAGCCGGCGGTACGGGTAAATCGTTTCTTCCGAACATCTTTCATTTACAAAATCCTCACGTTCAGTGGAGCGCAACCGTGGCGCCGATCAATCCCTGTGCTTCGTAGATCTTGGCCGCTACTTCGTCTCGCATGGCGACGAATTCCGGCGTCGAGCGGATTTCGGTGTCGGTCGACCGAGGGCTGCCTTTCTTGAACCACACCTTGCGGTCGTAGATCACCCGTCCAGGGCGCGCTCCCATCACGATGACCCGCGTGCCGAGGAAAATCGCCTCCTCGACACTGTGCGTGACAAAGAAGACCGTCTTGCGACGCTCACGCCACAACTCGAGCAGTTCCAGTTGCAGCCTCTCGCGTGTCATAGCGTCGAGAGCGCCGAAAGGCTCGTCCATCAGAATGATTCGTGGGTCGGTGATCAGGACGCGCGCAATCTGGCATCGCTGCTGCTGACCACCCGACAGCTGGTACGGCTTTCGGTTTCCGTACTGCTCCAGGCCGACGAGCTCCAACATACGTTCGGCTTCATCAGCGCGTTCGCGGCGCGGAACACCCCTCATCTTGAGCCCGAACTCGACGTTTCCCCGCACCGACAACCATGGATACAGATTCGAATGCTGAAACACCACACCACGGTCCGGGTCCGGGCCTTTGATGTGGGTGTTTCCCACCATGATGGTTCCCTCGGTGGGCGTCTGGAACCCAGCCAGCATCTGGAGCAGCGTAGTCTTACCGCAACCGGAAGGACCTACGACACATACGAATTCCTCGGGCTCGAAGGTCAAACTCGTCGACGAGAGGGCGACGACCGTTTCGTCGGAGGTGACGTATTCCTTGCGCACCTCTGTGAGAACTACTCGAGTACTGAGGTCCGTACCTTCCGTTGTCATGACTGTCCCACCTTCGCGACCGCATCGTTGAAGATTCCGTCTGCATACTTGCCGGGCGTGCTGACCGCATCGATATTGCCCTGCTGTAGAAGGAACTCCGCTGTTCCTGCCAAACTCTGCGCAAAAGCCCCACCGAGATAGTCCGGGCCGGCCTGCTCTGCAGCCGAAAGATATGTGTACCCCACGAGCTGAGGAATGATCACGTCCGGTGCGATGCCGAGCTGTGCAGACATCGAGACGGCTGCTGCGGTGGGATCGGCGTTGATCCGTCCGACCGCAAAGTCCTGCAACTTCGTCCACATCTCCATGAACTCGGGGTTCGATGTAGTGAAAGCCGTTGTGGCTCCCGAAAGATCGAAGGTGGGTGCGCCCTGTTTCGCCACATCCCCACTACTCAGGATGACGCGACCGTCTATTGTCAACTTCGACAATGTCGGGTCCCAGACCCACGCCGCATCGATCTGGCCGCCCTGCCAAGCGCCGAGCATCGCATCCGGCTTCAGGCTCATCAAAGTGACGTCAGCCGACATGTTCGCGGCGCCGAGCGCGGCCAGCAGACTGTAATGAGAGGTGCTGCCGAAAGGTGTTGCGATCTTTTTGCCGCGCAACCCTTCCAGCGTGGTGATCGACGGATCCCTGACCACCAGAGACTCCGCTTTCCCGATCACATCCTGAATCCATATCACTTGCATCGGAATGTTCAGCGGCGACGACAAGGCCATGGTAGCGGGACTCGAACCGAGTGTTCCGAGATCGAGGCTGCCAGAACCGAAGGCTTGGACGACGTCTTGCCCCGAACTGAACTTGCTCCAAGTGATATCGGCATTGGGCATGCAGGCTTCCAGCAAACCTTGATCCTTGACGATCAGATCGCCGTTCGGGATGTCCTGGTAGCCGATCCGCGCGGTAGTCGTGATCGACTCGTTCACTGTCACGGGGCAACTGGTCGTGGCACCCGTCGATCGACTCATCTCACCGCGCCCCGTCTCCACGCACGCAGTCAGGCTCATGCCCAGAGTTCCGGACGCGATGACGGCGATGACAAGCTTTCTCGAATTGATTTTCATGCCTTACCTTTCCATGGCGCCACGACTGTTCCGATCGCTTTGATCACAGAGTCGAGAACGAGCGCAGCACAACCGATGACGATGATGCAGGCGATGGTCAACGGCGTATCGAGCTGAGTTCCGGCCAGATAGGCCAGTCCGCCGATGCCCGGAATACCGTTGTTGAGTTCGGCTGCCACCACAGTGGTCCACGCGAATCCGACTGCAATACGGATGCCGTTGATCACTTCCGGCAGCGTCGATGGAAAGACCACGTTGGTCAGAACCTGGGTTCGGCTTGCACCCAATGCTTTTGCCGCATTGATCTGGTCGACCTTGACCGAGGTGACTCCGTTCAACGTGGCGATGGCTATCGGAGGGAATGCAGCCAGGAACAGGAGCCAGATCTTCGAAGTGTCACCGATACCGAACCAAACGATGAGCAATCCGATGTAGCCGAGTGGGGGCAATGCACGAAGAAAGTTCAAGTACGGCTCGACGAAGGTGCGTATCGGCGCAGACATCCCCATGGCGAAACCGATGAGGGGGCCGACAATCACGGCCGCACCGACTCCGGCAGCGATCCGTTGGCCGCTCGCGATCAGATGCTCCCACAGGAAGTAGTTCTGCTCACCGAGGACTTCACGATCCACACCGGGCGCAATCTGGTGCCACGTGTTGGCTCTGACGAACGCGTCCCATACCGACTTCGGTGACGGGAGGAACAATTCGTCGATCACACCGGCAGCAGTGATTCCCCACCACAGAACCAGAAAGACGAGCAACGCAACTACACGAACGCCGATGGACCGCAATCGCTTCGACGACAGGTGTCTTTTTCTGCGCAGGGGTGTTCGATCAGGCCTCCCGGTCTCCAACGACGGCGCCACCGCGGTCGGCGGGGAACTGGTGGTGGTCATGCGGTCCTCCTGTGTACTCGCTGAGCCGAGGTCTGATCGCGGGCCAGTACAAGCATCGAGTCGACGTTGACCCGACTCGGGCGAGTGACGACCCAAGCAACGCAATCCGCGATATCGTCGGCGGTCAGTGGATCGGCGCCGGCGTACACGGCGGCGGCACGCTCCTTGTCACCGCCGAAGCGCACCATGCTGAACTCCGTCTCCACCATGCCCGGATCGATCTGACAGACACGGATCGGCTCTCCGAGAAGTTCGAGTCGCAACACCCGAGTGAGTGCTGTCACAGCATGTTTCGCAGCGTTGTACCCTCCCCCTCCCAGATACGGCTCGCGGCCGGCGATCGATCCGATACTCACGACGGTGGCGTTCCCGCTCTCACGTAACCGTGGCAGCAACCGTTGCGTGACGCGCAGGACACCCAGGACATTCACATCGAACATCGCGGTCCAGTCCGCCTCGTCGGTATCGGCGATACTGTCTGCGCCGAGCGCGCCACCGGCATTGTTGACCAACACGTCACAGCGCTCGATCAGGTTGCAGAAAGCATCAACCGAGGCGACGTCGGTCACGTCGAGAGGTAGAGCGCGAGCGCCCGTTTCGGCCGCCAACTCCTCTAGCCGATCCATCCTGCGCGCACCCATCACCACATCGAATCCCTCCTTGACGAGGTGCCGAACCGTCGCCGCGCCGATGCCACTGCTGGCCCCGGTGACCACAGCTACTGGAGTCTTCATGACGGACATAGTGGGGAACTCCTTCGAGAATGATGCTGCAGAATCCTGCTGGTGAATGTTGTTCATGCCCTGGGAGATTCCCATCGGCATCGAATGAACTGCTCACCAGTCTGCTCATAATCTGGCACCTGCTCCAGTGCCACCTGCAGGGTCATTTTCTCGGGCCAGTCGTAACGTACTCGACTCGTGTTAACGCGATGGTTCCTCTGTGTAACTGGCCCCTCCAGATCGCGTCCGATCTGGATCTGGCGACGGGCCACCACTGTTCTCCATCATTGAGTGGACTGAAGAAGTTCAACCCTCGATCAGGAGGTTTCTGCCATGGCAGCTCCCGCACTCAGCACGTCACAACGGACCTACGAACTGGATCGAGCGCATGTCTTCCACTCGTGGTCGGCTCAGAAGTCGTTGCAACCCATGGTTGTCGAACGTAGTGAAGGTTGCTACCTCTGGGATGGCGAAGGCAAGGAATATCTCGACTTCTCCTCGCAACTCGTCTACACCAACGTAGGACATCAGCACCCGAAGGTTGTCGCCGCCGTCCAGGAACAGGCAGCGAAATTGTGCACCATCGCACCTGCTCACGCGAACGAGGCTCGGTCCGAAGCGGCGCGACTGATCGCCGAGATCTCCCCCGAGGGGATGGATCGAGTCTTCTTCACCAGTGGCGGTGCGGATTCCAACGAGCACGCAATCCGCATGGCGCGCCTCCACACCGGTCGATACAAGATTCTCTCGGCGTACCGCTCCTACCACGGTGCGACGGCGGAGACTATCAATCTCTCCGGCGATCACCGTCGCTGGCCGAACGACTACGGCAACTCAGGAGCTGTCCACTTTCACGGACCGTTTCTCTATCGGTCCGAGTTTCGTTCCGAGACGGAGCAACAGGAGTCCGAGCGCGCACTGGAGCACCTCGAAACTCTGATCCGATTCGAAGGTCCGTCAGCGTTTGCAGCAATCATCGTCGAATCGGTTCCCGGCACGTCCGGCATCATGCCGCCACCGCCCGGATACCTGAAGGGTGTCCGGGACATCTGCGACCGATACGGCATCGTCATGATTTGTGACGAAGTCATGTCCGGCTTCGGTCGCACGGGAGCCTGGCTGGCAATCGACCACTACGATGTCGTCCCCGATCTCATCACCTTCGCCAAGGGAGTGAACTCCGGCTACGTGCCCCTCGGTGGAGTCATCGTCGGTGAGAAGATCTACAACTCGTTTGCCGAGCGTCCGTACCCCGGCGGCATGACGTACTCCGGCCACCCGCTCGCCTGCGCCGCCGCCGTGGCCACCATCACGACGATGCACGAGGAACGCATAGTCGAGAATGCCGAGTTCATCGGCCGCACGTCACTCGGTCCGGGGCTCGCTGCTCTCACTGACAAACACCCGAGCGTCGGAGACGTCCGAGGTCTCGGAGTCTTCTGGGCACTCGATCTCGTCACGAACCGTGAGACACGCGAACCACTGTCCCCGTACGGCGGCACCAACGCTGCGATCGGTCGGACCATGACAGCGGCGCGGGAGGCGGGGCTGCTGGTCTTCAACAACTACCACCGCATCCACGTGGTCCCGCCGTGCACCGTGACCCCCGCACAAGTCGACGCTGCGCTTGCCATGCTCGACACTGCGCTGGACGTAGCCGATTCCTACTACGACGGCCCCCGGTGACAGTGCCGACAGTTCAGGCGAATGCGCTCGACGACGCGCGTGTTCAACTCGCGGAGGCAGTGGCAGTCCTGGGCTACCCCGAAGGTTTGCACCGCATCCTCGGCGCTGCCAGGCGTGAAACGACCGTCAGCGTTCCTCTTGTCCGCGACAACGGCGACGTGGAGGTCTTCACCGGATACCGGGTGCAGCACAGCATCGCCCGCGGGCCGGCCAAGGGTGGGATCCGATACAGCTCCGAGGTAAATCTGGACGAAGTCCGTGCTCTGGCGATGTGGATGACATGGAAGTGTGCGCTTCTCGACATCCCCTACGGCGGGGCGAAAGGCGGAGTCGACGTCGATCCCCGGACACTGTCCCCCGCCGAACTCGAACGTCTCACCCGGACGTACACCCAGGGAATCTCACCCGTCATAGGGCCGGACAACGATATTCCCGCTCCGGACGTCGGCACCGACGAGCAGACCATGGCCTGGATGATGGACGCATATTCCGCAACTCGGGGTCGTGGTGTCCCGGGCGTTGTGACAGGCAAGCCCCTTGATCTCGGCGGCTCGCTCGGCCGACGGACGTCCACTTCTCGCGGCGTCGCTCACATCTCGCTGTTGGCTTTGGCGAAAGAAGGCATTGCACCGTCCTCGGCGACGGCAGTCGTTCAGGGATACGGCAAAGTCGGCGCGGATGCCGCAGACTACCTTGCCGAGGCGGGGGTTCGAATCATCTCCGTCAGTGACAGATTCGGCGCAGTGCACAACGCCGACGGTCTCGACTTGTCGCGTCTGCGGGCACATTCCGAAGAACGTGGCACAGTTGCGGCGTTCGGTGGAGGACTCCCGATTGATCCGGCGGCGGTACTCGAACTGGATGTCGACCTGTTGGTGCCGGCGGCAGTCGAGGGCGTTGTCAATGCCGACAATGCATCTCGGGTGTGTGCTCGCATCATCGTGGAGGGCGCAAACGGACCGACCACGGCCGAGGCGGACAGGATCCTCGAACGATCCGGAGTGCTTGTGGTGCCGGATATCCTCGCAAATGCCGGAGGAGTTGTGGTCTCGTATTTCGAATGGGTTCAGGCACAACAAGGTTACTGGTGGACGCTCTCCGACGTCGAGCGTGGACTGGATGATCGAATGACCGCAGCGTGGTCGTCGGTACTCGATCAGGCTGCGACTACCGGATCCACACTCAGACGCGCCGCGATGGCTCTCGCGGTCGGCCGGGTTGCCAGAGCACACCGAGCCAGGGGCCTCACCCACTGATTCGGCGAGTCTCGTCGAGCATTCGATGAGCAATACCCCCGAGCAGGGCGATGCCGGGCTCGATCGACTGCTGGGCTATCGAACCGAAGCCCAGCCGCAAGCAATTGTGCGAGCCGGTGCCGGGAAAGAAGTATCGCGATCCGTCAGCAACAAGAATCCCCTGCTTCGCTGCCCTTTCGGTCAACTCTGCAGCGTCGAGATCCTCCGGGCCGGTGTACCAGACACTGACACCGCCCGGAGGAAACGATGATGCTTCCACACGTGGCATGTACGTGTTGATCGACTCGGTGATGATCTCCCAATTCTGCTTGAGTCGACGACGGTGCGAGCGCAGAACCTTGTGGTAGTCCCCCGAGGTGATGAAAAGCGCGAGCGAGCGCTGGATGTGACCGGGCAGGTGTTTGGTTCGATGATGACGCTCGGCCCGAAGTGCGGCAATGACTGGAGCATCGGCGACGATGTAACCGATCCGAAGACCCGCCGAGAGAAATTTCGAGAAGGATCCGAGGTAGATGACTCGACGGTTGTCTCCGATCGATTTCAGCGAGGGGGTCGGCCGACCGCGAAAGCGGAATTCACTGTCGTAGTCGTCCTCGATCACGAAACCGTTTCTCTCTTCGAGCAATTCGAGAAGTAGCTTCCGGCGCGGCAGACTCAGCGTGACGTTGGTGGGGTGGTGGTGGCTCGGTGTGAGGTACATGGCATCGAACACCGTCGATCGATCGAACACCGCCCCCCTACCGTCCACCGGGACCGGGGACAATTCCACACCGGAGCGCTTGAAGATGTGCATCGCATCGAGGTATCCGGGGTTCTCAAAACCCATTATCTTGCCCGACCCGAGCAGAACATCGGCGATCAGCGAAAGCCCTTGCTGGGTGCCGCTGGTCACCAAAATCTCGTCGGAACTCGCTTCGATTCCTCGCGACGGCAGGATCTCCTTGCGGAGCGCCTCGACGAGCAACGGATCATCTTGATCGACGGCGTCACGGACGCTGTATCGCAGATGCGGCCCGGTCATTGCCTCACTCGCGGCGCGCAACCAACCGCGCACGGGGAAGGAACGCAATTCGGGCTGGGAGCTGATGAACGGGTACGGGTAGTCGAAAGCGTCGGGATGCCCGAGAGTACGAGTGAATTCGACGCTCTCACGGGGTCGGAGCAACGTGGACCAATCGACGGGTTCGGCCGACGAGACGGACTCGGCCGCGGCGCGTGTCAGCGGCGTTGCCGCGTAAAGCCCACTGCGAGGCCTGCTCTCGATCACACCGAGCGCAATCAACTCGTCGTATGCGGCAGCAACGGTGTTACGTGAGACCCCGAGTTCCTGGGAGAGGTACCGCGTCGACGGCATAGGCCGTCCGCCGTCGAATACTCCTCGGGCAAGGAGATCTTCGATCATCGCGCGCACGCGGCGGTACATCGGCATCGTGGTGTCTGCATCGAGATACGCCGACCGGCCCGCTAGAAAATCATCCAAATTCTCGTGTGATCTCAACTGCGGTTCCTCCTGGTACTGGCCCCCTCAATGCTTGCACGATCTGGATCTTCCGGCAGTGCCAGACTGCCCAGAGAATGGGAATGTGATTCTTATCCTGGTCGCCTGCGTACTCGTCGGCTCGTCTGCAATTCAGTCGGCAACGGGATCGGGCTTCGGTCTGGTCGCCGGCCCTGCCCTGATTCTGATTGCGCCACAGCTGGTTCCGGCACCACTTCTACTTCTCACGCTACCCATCATGGGCTTGGTCGCAATCCGGGAACGCCGGCACTGCGACCTGAAAGCGGTACTGATCGCCAGTGCCACAATGATTCCCGGAATTGCTGCGGGTCTGTGGTTCCTCGGCCGCGTCGAGGTAACCGTCGTGCACGTGTTGGTTGCCGTCGTCGCATTGGCCGCGGGAGCAGCCCTCCTCACGGGCAAGTCCTTCGGCGGCACCAGCCATGCACTCGCCGGCGCCGGCATCGCGGCAGGCTTCATGGGCGCACTGGCTGCCATGCCCGGCCCGCCACTTTCACTGACATATCGGACGCCGAACGCTGCCGAACTACGGTCGACGCTCTCGACGATCTTTCTCCTCATGGCCGCGGCCACACTGGCTGCATTGCAGTTTCAGGTGGGCATCACTCGCGCCGAACTGCTGACAGCCCTCGCACTGTCCCCACTGTTGCTGTGCGGTCACGCCCTCGGGACATTGGTCGCCCGCAGAATCTCTCTGCTCACCTCGAATCGGGTCACGACATACGTGATCATCGTTGCCGCAACCGCACTGCTCCTCCGTAGCGTCACTGTTGCAACTTGACCGATCCTGTCTGATCGCACACTTTTTCCCGTCGACCGCGCCATCGGGGTAATGGAACAGTAATATGTGCTGAGTACCCACGGACAAACGGGAGACATCAGTGAGCAAGTTCGGACGTAAGAAGCAGCCCACGCCCAAGAGCTACCAGTGGCTGGCCATGACCCTCATCGCGTTGTCGCTCTCCGTGTCGATCGGGATTGCCGCCAAACCCTCCTGAGCTCGGCGGATCCGAAACTTGTAACCCCGCGTCCATCTGCACATGGGCAAATAGGTGCAATTCGGACGCTTAGCTGTTCTAACTTTCCTTCCGTCGTGTCACCCCGGCACCGACGGAGAGGATCAACTCACCATGCGAAGCTCACGCTTCGGCGTGCTGGCCGCTGCCGGCGCTGTCGGACTCGTGCTTGTCACCAGCAGCGTCCAGTCCATCGCCACGGCGTCACCGTTCGGTTCGCTCGACGCCGGTTCGAGTTCCGGTTCGACAGAGACACCGACCGTCAGCAACGGCGGTTTCACCTCCAAGACGCCCTACACTCCCGGCCAGCGCATCGCCGACTATCAGGCGCCGCCGACCGGATACATCCCGGTGTACACGGAAAGTGTTGCGCGCCATGGTTCCAGAGCACTGTCGAGCCTGAAGTACGACGACCTGAGCCTGCAGCTGTGGGAAATCGCCGAAGCCGAGAACGCATTGACACCCGTCGGCAAGGAATTCGGCCCGGCGCTTCGTGATCTCATGGACGCCAACAAGAAGCTGGGGTACGGCAACCTCAGCGGACTCGGGGTCACCGAACATCGGCAGCTCGGAGCGCGCGTCACCGAGCGCCTCCCTCAATTGTTCGACGCCATCGCAGCGCAACAGGGCACCATCACTTTGACTTCGTCGGGCGTCGACCGTGCCGTGGACAGCGCCGAGAACTTCGCTCAGGGCCTGACCGGTGCGTTTCCGGCCGTCGCCGGTGACGTTGCGCCGGTGACCACGGATGCCGACCTTCTCTACTTCCACGACTCGGATGAAAACGCCGACTACAAGGACTACGAAGAGTCGGATCCTCGACTGAAAGCCGTCGACGACCAGATCGCCGATCTTCCCCGCACCCGCGAGGTCTCGCGGCACATGATGCTCAGGCTCTACTCGGAGGACTTCGTGAACCGGCTGAGTGCGGGCGAGTTCTCACTCGTCGACCGTGGCAAGGGTTCCAGCACGATCGACAACGAGGTCGACGCCGCGTACATGCTGTACAACACGTACATCATCACTCCGGGCATGGCCGAAGAAGGCAAGTGGAATTTCGAGCGGTTCATCGACTCCGACGACGCTCAGTGGCTCGCGTACACGAACGACGCCGAGGACTTCTACGCCAAGGGCCCTGGCTTCACCGGTGAAGACGTCACCTACCGGATGGCAACCGTCCTGCGCGACGAGTTCCTGCGCGGCTTGCAGGAACACACCGGCGACGCCGCCGTACCGGGAGCGGACTTCCGGTTTGCACACGCAGAAACGATCATCCCCTTCGCTGCGCTCCTGAAACTGCCGGGGAGCACCGTCTCGCAGGCCGAGGGTGATCTCTACACCTATGCGAACAACCCCTGGCGCGGAGCGAATGTCAGCCCGATGGCCGCCAACGTGCAGTGGGACGTCTACGCCGGACCGGACGGTGATCGGCTGGTCCGAATGCTCTACAACGAGCGCGAGACAGCATTTGCTGCCCCGTGCGCTCCGGTGAGCGCCGGGAGTTTCTTCTACACGCCGGCCGAACTGGCCCGCTGCCTACCGGAGATTTCACCGGCGGCCTGAGGTCCGGCAACTCGGGATCCAGCCAGCGGTCGACGAGGGCGCGCCCATGCCTGGTGCAACGCCAGCATGCGCGCCTTCTCGTCGTCTTCCATCAACAAGGCGTCGCAGATACGTACGATGACCGGAGCCGAAACACCAACGGACGTACCCTGTTCCAGCCGCTGATAGTGATTGAAACTGATGTCGGCTATCTGCGCGACATCACGCCGACTGAGGCCGTGCATGCGGCGAGCACCCTCGCAGCGCATGCCGACCATTTCGGGCGCAAGACTGTTTCGTTTCTCGACGAGCATCTGGCTCATCAACTGACGCGCGCTCGACCCGTTCACGTCGCCACCTTTTCCATCCCTGAAATATGCTTTCAACTAACACGTTTCAGAATATGGGATGGGACGGACACGGCGGTATCTCCGAGATGACAGATAATCACGCGATACCGCCAACCCTGTGCCCGTTCAGGCCGTGACGATCAGGGGCCGAAGATCAGGCTATGAACCTGCCGATCGTCGGATTCGACTGGCAGATGGGACTACTGCCCCAATTGATCGAACCGAACGCCGTCGCAACGACATTGCCGACGCCGGTATTCACCGTCGCAGAGAGATACGGGTACGCCCCTACCAGGTCGACGATTCCGGACTTACCCGTGTCGGTGTTGACCCACGCAACGGTCACCTGACCCGCCGCCGGAATGGGCGCGGCTGCCGGGAACGAATCGAAGCGAATATCACCCTTGGCGATGGGCGGATTGGACTCTGGTCCGGACTGGCCGGTGAGCCCGGTCAAGGAGGCCAGTGACCCCTGATTCGGGCACCCGATGGTGACGGCTGCGCCGCCGAAAGGGTGGGGCGGATCAGCCGAGGCGACTCCGGCGAACATGACGCTCGCGGCAATCGGTAATCCGATGGCCGCAAAAACCCCGGCCGTGCGTGTGACGCTCATAGCTGCTCCTCGGGTCGACAACACTCTCCGGATACCCCTGGTACAACGCCCGAAACGATGGAAAGTCGACTATTCACACCCCTAGACAACGCGTGTTGTCAGAACTACAGTCGGTGGTGCAGCTCACACCTACCTCTGCAGCGCGCAGACCAGTCCCAGGGAGTGTTCAGATGAAGCGCTACGACCTCCGCAGTCGCACGGATCGACTCGATCCCGAAACCGATTACGAAGAGATGTCGCGCATTCTCGCGGCGCAAGAGTTTCCCTGGGACATCAATCAGGCGCTCAGCTTCGCCCTCTTTCGCACGTACGCGGTTCCCTCGATCGGCAAGCTCCTCTTCTCGACGGGCGAGTTCACCGACAAGGTTCAAAAGCGCTACGACGACACCAGCCTGATCCTCGACGCCATCCTCGAGCACGGCCTCAGCAGCACCGAAGGCCGCAAGAGCGTCCGTCGAATGAATCAGATGCACGGTTCTTACGACATCTCCAACGACGACATGCTCTACGTTCTGGCCACCTTTGTCGTCACGCCGGTCAGATGGCTCGACGAGTACGGCTGGCGGAAGATGACCGACAACGAGATCGTCGGGTCGACGAATTATTACCGCCACCTGGGTCGGTACATGAACATCAAGGACACTCCTGACACCTACGAGGGGTTCGTCAGACTTCTCGACGACTATGAGCGCGAACACTTTTCATTCGACCCCGGCGCTCGGGCGGTCGCCGATTCCACCCTCGACCTGATGTGCACCTTCCCGCCCAACAACCTGGCGCCGAAGGCTCTGGTCAAGGGATTCGCCTTCGCCCTCATGGACGATCACCTACTCGACGCCTTCCACTACAAGCACCCGAGCACCGCGATGCGCGTCGTCTCGCGCGGTGCGCTGAAGGTCCGTGCGCGTCTGCTGCGCTTCTTCCCGGTGCGTACGAAGCGGAAATTCGCCCGCGAGCTACCCAACATCCGCAGCTACCCGAACGGTTACAAGGTCGAAGACCTCGGCACCTTCCCCACGGGATGCCCGGTCAAGCACCTGCAGGCAGACCAGCAAGCCCAAGCGTAGACGCGTTGGGATACTCGAACGGTGGCGCAACTCTGGATGCTCGAGGATCTCGAACCGTGGCGCGACACCCCCATGCCTGGCGATACTTGCGAACCGACGACCTACTGGGCCAGTCCCGAAATGTTGGACCTTCCTGCCGAGGTGTGCTGCGAAATCGATGCACGCATCGCGACCGTGACAATCGACGGCCGCACTGAGCACATAGCCCATCTCGGACACGGATTTACGACACTGATCGGCGACGATGTCGGAAGCGTCGGCGAGGTGCGGTTGAGAGGTTGCCTGGTGTGGGATCGCTACCTCTGGACGCAATACCGCACTCAGCCCACCGGGCGCGTACGGGTGAAAGCGCGGCCCGGCCACCTCGTGCGACACGAAACACTCTTGACGACAATTCATTCCGGTCTCTTCAACGTCGTCTTCGACGGGCCGACGGTGTACTGCGAGACGGGTCAGGTCCCCACAAATTTCGGCGTCCGCTGGAACACGCTGGTAGTCGAACTCGAGACTTGGCCGTGATCGGTCGTCAGTGCCAATACGGCGGAACGATATCCGGGTCGTCGAGGACGGCATCGATCCGCGAATCGGCCACAATTCGAATGATCGCTTCCTCAGGGGCGGCGATGATCGCGAAATGTGGGTCGACATCATTGGTTATGCACCATGCATGATCCGCCGGCCAGATGAAGGCCGGATCAGGGGAAGAACCCCACGGCCAACGAGCTGAGTTCTCCACGCTCCAATCGGCGTAGTCGGCAAGCGTTCCACGGAAGAGCCAGTAGTCACGATTGGGGATCTCGAACCGCGGAACGTCATCACCGACTGCCGACCCCCACCCGGTCCACATGCAGAAATAGCACTCGTCGGGTGTGGTTGTGTAAGTGGACAACACATCCAGGGCGAAGCCGATCAGCACTTTCTCTTCCGGCCCGGTTTGATCGAAATCGACATCATTGGATTTCTGACCGGGAAAGCTCGGATCTGGGATGAACCGCAGGCGCGCATACTTCGGAAATCCGATCGGGCCGCGCCCAGCCAACTGATACCAAGGCAAATCCTGATCGACCAGCCAATCGGTAGCCGTCAGATCTGTGCACAATGTCAGGCCCGTTCTGGGCTCATCCGTATCCCTCATGGCCGAGTGACGGAGGAGTCTCGCGCCGTACGACGCAGGGTGATCAATTCATGGTTTGTCTCGACGTCGAGTCGACGCCCCTCTTCTTCGAACTCCATCAGCGCATAGAACCTGCGTGCGCGATCGTTGAGTGTGTAAACCTCGAGTGTCACCTCGCCGTGCATGGTTGTGGCGTGTTCGACCAACGCCCGACCGACACCCAACCCTTGCGACGCCGGCGCGACGAATAGCCCCCCGATCTCGGAGCCGATCATTCCCAACAGGCCAACAACTTCGGAGTTATGCTCAGCCACCCAATTGTCGGCCTGAATCAGATAGACCTCTCGCATCTTCTGCTCCCGCTCACCGGTCCCCTCGCCTGCAAGGAATGGATGGGCTTCACGGGCAGCGCGCGACCACAGGTCGACGACCACATCCTCATCCGAGGGTAGGTAGCGGCGAATGATCAGATCCTGGTTCACAATCCGACCATACCCTCCGGCATCAGAGAGATAGCCGGCGCTGAAAGTGACCAATTCTCGGTTCAACGCACGACGGCCTCGACGTAAACCAGTGGCAACAATTCCATTCGTTGCCACCCCACAATTACTGCCTTGTGCAAGGGTGATCC
>NZ_LEKE01000041.1:0-11367 GCF_001029585.1 Rhodococcus sp. ARP2 | reverse complement strand
AGCCTGACAACTTTGGCCACAGCACTTTTCGGCTTCGGCGCCGGCGGCGTAGCTGCCACTCTCGCGGACGCTCCGACGTTGGTAGCGGTTATTGCAGCACTCGCACTCGCCGCCGTTCTCGTTGTCGTCACGCGCGGCCTCCTTCTCCCCTATCTCCTTAAGCAACAAGATAATTCGCACATCGGGCGGGCTTCATACCACGGACTGTTGGGCACGGTCACCCTCACCATCGCAGCCGAAGGTTGGGGAGAAGTCTCGTTCGTCGACGCCGAAGGCAATCGCGTGCAGGCCAAGGCCGTCAGTGCACAGCCGATGGTTCTCACCACCGGCACCACCGTCTACATCGCCGATGTAGACGATCAATACCTTCACGTCGTCACGGTTGACGACGCGATCTAAGGACTCGATACATGCTGCCAATCATCATCATTGCGGTTGTAGTCGCAGTAATCATCTTCATTGTTCTCCCCGCGATCTACGTGAAGAACTACGTCAAGGTCCCGCCGAACGAAGTGGCGGTCTTCACCGGACGAGGCAAGCCGAAAGTCGTCCGCGGCGGTGCCCGATTCAAGATTCCCGGAATCGAACGCGTCGACATCATGTCGCTCGAGCCGTTCAACGTCAGCATCAATCTCAAGAATGCGCTCTCCAACGACGGTGTTCCGGTCAACGTCGAGGCAGTCGGCCTGGTGCGAATCGGTTCCGCCGACGAAGCGGTTCAGACAGCGGTGCAACGATTCCTGACTTCCGATCTGGACGAACTCCAGCAGCAGATCAACGAAATCCTCGCGGGCAGCCTGCGCGGAATCACCGCGACCATGACGGTCGAGGATCTGAACTCCAATCGCGATTCGCTTGCGCGCAGCGTGGTCGAGGAGGCAGGCGGCGACCTCGCCCGCATCGGCATGGAAGTCGATGTCATCAAGATCGCGGGAATCTCCGACTTCAACGGCTATCTCGAATCGCTCGGTCAGCGCCGCATCGCCGAGGTCAAACGTGATGCCGCGATCGGAACTGCTGAAGCAGAGCGTGATTCGCAGATCCAGTCAGCAAAGGCGCGACAGGCAGGTTCCGTCGCGCAGGCCGAAGCCGACACCGCGATCGCGAGTGCAAATCAGAAACGCGACGTCGAACTCGCTCGCCTGCGAGCACAGACCGAAGCCGAGAACGCCGAGGCCGACCAGGCCGGGCCCCTCGCGCAGGCAACAGCCGAGAAGGCCGTCGGCATCGCACGTGAGCAGGCCGAGGCGGCCCGCGTCGAAGCTCGCACCGAGGTCGAGCGTCGTCGCGCCCAGCAATCGGAAGCGGCATTGCAGGCAGATGTCATTGCACCGGCCGAGGCCGAACGCCAAGCCTCCATCGCACGCGCAGAGGGTGAGCGACAGGCCGCGATCCTCCGCGCCCAGGCACAGGCCGAGTCAGCAAGGCAGGCCGGCGGCGCTCAGGCCGATGCACGAAAGCTCGTCGCCGACGCTGTTCGCTCTGAGCAGCAGGCTGATGCCGACGGCCTTCGAGCACGTCTGGAAGCCGAAGCAGACGGCCGCAAGGTAGCGGCCGACGCCGTCCGTGCCGAGCAACAAGCCGAGGCGGATGGTTTGCGCGCCAAGCTCGAAGCCGAAGCTGCCGGTAAGCGTCAGATCGCCGAGGCGCTCAATTCCTACACCCCGCAGGCCGCGCAGTTGCTCACTCTGCCTGATGTTCTGGCAGCATTGGTCGACGCCACCGCAGCGGCGGCGAAGCCGGTCGGCGACATCGACCGCATCTCCATCGTCGGCGGCAGTGACGGGGCCCAGGGTTCGATCGGCTCGATCCTGGGCATCAGCCCCCAGGTGATCGCCGGCGTCATCGAAACTCTCGAAAGCTCAGGCGTCGATATCACCGGATTGCTCAACGGCCTGAACAAGACCGCATCGGTTCCGGTTGGTTCGGTACACAATTCGGTCCACAATTCGGAAAACGGTTCCGCAACTGTAGACGCGTGATTTCGCCCCGGTCCGCCGACTCTCGCAGGGGTCGGCGGATCGGACGGCATCACGCGCTCGGAAGATGTGAACGCGACTTGAAGAGAATCAGAATCAAGCAGGCAGCGGCGGCGGCTGATCCGAACAGAAGAGTCACCGTGTAGCTCAGCGCCGGAATGCTTTCCGACAGCATCGCCAGCAACGCAGGCACAGCAAAACCGATGTAGGTGATCGAGTAGAACACCGCGGTCAGTCCTGCCAGATCGTCCGGCCCCGCGATTCGCTGGATCTCCAGCAACCCGGAAACCAATGCCATGCCGTACCCGCAACCGAGGATCGCTGCAGCCACGATCGCGATCGCCACGGTCAGCGTCGACGCAACCAGAGCAGCGCCGGCCATACCAACCACCAGAAACACCAGAGCCACAACGGCGCCGCGCGCGCTGCGGTCGGTATCGATCTTGCGCCCCAACGACTGAATCGCGAAGCCGCATGTCAGCGCGACCATGCACAGCAGAGCTGAAAAGGCCACGGGCGCATCGCCACTGTGCCCGGTCATGAGCGCCGGAATAACTGCATACGCGACACTGGCAGCACCGAACACCCACGGCGCCAACGGAACAACGACGTAGAGGAATCTACGATGCCCTGCCGAGGGGATCTTGAGGTCGTCGATCAACCTGCGTCGGTCGGATTTCGCCTGTGCCGGTCGTGTTTCGGGAGCACGCCACAGCGCCATGGCCGCGAGGACGGTGATCGCGATGTGCAACACGTACGCCAACACACTCGGCAGGGGCGCCCACTGCGCCAAGATTCCCGCGGCACCCGCTCCCAAGGCGAAGCCGGCAGTCAGACTCATCGCTGCTCGCCTGGCACCCGCGCCTTCCGACGCCGTCGAATCCCAAGGTTGCGTGGACAACTCCTTGACCCAGGAGCCGCCGACGGCCATACCGATCCCCAAGGCGATGCCGCAGAGGATTCTTCCCAGAATGAGAGCGGCAGCGGAGTCGGCCCCGAAAGCGAGCAGCGTCGAACCGGCGATCGCGATTATCGGCGCGGGGAGCATGATCGGGCGTCGACCCAATCGATCGGACAGCGGGCCGCCGAGCAGCAGGGCCGGCACAATTCCGACGACGTAGGCGAAGAGGAAGAAGTCGACCATCACCGGCGAATAGCCGTGATCGAGTCGGTACATCACCAGCAGTGGCGTGAATTCGTTGCCGCCCCAGGCCGCGGCGAACATGCTGGCGGCAACGGTCAGCCACAGCCATTTTCCGCCGGTGCCACGTTCACTGCCTGGACGACGTTCGGCTGCGGTCCCAGCGTCTATCGTTTGGGTGCTCATCACAGAGTTCCTTCGAAGCCGAGGCCGTGCACCTGGCGCATGTGTGTGAGGACGGCAGTGTTGTATCCGTCTGCATCGCCTGTTTCTACGAGGTCGGTAAGCGCGGTGTGGTCGGCAAGGATGCGAGATAGTTGGCCGGGGTCGCGTGAGATCGACCGCGCTGTCATCCGTCGTTGCCTGTCGCGCAGACTCGCGTAGAACGAGTCGAGCAAAGGGTTCCCACCGGCGGCAACGATCATCTTGTGAAAGTCGGCATCGGTCGCGCTGAACGCGGCAACGTCCCCGCGATCAGCAATCTCACGTTGCTCGATCAGATTCGCGCGCAACGCTGCGACCAGCGCTTCACGTGCGTGCGGTCGGACCGACACCACTCGAACGCTCTGAGTCTCGACGAGTTGTCTGGCACTGACTACGTGTTCCGCTTCCCCATCCGCGACCGGGACGATCAGCGCCCCCTTCTTCGGGTAGAGGCGCATCCAACCTTCCGACTCGAGACGCAGAAACGCCTCACGCACCGGCGTTCGGCTCACATTGGTCCGAGCGGCGATGTCACCCTCGCTGATCAGCTCCCCGCCGGCGAGTTCGCCGGAAAGGATCAGCTCCTTGACTTCGCGGAAGACGGTTTCCGAAGCGGAATACAACATAGACACAAGATGTATTTATACTCCACGCTGGCGGAACCCAGACATTCGGGTCGCCGATCCGAACATCTCGGTCCAACACGGCATCGATCCAGCTAGCATTGCAAGGTGCCAGACAGAAGAGGAGTCAGTTCACGATGAACGGCGCACGCTCCCGCCATCGCAGACTGATGCACTCATGACGTCGCAGATGAAGTCCATGAGGACCCTGACCCGCGAGTGGCTGGCCCTCCCCGATCAATACGACCGATTCACTCGCTATCTCCGCGACAACGGCCTCACGACCGCCACCCGGCTATTACTTGGCATCATTGTCATCGGACTGGGCGTGTGCGCACTACTCAACAGATTCAGTCCGGCCGGTCCGACAAGCACGATTGCGCTGTTCTTCAACACTGTTGTCGTGATCTCGTGCTTCATGGTCGGAGTCTCATGGTGGGTCTTCGGCCCGACAAAGCGCCGCTCGTTCGGTTTCGTAGTCTTCTGCGACATCGCAGTCACGATTTCCGTACTTGGAGATTCCTCGCAGCTTGCGCGATTACTGACCTGTGTCATCTACGCGCTGATCGGTATCTACATCGCCTATTTTCACAATCCGAAGTTGCAGATCGCACACCTGACCTTCTCGGTTGTGATGATCGTGGTGGCTGCGCAGCCGATCCTCTTCGGGCCGGAGCGAGATCCTGCGCTCGGAGTTTCGAAAGTGCTGGTTGTCGTCACCGCACTCGTGGTCTGTGCATTCATCTCGCAGATCGTGCTGACGATGCTCAGCATGGACGCGTCCAGCTCCGACCTCGATCCCCTCACCGGGCTCCTGAACCGTCGTGGCCTCGACCGCCACGTCGAGAAGGTACTCGCGGAGTTCCAGCGTCAGGAATCGGCGGCACTACTCGTGATCGCGATAGACATCGACCGGTTCAAGACGATCAATGACGTCCACGGTCACGACGTGGGCGACCGCATAATTCTCCGGGTTTCACAGCGGTTGTCCGCCTGGGCACATGCCGATGCTGTTGTCGCGCGGGTCGGCGGCGACGAATTCATCCTCGCTCAAAGACTTTCCGTGCCGGCCATCGGCCCGATGCTCGACTCGATCGGACCGGCAATGCACTCGAATACCGACGAGATACCGTCGACATCGAGCATCGGAATCGCCGTGCGTACCCACAAATTCGTCGCCGGAGAAGAGCGTGCAACAGCGTTCACCGACATGCAGAAAGTCGCCGATTCGGCGATGTACGAAAGCAAGAGACTCGGCGGCGGACGCGTTCACACGATCGTCACCACCGCGAGCAGGTAGCAGTACGTGAGTTATCAGTAATAAACCGGCCCCGGCACTCCTCCTCCCACGGCCACTGCGTCACCGGTGATAGCGATGCTTCGCGGCGATGCCAGGAAGGTCACGACGTCAGCCACCTCTTCGGCGTCGATGATCCGGTGTATCGAGTTCGTCGCAATACCCCGCTCCACCTCTGCCTGCGAGCGGCCGGATTCTTCCGACTCGCGCGCAATCCGCGCGGTCAACCTCTCGGTCCGCGTCACGCCCGGATGGACGACTGTGACGTTGATTCCCTTGGGGCCCAGCTCGTCTGCAAGATTTTTGGTCAGCGCAGACACACTGACGTTGCGGATCGTGTGGGCGATCGAGGTTGCCTGTCTGGCACCCAAACCGCTGATGTTGATGATCCGACCCCAACCCTGGTCGATCAGATACGGCGCTACAGCACGCGCAGTGCGCAGGTAGCCGAGCACTTTCACTTCGACTTCGTCGCGCACGACGTCGTCTGTGGTCGCCTCGAAATCCGTCGGCTTTCCGGCGCTGAACGGAGTCGCTGCGGAGTTGACCAGAATGTCGACGCCGCCGAACTCCTTTACTACTTGCCGCACCGACGCTTGAACTGCGTCGTCGTCTCGTGTGTCCGTCACGACTCCGGTCGCACGAATTCCGAACTCCGAAGCCAAATCTCGGGCAACATCCACGACCGTTTGCTCAGTGCGCGCGAGTATCGCGATGTCGACCCCTTCAGCGGCCAGACCTCTGGCGATTGCCAGACCGATCCCCTTGCTACCACCGGCAACGATCGCACGCTTTCCAGACAGGTGAAGATCCATACCTGCGACACTATCCAACAGGCGATCCCCGATCTCTACGAAGAGGGATCGGGGACCGACTGGATTGTTTCTGTGTCTCAGACCATCAGATCCGCGTACAGGTAGACATTGTCGGCGTAGTTACCCACGCCGTCCTCGAATTGCAGTTCGCCGCCGCAGGTTACGACTGCCAACTTGCGAGGGCCCTCCGGGCCGGCCAGCACGCTTTCCTCCACGCCATCGGCCTTCGGACGCGTCGTCACCGCAGTCACCTTCCACGACGTGCTCTTGCCCGTCGCGTCGGATGTACGGATCACTTCACCCGGTTCGATCGTGCCCAGGTCGAACAGTGCACCGTTACCCTGGCCGGTCAAATTGACATGTCCGGCAATCAAAGTCGTGCCGGTGACCGAGTCGAGCGAGGCGCCGTCGAGCCAGATTCCGACGTTCTTGACGTTCTCCGGCGGAGTGAGAACTCCTTCCGGCACGGTGGCGTCCACGATCGGCGCCTGAACACCGACCGGGTCGAGCGAAAGGGTGTTGGGAGTCATCAACTCATCCGAAGGCGCCACCGGATTCGTGGAGTGCGACATGACAACTCCCGGACTCGGCGGGATCGCAGCATCGTCATCGGAGGATCGCAGGCCGACGAAGGCCATGGAAGCGCCGGCGACCACCACCGCGATGAGAGCCAGGATGAACGCGACACGACGCCCCTTGCCGATGTTCGCGGGCTGATCGTGGTTGGGATCGTCGTATGGATTGGATGGATTGGGATCCGACTCGTACATGGTCATCGAACTGTCTCCTGCGGGATGAGGCACCCCCGGCGCCTCTTGCGAATTGACGCCCCCTGCGTCTGATCTGTGTCGGCACCGATCACACGAATCGTGACCGGTGCCGACGTCTACTACATCTGCCTGGCGTCAGGAACGCTTGCGGCGGAGAGCAACTGCTCCGGCAGCAGCCATACCGACAAGCCCGAGGCCCGTCACTGCGACGGCGACGTTGCGGCCTGAATTCTGTTCAGCGGCACCACCGTCGATGGCAACCGGGCGAGGTCCGGTGGCCTGCTTCGGAGCCGACGGCGCCGGAGCAGCGGGAGTTGCAACCGGCTGCGACGGAACAGGCGCACCCGGAACTACGGGCACGACCGGCACAATCGGAACGATGGGCACGATCGGAACAATCGGCACGATGGGCACAATCGGAACGACCGGAGTTGCAGGCGTCGTGGTTGCCGGTGTCGTTGTTGCCGGTGTCGTCGTTGCGGGTGTCGTCGTGGGCGCTGCTGCATATCCGACGCTGGCAGACGCATTCATCAACGCCGGCCGAACGGTGTCGAACGACGCGAAGACCTGGCACTGTGCGCCTGCCGTGTTCCAGTGCAGGTTCTCGACCGAATCCGGAATGACGCTTGCGGTCACGGAGTAGTCACCGCCGTCCGCAGCGGTGAGGCATAGATCCACGGCAGTCGGTGCGTCGCCGCGGCCGTCGACCGTCAATTGGTTTGCACTCAACGTTGCCTTGGCGTTGTCGCCACAGACGGTGAGTTCGGTGCCCGCCGAGGACTGAACATTGATCGGCTTCCGGTACATATTCGTGTTCAGGGTGAATACGGCAGTCTCGCCTGCCTTCAAAGTTCCCGTCGCGGGCGTCTTGCGAACGAGGTCGAGCGTCTGCGTGACGTTCATGATCTCGACGATGCGAGCTCGCTCGTCGTCGCCGATGTTCCTGTCGCACAGGCTTTTGAAATCGGCCATCAGCGGATTGTCGTAGTCCGAAACGCACCACACCAGCGTCTGCCGCGCCGAACGCGCATCCTCACTGCCATTTCCCGAAACGACGCCGTCGAGCTTGGCGGGATTCTGCAGCAACCAACTGATGACAGCGAGATCGTCGGCTGACAGATCGGGATTGCCCGATGACGGAACCGTCGCACCCATCTCGTCGTTGTGCTTGTCCACGGGCAAACCGTTTTCGTCGACGCCGGCACATGGATCGAGATCGAAGTCCGTGCAGTACATCCATTCCGACTTCGCAATTCCGTCGACGTCGCGGACACCGCAGACCGGAGCATCCACCGCGGCCGATGTACCCCGATCGGTGGTGCCGTACATCGGCACGATGTTGCCGTCGTTGAAGTGATCCAGCCGAATGCCGGAGATGTCGAGCATCTGCTCTGAGGGCGTGTACTCGGTGCCCTCACACAACCCGGCGGTGAACGCCGGAGCAGCCGCGGTTCGCACCGGCATCGGCGCGGACACAGCTGGTGAAGCAAAAGCAACGCTACTACCGGCCACCGTTACGGCAATAGCTGCAGTTAGCGAGAGCCGGAGAACAAGCGGCCTACGCCGTGAACCAGACACAGTCATCAAAGCTTCCCTTTCAAGACATTTCGGTAGCGGGAAGGTTGCTTGGATTCCCAAGACCACGCCACCCAGCGCTCACTTCCGAGAGGATCGGCTGATCGCTTTTGGCAACCAGCCAGTTACTAGATGGCAATGTAGTGCATGTTTCAAGAAAGTCCACACGATCGTCGAGCCCCCGTACGCAGCTTGAACCTCCGGACGACGAGTTAGCCAACAAGATGACTGTACCTTTGTCCAACCGCACAACTATCGCGATCAACTCAAAATTTGCTCACGTAACCGGGGCGTTCCCGGCATTCCTCCGACGCTAGCCGGTCGGTAACTCGGACATTCTAGGGAAACTCACAGGAAGGGGCGTTTTCAGCGCGCACACAAAAGAAGGGGCCCGCAATGCGGACCCCTTCACCGGAACTTCCAACCGAGACTGCTTTGTCTGGATTCAGACAACTTGCAGATACTCGGAACAATCCACCGATTCTCTAAATGTGATTTGCCTCACATTTAGAGAATCGGTTGGTTTTGTTCACACTCTAAACCAATCTTTTGGTCCTCTTTGTGTCGATTACCCAGATCTTCGACGGCGGCAATCTGCACCCGATAGAGAGCGGAGTACGAGCCTCGGATCAGTCTCGGACCGGAGGCGCCTTCCTTGTGGTAACCGCAATGCGATTCCACGCATTGATCGTGAAGATGACGCTGATGAGCTGGGCCAGTTCCCCGTCCGAGAATTCGCCGGCCGCCTCGCTGTACACCTCGTCCGGAACGAAACCGTCGGTAAGGACTGTCACGGACTCGGTCAAGGCGAGTGCGGCGCGTTCGCGATCGGAGTACATCCCTCGCGCTTCTTCCCACGCGTTCAGTAGGTAGAGCTTCTGCTCCGTCACGCCGACCTTTCGGGCGTCGCGAGTGTGCATGTCCAAGCACCATGCGCAATGATTCAGCTGCGACGCACGCGTGAGGACCAGCTCGACGAGCGTCGGCTCCAGCCCCTTGCGCGCAGCGGCATCCAACGCAATCATCGCCTTGTAGACCTCGGGCGCCAGCTTTGCGATATCCAGTCGTTGTCCTGTTGCTGTAGTCATACTCAAACCGTAATCCCGGAAAGACCCCGAAACATGGTTCAATCCGGTGATGAATTCATGGGCCAATCTTGGGTTCGATCTGCATATCGAGCTGCCACAGGGAATCGGGGTTCGCGCTGCGCTGCTTCAGACGCTTCGCGACGCGATCGACAGTGGACTGTTGAAGCCCGGCACCAGACTCCCGCCTTCTCGCACCCTCGCACTCGATCTCGGAGTTGCCCGAAACACCGTTGCGGACTGCTACGCCGAGCTCGCCGCCGCTGGTTGGCTTGTCACACGGCCGGGTTCCGGGACCGTAGTCGCCACGCTCGCCAGCACACACAGTCGCGAGGTCGATCCATCGCCGACCCGACGGCGCTTGACCTACAGCCTTCTCCCCGGATCGCCGGACGCGTCGGCGTTTCCCCGCACTGCATGGATTTCGTCCGCCAGACGTGCTTTGACCACCGCGCCGACCGACGCTTTCGCGACCACTGATCCCAGAGGCCGAGTCGAACTCCGAAATGCCCTCACCACATACCTGAGCCGCACCAGAGGCGTTCGCGTCGATCCGAGCCGCATTGTGATCAGTGCCAGCTCGGGTCACGGGATCTCCCTCCTCGCCCGTGCACTCGGAGGAACGATTGCGGTCGATGCTTTCTGCCTTCACCTGCACCGACACTTGCTCGTCGACGAAGGACTGCTGACAATTCCCATTTCGGTCGACGAATCAGGCACTTGCACAGACGAATTGGCGTCAACACCTGCTGAGAGTGTTCTGCTGACGCCGACGCATCAGTTTCCCCTCGGAGGTCCCCTCACGCCGGCGAGGCGCGCGACCGCTCTCGAATGGGCCTCGACTACCGGTGGCGTCATCATCGAGGATGACTACGACGGCGAATTCCGTTACGACAGAAAGCCTGTCGGCGCACTCCAAGGAATCGCGCCGCAGCACGTTGCATACCTCGGCACTGTCAGCAAGACACTGTCGCCGGCCATTCGCATCGGATGGATGGTGTTGCCGGACAGGCTGATCGAACCCGTCCTCGCAACAAAGGGACCCTACGAACGCTGGGTAAGTTCAACGGATCAATTGACCTTGGCAGACTTCATTGAATCCGGAAGATTCGACAGCCATATTCGAAAGATGCGTACCTCTTATCGACGACGACGCGATCAACTTGTTGCGACCCTTGCACAGCAAGTACCCCGGGTCAGGGTCGCGGGGATCTCCGCGGGTCTTCACGCTGTGATCCGCCTTCCCTCCGGCACCGAACAATCTGTTCTTGCGGCGGCGCAGGCGCGCGATCTCGGGCTCGAAGGGTTGTCCGTCTTCCGACATCCCGACGTATCGTCAGTCGGCGGTGACGGCATCGTCGTCGGTTACAGCACGCCGACGCAGTCGCAGTACTCCAGAACGCTGGATGTGCTCTGCGAGGTGCTGCAGGAGGCTCTGCGATAACGCCTGTCGGATCTGCCCATCCGCTCACCTGCCCTGCCCTGCCCTGCCCTGCCCTGCCCTGCCCTGATGGAGTGAACGTACCGTTCATCTCGTTGGAGGCGGTGAGAGTGTCGTTCACTCGATCCCGGACGGGGTGGTGAGCCGGCCGTGCTCTTCTGCTCGTGATGGTGTGAACGGTACGTTGGGTCGATCTGAGGCGACGAACGTACCGTTCGCTCGAAGCCGGGGGTGCCGGCGACGGGATGTTTCGGGGTGTTTTGGGTACGAGAAAGCCCCCCAACCATCACTGGTTGGGGGGCTTCTCAAGTTGTGTTCGGCGGTGTCCTACTCTCCCACACCCTGTCGAGTGCAGTACCATCGGCGCTGAAGGGCTTAGCTTCCGGGTTCGGAATGGGACCGGGCGTTTCCCCTTCGCTATGACCGCCGTAACTCTA
>NZ_LEKE01000066.1:0-12096 GCF_001029585.1 Rhodococcus sp. ARP2 | reverse complement strand
CGAGTCTCCCCGGTGGGACCGGGCGGCAACCGGCTACCGACTCGCCACCGAGGCCGAGTGGCAGTACGCGTGCAAAGCCGGCACCTCCGGCTACCGCTACGGCGAAATCGACGAGATTGCCTGGTACAGCGACAATTCAGAAGGACGAGCACATGACGTCGGGATGAAGGCACCCAACAACTGGGGCCTGTACGACATGATCGGCAATGTCTGGGAATGGTGCTGGGATCTCTACGACCCCGAGGTTTACGGCACGTACCGGATCTTCCGCGGCGGCAGTTGGGCCGAAAGTGAGCGCGGTTGCGGCGCTACCGTACGGAGGCGAAGCCACCCGACGTTTGCTATCGACGACCTGGGATTTCGCCTAGCTCAGACGATCTGAGGGCAGACGGCCGAGGACTTCGAGCACAGCCTCGATCTCGTCTCGACTGCGCAGCTTAACTATCGGCAGCGACGGCACATCGACAAGGACCGTGGCCATACGCTCGCCGTTGCGTCCGTCGCTTCGCCAGGCCCAGCGCACCACATGATCCGGATCGAACAGAATGGTGTGCAGTGGCGGCTCCATGTTGCGATTCCACAACACCTCTCGCTGCAATCGCCGACGCACGGTTCGTGTGATCACCTGGCGCATCACCGTCCGCCGAGGCAGATTTAACCACAGCATCAGGTCCGCACGCTCGGCCAGAAGCTCACGCACCGCGCCGTACTGCCACTCGGTCACCCAGGCCGGCTCGCTGGAAAAGCGTCGTACTTCGGTTTCGAAACTCTCGAGCGGAACCCAGTCGGGCCCGTGGAACAGCGAGTCCAACTCAGTGTGTTCGATCCCGAGAAGCTGCCCGATTCGACCGGCGAGAGTCGTCTTTCCGGCGCCCGAGGTCCCCGCGACAAGGATCTTCTGCGGACGAGTCGTCAGCGAGGCGGGGTCTACGAAAGGCACCGATACACACTAGGTGCCTTACACTTCGCAGTCCACCCATTCGATGTAACCGGTGCCGTTGATCGACGCACCGTCGAAACTCCCCCGGTAGGTGTACGCGCCGACGTATCCCTTACCGTGACCATAGCGCCACTCCGAGTCGATCTCGGCCTCGAACTCGACAATCGCCCTGCCGTAATCGCGTACCTGCCAACGCAGTACGCGCGGCACACGCATCTCACGTCCCCGTGGGTCGACATGCAATGCGTCAGCGTATTCGAGTACGTCGAACACCACATCGTCGAAGACTCTTGCGCTGCCGTCCACCGTCCGAATGTAGGCGAGCTTGCACGCCGTAACCCCTGATGCTCGAACATCGGTGAGCAACAATTGATGCCGGTCGTCGAGCTGAACGATCTGGTAGGTGAAGAAATCGGCCGGGAGCTTCCACGACTCGGGAAGGGCGCGGCGAGTCAACGATTGCGGTGTCATGCACCGCGCGTATTCGACGGTGCACGGAGCCGAAATACTCACCGGGCCATCCGGACTCGAGATCGTTCCGGAACACTGCGCCAGCAGACTGACGTGGTCGTAGACGGGATTGCGCACGAACCACGACGCTTGATCTGATGCCACGATCTCGAGATCGACGTCGAAAGAGTCGTATCGTCCGGTGACACGGAACTTCGGATAGCTGTTGTCGATGATCAGGTTGTCACCGAAGGCGATTCGCGAACCATCTTCTTCGAACGCACACTCATCGGCCGCGTCGTACGCCCGATAGAAGCGATGCCCCGGCGCTGCGGTAGAACTCAGCACGGTTGCGGTGTTTCGCGCGTCGGGTGCAGCGAGATAGTCGTTGTCGAACACCACCGTCCCGGTTGCACCGATCAACGTCATGATGTTGAGGTAACGGAAAGGCCCTGGCAGCCGGGGAACGAAGATCCCGTAGTGCGTCCACGCGAACTTCCGCGAAGCCAGGTGCGGACGCATCATGTCGGGCCGATCGAACGGGCGTACCGATTCCGCCATTCGCTTGTCGATCAGCGGTAGCGCGCCGTCCAGCAAGGCCCGAACCGCGGGTCGCCACAATCGGCGCGAGCGGGTGGCTGGAACAGGGTCGGAACGATCAACGGTTTGTCCGGTCACGCCCCTAAGTTAATGTAACCAGCCGTAACAAACAAGTGTCGAAGTTTCCTCGACGACCTCACACCCTGAACACCCGCGCCCTGCCCACGGGGCGAATAGCATGTGAGAATCCGCGTACCGGAACCGGTCGCAGAGAGGGCGCAACAATGCAGCACGAAGAGTCGTCGTTCACCGGAGTCGCCGGTACCAAGATCGTCTACGACGTGTGGACACCGGACCGCGAACCCACCGGGGTTCTTGTCCTGTGCCACGGACTCGGCGAACACGCGAGGCGCTACGACCATGTTGCTGCGCGGCTCGGCGAACTCGGGCTCATCGTGTACGCACCCGACCATCGCGGACACGGACGCTCTGGCGGCAAGCGCGTTCACCTGAAGGAATTCTCCGACTTCACCGACGACGTCCACACGTTGTTCTCGATCGTGACGGCGGCACATCCCGGCAAGGACAAGTTCCTGCTCGGCCACAGTATGGGAGGCGCAATCGCACTTTCTTATGCCCTCGACCATCAGGCCGATCTCAAAGCACTCGCCCTGTCCGGACCTGCTGTGATCATCGCAACCGGCACTCCGAAGATCGTGATGCAGTTGGGCAAGATCGTCGGCAAGTACCTCCCCGACGTGCCTGTCGAAAACCTGGAAGCGGCTGCCGTATCTCGTGATCAGAAGGTCGTCGACAAGTACAACGCCGACCCGCTGGTTCACCACGGCAAGGTTCCTGCTGGAATTGCGCGCGGCATGATCACCGCCGCGGAAGGCTTCCCGGCGCGCCTGCCATCGCTCACCATTCCAGTACTGCTTCAACACGGCTCGGACGACCGATTGACGGACCCCGCCGGCAGCAAGCTCGTAGCAGAGTTGGCCGGTTCTTCGGACGTCACCTTGAAGGTGTACGAGGGCTTGTATCACGAGATCTTCAATGAGCCTGAGCAGGAAGAGGTTCTGAACGATCTGATCGAGTGGCTGCGCCCGCGGGTCACCGGAGCATAATCATGTCGACGTGCGGGATCCTGCTGGCTGCCGGGGCCGGATCCCGCATGGGCAAACCGAAAGCTCTCGTTACGGGCACGGACGGCCAGCCTTGGCTTCGCCACGGGGTGGCGACGCTGCAGTCCGCCGGACTCTCACCGGTCATCGTGGTTCTCGGCGCACAGGCCGAGGACGCCGTCGAACTGCTGCCCACCACCGATGTCATTGTGGTGAAATCGGATTGGGAACGGGGAATGAGCGCATCACTACGCTGCGGACTCGAGGCAGCCATGCAGATCGAGGGTGCCGAGGCGGCAGCGATCTCCCTGGTCGATGTCCCGGACCTGAACACCGACACCGTGACGCGAATCGCGGGTCAGGGCATCCCATCACGAAACATACTGCGAAGAGCTGTCTTTCACGGAAGGCCCGGCCATCCTGTCCTGATCGGACGCGACCATTGGCCGACGCTTGCAGAGTCACTCACCGGGGACGGCGGCGCCAACACCTATCTACGCGAACACGGCGTGGAGTTGGTGGAGTGCAGCGACCTCAGCAGCGGCGTCGACGTCGACTATCCCGAAGCCTGATCGCACTGTCACAATCCTCCCAGGTGGTGGGTGTCCGAATTCGGTGTAAAGATGATCCGATGAAACGTACCGTCGCCGCCCTGCTCGACATCGAGATCGACGAGGCGACCAACCTGGAGTTCAAGATCGCGGTGACGCGCGCGCCGGGTGTCGAACTGCTGGAAACGATGTCGTTCGTCCATGACGGCAATCCGATCGAACCCCGAGAGGTCATCGCCGAACACGGCACCCGGATTCACCTACTCGACTGCGCCCCAGGCAAACTGATCGTCAGCTACGACGCAACCGTCATCGGCCGCGCAGAACCGGCGTCGGTCGGCGACTACGACGTGTCGAAATATCTGCGCCCCAGTCGCTATGCCGAGGCCGACAAGTTCTTCGGTTTTGTCGCCGGGCAATTCGATCTCGCCACTCCCCCGGCCGAACTCCTCCTCGAAGTCACGCGCTGGGTGAGTACACATTTGAGTTATGTTCCCGGCACCAGCCGCGGCACCGACAGTGCGGTGGACACCTTACTGGCCGGCGCCGGAGTGTGCCGCGACTACTCGCACCTGACCATCTCACTATTACGCGCCGTGGGGATTCCCGCGCGCTTGGTGGCCGTCTACGCGCCGGGCTGCGATCCGATGGATTTTCACGCCGTCGTCGAAGCCAGTATCGACAACGTGTGGCGCGTGGTCGATGCAACGCAATTGGCGCCGCGCAGCAATCTTGTGCGGATCTCGACCGGGCGAGACGCCGCGGATACCGCCTTCCTCGACAACCACAGCGGTTCGATCACGTTGCATGCCTCGGAAGTTCGCGCAGTCGTCGACGGCGTTCTCGACAACGACGACTACGCAACACTCACGTCGATCGGCTGACAAACACCTCAGGCGCTGATCTGGTTCTGCGAGGCCAGCGTTCGCTCGAGGAACTTGACCGTGAGATCAACGATCGCCTTACCCTCCCGAAGAGCTTTGCCGATCACCGGGAAAGCATGGATCTGCCCACTCCAGATGTGCGTTTCGACGGCTTGTCCTGCCTTGATCAGGTTTTCGGTCATGATCTCGACGTCCGGACGCATCAGTTCGTATTCGGCGGACACCAGGAACGACGGCGGAATCAGACTGGCGTCGGCGTTGATCGGAGACTGCGCACCAGGAATCTCGTCCGGACCCTCCAGCCACCGGTCCTTGAGCTTTTCGACCTGTGACATCGGTAGGTAGGCATCACGTTTCATGAAATCGGGATCGTGGTCCTCGAGGTTCACGTTGAGAAGAGGGGAATATCCCACCACGGCAGCGGGCCGCGTGATTCCGCGCAGTGCGGCAATTTCGGCGACCTTCATGGCCAGGTAACCGCCCGCCGAATCACCGGCAAGCACAATCTTGTTCGGGTCTTCCGCTGTCTCGAGCAACGCGGTGTACGCGGCCATCGCATCCTTGACGGAGGTGCCGATGGAACCTTCCGGCAGCTGACGGTAACGCACGGAGATCACCGGCACTCCGGCCTTCGCCGAGAGCAAACCGCACAGCGCGCGGTGCGTTGCCAGACCGCAGAAGACGAACCCACCGCCGTGGAAGTAGAGGATCGTGGCTCCGGCCAACTCGCCCTGCGCTTTGCGTGGATGCTGCACCTTCTCGCTTGGCACACCACCAAGCGTGAAAGGCTCGATGTCGAGGTTCTTCGGCTTCGGCAGTTTGTCCGCCATCGCGTCGAGCCGCTCGAGTTGGCGGATGCCGCGTTCGGTGGTCGGCCAGAGGGTGAACATCGGCTTCACGAACGTCCTGGTCAGACAGAAGATAACCCGCGCTCGCGGACTCACGTTCCAATGCCATACCGTCGAATCTCGCGTCCGCATAGCGTCCTCCCAGGTCAAGACGTTTTGTGCATGTGAGTTACACATACTTGTCGACTGCTGTTGTGAACGATAACTGACGCTGCGCCAAAACGACACGACGGGTAGGCATAAATTACTCGAGTGTGTGCAAGTTCGGCTCGCAATCACGGCTGGGAGAGATAAGCGGAGAGTCCGCGGTGCCCGCCACGCATCATCGCTTCATGATTCCACTCGAATACCGGCTTCGCGATCTTCGAGGCCAGACCGAGCGCTCCGGACACCGCTACTTGTTGCCGAAAGTCGGCGACGCAGCCAGATTCAGCGGGGCGTACCACCCAACTACTCCACCCGGTCATGGCCCCGGAGAGACGCACTTGCAGATGGCGGGCAACGGGGTCTTCGACCTCGCGTCGCCCGAAGACGAGCAGCGTCAGAGGGACAGCGCTGCGGATGGCCATGGAGCCCGAGTGCTCGTCGGTCGCCCGGACTCGGCGTATCTGAGGCCACCACTGCGAATACCGCTCGGCGTCCGCGAGAACGGCGTAGACGCGGTCGGCAGAGGCCTGGAGCGTCCAGACGCTGTGGAAGTCGAAGTCGGTCACGATCAGGCCGTCTGAGCAGCAGCAGTCACCCATGCACCGTAACCCGAACCTCGGGTGCTTACACGCCTGGCATGCTCAGTATTCGAACGTCTCCACCCGTCGCAGGATCTCCTCCGCGATCTTGGCGGGACTACCGCCCACGTCGACGACGATGGCCTGCTCGTCCGGGTCGACGGCCTCGAGCGTCGAGATCTGGGAGTCGAGAAGCGAGGCGGGCATGTAGTGATCGAGGCGCGCGGTCAATCGCTGGCCGATCTGATCCCGCGAACCGGCGAGGTGCACGAATACGACGTGCTCACCGCGAAGCACGTCGCGGTAGCTGCGCTTGAGTGCCGAACACGTGACGATGCCCGGCTGACCGGCGTCGGTATGGCTCTTGATCCAGACGGCGATCTTGTCGAGCCAGGGCCAGCGATCGTCGTCGTTCAACGGATGCCCGGTCGCCATCTTGTCGATGTTCGCCTGCGGGTGCAGATCGTCGCCTTCTTGAAGGTCCCAACCCATCGCTCCGGCGAGCATGCCGCCGACCGTCGACTTTCCCGAGCCCGAGACACCCATCAGGACGAGCACGGGATACTGCTTCTGCTGTGCCGCTTCGCTGTTCATGTGCTCGCCTACCTAGATGAATGCGCTCAACACGAGCACTCCGGCCAGGCCCGATACCGAGATGATGCATTCCATCACGGTCCAGGTCTTGAGGTTCTGTACCACGCTGACGCCCAGATACTCCTTCACCAACCAGAATCCGGCGTCGTTGACGTGCGAGAGGAAGAGCGAGCCTGCACCGATCGCCAAGACCATCAGCGAGACATGTGCGGACGAGAGGTCGGCCGCAACCGGAGCGAGGATGCCCGACGCCGTCACCGTTGCCACCGTTGCCGAACCCGTTGCGACGCGGATCAATACCGCTACCAGCCAGGCCAGGAACAGCACGGGAAGGCTGCTGCCCTTGATCGCGTCGGCGATCACTCCGGCGATACCGGTGTCGATCAGGACCTGCTTGAAACCGCCACCGGCGCCGACGATCAACAAGATGCCTGCGATGGGAGGTAGGGAACTCTCGAGCGACTTCGAGATGGCCTTGCGGTCCATTCCGCCGCCGCGACCCAGCAGCACCATTCCAACCAGAACCGCGAGACCCAAAGCCACAACGGGTGTTCCGAGGAAGTCGAGGACGGATTTGGGGAGTGCCTCGGAATCGGGTGCGATCACGTCGGCGAATGCCTTGCCCAGCATGAGAACAACCGGGAGGAGGATCGCTGCGAGAGTCGCCGCGAACGAAGGGCGCTGCTGCTTCTCTTCTTCACCTCGATCTTCGCCTGTGACAAAGAGATCCGGAACCTTCACGTCGACCCACCGCGCTGCGTACTTGCTGAAGACCGGTCCGGCGAGAACGACAGTGGGGATCGCGACGAGGACACCGAGCGCGAGCGTGAGGCCGAGGTTTGCGTTCAATGCCGAGACTGCAACCAGCGGCCCTGGGTGCGGGGGAACCAACCCGTGCATGGCCGAGAGGCCGGCGAGGGTGGGGATCGCGATGCGCATCAGGGACAATCCGGATCGCCGCGCGACGAGGATGATGACCGGCATCAACAGAACGAGACCGATCTCGAAGAACATCGGCAGACCGATGACAGCGCCGACCAGAGCCATGGTCCACGGGAGTGCCTTGGTGCTGGAGCGGCCGACCAGTGTGTCGACGATTCGGTCGGCACCACCGGAATCGGCGAGGAGTTTGCCGAACATCGCGCCGAAACCGATCAGGATTCCGACGCTTCCCATGGTCGATCCGAAACCGGTGGCGAATGCTGCAACCGACTCTGCCGAACCGAGGCCGGCCGCCAGACCGACACCTACCGCGCCGATGGACAGCGCGAGGAAGGGATGCAGGTCGAGCCAGGTGATCAGCGCGATGATGACCGCGACGCCGGCGACTGCAGCGATGATCAATCGTGCGTCGCTACCAGCGGGGACGACCTCGGCCGCCAGCAATGCTGTGGTGTTCATAGGGACTCCCAGTCCGATGAGTGATTGAGGTCACTGTTCCTTAATTAACCTACAATTTCAAGAGCAGACACTAATTTGTAGTATTTATTCGCCTTGCACCGGGCTTACTCCATACGCATGGGACGATCTACGTATGCCTTCTGTCCCGTTTCAGCAGTTACACGACTCGATGCTGGAACAGCTCGGCCAAGACATAGTCGGTGGTGTGCTCCCCCCGGGAACCACGATCTCCGCCGACGAGGTGGCAACGCGCTACGACGTGTCGCGAACCGTCATCCGCGAAGTTGTCCGCGTTCTCGAATCTCTCGGATTGGCTTCGGTTCGTCGACGCGTCGGAATCACCATCCTGGGCTCCGAACACTGGAACTCGCTCGACCCCAATGTCATCCGCTGGCAACTGGCCGGTCCTGATCGGTTCGAGCAGCTGTCGATCCTGAGTGAACTCCGTTCCGGTATCGAGCCCCTGGCGGCGCGACTGGCCGCAACTCGCGCAACACCCGACCAGTGCGGCGCTCTGACCGCAGCCGTCATCGGCATGTCAGCTACCTCTCGCGCTGCCGATACCGGTGCCTATCTCGGCCATGACTCCGACTTCCACCGCACCCTGCTCGCCGCCTCCGGTAACCCGATGCTGCGGGCGATGTCGCAGATCGTCGTCGAGATACTCGAAGGCCGCACACGCCACTCCTTGATGCCCCACGAAGCCGACCCCGAAGCGATTCACCTGCACGGAGTGGTCGCATCAGCCATTCAGTCCGGCGACGCCGACGCTGCAGAAACCGCGATGCGCTCGATCGTCGCGGAATCCGCAGAAGCGGTCGAAACAATGCGCGAAAGCCCCGAACCGCCGCCTCATCTGTAAGTCGAGCCACAGACTCGCCGGAATTGGCCCGCAACTGCTCCGCAAGTGGAACGCTTGGCGCCATGACAGCACTCGCTACCCAGAACAGCGCACTCTGATGGCCCGCCCGGTACGCGTCGTCGTCCTCGGTGCCGGATCGTGGGGAACCACGGTGGCCGGCCTCGCTGCCCGCAACACTCCCACCCTGCTGTGGGCACGAAATTCCGAAGCGGCCGACGAGATCAATTCGCAACGGACCAACTCCAAATACCTTGGTGAGCGCAAACTTCCCAAGGGCCTCAAGGCAACCTCGGATCTGGTCGAAGCCGCTCGTGAAGCGGACGTACTCGTATGCGGGGTGCCTTCGCACGCCGTTCGCGCCACCCTCGCCGAGATCGCCAACGAGGTTCGGGCGTGGGTCCCGGTGTTGTCACTGTCCAAGGGCCTCGAGCCCGGCACCCGGCAGCGTCCCACCGAAGTGATCGCCGAGTGCCTGCCCGGCCATCCCGTCGGACTGCTCGCGGGCCCCAACATCGCCAAGGAGATCGTCGACGGCATGGCCGCGGCATCGGTCGTGGCCACCCAGGACGATCGCGTCGCCGCCGCGCTGCAACCCCTGTTCGCGTCGTCCGTCTTCCGCGTCTACCGCAACACCGACGTGCTCGGCTGTGAACTCGGCGGCATCCTCAAGAACATCGTTGCCATCGCCTCGGGTATGGCCGACGGCCTGGGAGTCGGGGACAACACTCGTGCGATGGTGCTCGCGCGCGGTCTCGCCGAGATGACCCGACTCGGTGAAGCGATGGGCGCCAACCCGCGCACCTTTGCCGGCTTGACGGGCGTCGGCGATTTGATCGCCACCTGCATGGCTCCGACTTCTCGCAACCGTCGCGTCGGCGAAGCTCTGGCGCAGGGATTGACCGTCGAGGAGGCGGTCGCCAAGCTCGGCCAGGTCGCCGAGGGAGTAAAAACTGCCCCTACCGTCATGGATCTGGCTCGCGAATACGGAGTCGACATGCCGATTGCCGCGGAGGTCGAGGCCGTCATCGGTGGTCGCCAAAGTGCCAGCGACGCATATCGCGGACTTCAGAAAGTTGCCCCGGGCGGCGAGCACGAGGTGGCGTGAGGAAGATCTACAGGTATCTAGCGATTTGGCTAGATACCTGTAGATCGCCCGAGATCACGGAATTGGAGCGTCGACGAAGATGTCGATCGCCAACGGTGACTGACCGCCGTACTGCGAGAAGTCCGAAATCCCCGCCTCGCGCAGGACATCGACGTCGAGTACCGTCCGACCGCTTTCCGTGCCGGCGGGACGTCCGAGAATCTCGACAGCCGCATCGGCCATGATCTCGGGTGAACGCGAGTGATCGATACTGTCGTCTCCCCCGAGCAGGTTTCCGACGGCCGCCGTGGCGATCATGGTCTCCGGCCACAGGCAATTACTCGAAATCGGTGCACCTGAATACTCCGCGGCGATACCCAAGGCCGCCAATGTCATTCCGTATTTGGCCAGCATGTAGCCCGGATGAGCACCCAACCAGTGCGGCGAAAAGTTGAGCGGTGGCGACAGCGTCAATACGTGCGCGTTGGCCGAAACCCGAAGGTACGGAAGGCACGCTCGGGTGAGCGCGAAAGTGCCACGGACGTTGACCTGCTGCATCAGATCGAATCGCTTCATCGCGAGGTCTTCGGTTTTCGAAATGTCGAGGACGCTCGCGTTGTTGACCACGATGTCGATACCACCGAAGTGCTCTACCGCTGCATCGACGGCGTGCGCGATGTCGTCGTCGTTCCTCACGTCACCGACGACGGGAACGGCATGACCCCCAAGCTCGTTCAACTCGTCCACAGCCGTGTGGATAGTTCCGGGCAACCGGGGGTCAGGCGTATCGGTCTTGGCGAGCAACACGATATTTCCGCCGCGGCGCGCTATCGCACGGGCGATGGCAAGTCCGATGCCACGGCTTCCCCCGGACATGATGGCGGTTCGTCCGCGGAAGTTCTTGTCGTCCAAAACGAATCCTTGTCATCGTCGACGGTCTTCGTCGCTGCGGATGTGGCCGCGGGAAGTCCCGGCACGACCACTCGTCGACTTCCACGATATGAGCGCCTTCACGCGATGACTACGGCCGCGGAGCATCAACAATCGTTGATCCATTGTCCCGTCAGGACAACTGATCAATGCGGTCAGCCACCCACCGGGCGCAGGATCCACCATCCGCCGAGCACGAGCACCGCGACGTTCACGAGCAGAAACAAACCGACCCAGACGATCGCGGGTATCGGTGAGAGCCTGGCCAATTGGTCGGCGTCCGAGTCCGGTGCCCCGCCTCGCCGCATTCGCTGCCGTTGAAGTTCCACGACCGGGCGCGGTCCGGCAAAGAGCAGGAAGAGCGTCAAGAAGTAGGCAGCAGCCACCTGCTGCTCCTGGGTCCCCCACCAGACGAGTCCGAACAACACGGCTCCCACCACGGCAAGTGAGAAGACTCCGTAGAGGTTTCGGATCAGAACCATCATCACCGCGATCACGAATACGCCGATCCACAACACCGAGACCGCACGCTGCGCGCCCAACAACCCGGCCGCGCCGAGTCCGAGAATCGACGGTCCGACGTACCCCGCGAACGTCATCAGAATGACGCCAAAGCCGGTCGGTTTGCCCGACGAAATCGCGACACCCGACGTATCCGAATGCAGGCGAAGACCTTTCAACCGTCGACCGACCAGGACTGCGACGATCAGATGAGCGCCCTCGTGTGCGATGGTGACGACGTTGCGGGCGATCCGCCACAGGTGTGGTTCGAGAACGATGATCACGGCGATCAACGCGGCCAGTTGAACCACCCACGCCGGCGGATTGGGACTGAGCGCCGCCACCCGATCCCACGCGGTTTCGAGCGCGTTCACTCCGCTTGTCCGCGCAGGTATCGGCCGAAGTGCGGGACCGTGAATCCGATGGACCCACGTTCTGCCGAATAGATCAGTCCCTTCTTGATCAGTCCATCGCGTGCCGGCGACAGGGAAGCCGGCTTGCGCCCCAACTCGACGGCGATCTTCGCGGTTGCGACGGGTCCGTCGTCACCGGCGAGATCGGCCATGGCGCGCATGTACTCACGCTCCGCGGGCGTTGCTCGCTCGTACCGTGATCCGAAGAAGCCGACAGCGAGTTCTTCCTCAGCCGTCGGCGCGCCGACG
>NZ_LEKE01000115.1:0-12347 GCF_001029585.1 Rhodococcus sp. ARP2 | reverse complement strand
TGAAGCACAACCATACACGATGGAAACTACTTCGAAATTTGGTCAGGCACTTCGTACAACCTCGTGTCACTCGCCGTGAAGGCGGGAGTCGGTGTCCGTGTCGCTCTGACTTGGAATAAGTTACGCGTCCGCCGAAGTCTTTGCCAAATCCACAGGTCAGAGACTCGGAGGTATCCATTTCCCCAGCAAGATTGCCCGTTTCAGTCGATTTTCACCAATTCGGACATCATGTGACGCCGGACACCGTGGCCGGATCGGCACGCAGCGGGAACTCACACCACTTGGACTCGGATACCTGCATCCTCGAACAACGCGACTTGCTTTGCGTCTACTGCAGCATCGGTAACCAGCACGGCCCCCGGCGGTATCGGAGCCCACGCATGGAAAGGACGTTCACCAAGCTTGGCGGAGTGGGCGAGGATGTAGACCTCGCCGGCACGTTCGATCATCATTTCCTTGAGCCGGGTCTGATCGAGCTCAGCTTCACAAATACCCAGGTCAGCGGTAACTGCATCGGCACCGAGGAATGCCTTGTCAAACGACACCCTCTGCAGAGACGCTTCCGCCAGTGGCCCGACGAATCCTTGACTGAGCTGCCTCAGCGTCCCGCCGAGACATTCGACTCGAACACCATCAGCGTCGGCTAACGCCTCGAGCGCCGTCAGCCCTGCAGCGATCACCGTCAAATTCGTCACGTGACGTAAGAACTCTCCCATCGCTCCGACGGTGGTACCTGCATCAAGGAGCACGGTTTCTCCGGGCCGGACCTGCTCAGCAGCCCATTCGGCGATGCCCCGCTTGGCGTCGAATCCCTCCATTGCGCGTTGACGCAAGGAGGATTCCGGATGAGGGTTGAGAGCAATCGCCCCGCCGTACGTTCGAGCAATTACTCCCTGGGCAGTCAACTGACTCAGGTCGCGACGGATCGTAGATGCAGTCACCCCGAATTGGGCAGACAGATCCTCGACACTGGCCAGACCGCTGGTGCGGGCGAGCCTCGCAATCTCCGACCGCCTCGCCTCCGACTCCCGGATGACCATCGCTCCTCCCCTACAAACCCTGGTGCTTACTTGGAAACGAATGTGCTGGTTGCCAATTCGGCCGCCTGCCGCAGCGCTTCGACCATACTACCGGCCTCGGCGATGCCCTTACCTGCAATATCGAAAGCGGTTCCGTGATCGACGGAGGTACGGATGACAGGTAACCCGACGGTGATGTTGACGCCGGCCTCGATCCCGAGAACCTTGACCGGGCCGTGCCCCTGATCGTGGTACATCGCAACGATCAAGTCGTAGTCCCCACGTCCAGCGAGGAAGAATGCCGTGTCCGCCGGCAGTGGGCCGTGGACGTCAATTCCTTCTGCCTTCAAGAGTTCAACGGCGGGAATGATCTTCTGCTCTTCCTCTCCGTACCCGAAAAGCCCGTTCTCCCCCGCATGCGGGTTGATCCCGCACACGCCGATTTTCGGAGATGGATTGCCCGTGCGCACCAAAGCTTCGTGACCTCGACGAATGGTCCTCTCGACCAGGCCGGGCTCGATCCTGGCAACTGCATCGAGCAGTCCGATGTGAGTGGTCACGTGAATCACCTTGAGCTTGGGGGTCGACAACATCATCGACACCTCCTCGGTACCGGTCAGGTGCGCAAGCAATTCCGTGTGTCCGGGATAGATGTGTCCTGCCGCATGCAGCGCTTCCTTGTTCAGTGGCGCCGTGCAGATCGACTGGACTTCACCGCGTACGGCGAGTTCGCTTGCGACGCGGATATATTGATAGGCCGCATCCCCCGCGACTGCCGACAGTTCACCCCAGGCGAGATCCTCGGGTAGCAAGTCCAGGTCGATGACGTTGATCCGTCCATCGTTGAATTCAGCATCCTTGATCTCCTCGATCGCGACCACGTCGACGTCTATTCCGAGCACCGTGGCAGCCAATCGCAAACGCTTCGCGTCGCCGACAACAACAGGGCGGCAACGCTTTCTCGTTTCGGCGTCGAGGAGTGCGGGGACGATCACTTCCGGTCCGACGCCGGCGCCGTCGCCCATCGTGACAGCAATCAGCGGCAGTGGAGTGGATTCGATTGACATGGGATTGACCTCGTTGTCTGAAGGTGGACTGTCCGGAGCGTCGACCGGGATGGGGCGCGCGAGAAACTTCGTTATAGAGAAAAGACTGTGTGCATTCCCGAAACTGCCTGGCCGCGTGACGATGTACCGTCCGGTGCGGTCGACGGAAAGTACGGCGCCGTGTTCAATTTCGTAAATCGGTGACAGAGTGTCGATCCGCAGGCGGTCGAGAACGCTGCGCGCGGTTTCGCCACCGGTAAGAACCAAGTCGATCGGGTTCTCGCTGTGGGAGAATCCTGCATCGACGGCAGCGATCAGATCGGCGAGAGCCGAAACGAGATGGACGGATTCTGCAGGCACGACAGGTCCACTTACCGAAACCACGACGTTTCCGCGATCCAGTGCGTTCAGAATCGGAAGCGGATCGACCGAATGCGCCAGGAGTTCAGCACTGTTCACTTCGATATGGTGCGCCCCTGAATCCCGAAGCAATGCCACTTGGTCCCCGGCAGACGCATCCGCCGTCCCCACAACCACCAAAGTAGATCGAGAATCACGAAGAGATGGACGCACGACGGGTGACTGCACGGTTCGTCGTCGTGCCACTGCCGTCGCGAGCGCCGATGTTCCTACCAGTCGAGAACCCCGAACATCCTGTGCTGCAGCCACAATCAGTTCCAGATCACTGTCGGTCTCGACGTCGCAGATCGCCACCGACCCGGCTTCTGAGATCGACGCAAGAACCTGGCTCAACCGCCCGGAGCGAATGTCGTCCAGCGATACGCCAGAAGTAATTGCCGACGAGCCGAGCGCCTCCGCAATCGACCGAGGAGCCGGCTTCGACTCCGCGCGCCACAGGTCGGTGGCGTGCAACGCAACCCCATCGACCAACACCACCCCGTCTTGCACCGTACGCCCTTGCCTGGGCAGTCCGGCGGCGACGATGACCGGGGATCCGTCGCGGGAGAGTTCTCCAACCTCCGCCGCTATGTTGCCCCTGAGCAGGGAATCGATCTTCTTGACGATCTCGGAGCCGTCAGACGATTGCAGAACTGACCTCACGTCACGAGAGGCTCTGGCGGGGTCGGATCGCCGTGAGTGCAGATCGAAAACCGTCACTTCTGATCTGTCGGGCGCACCCGGGCCGAGTCGAAGCGATATGCCCGAACTGCGGAGCAGAAATCCTGCGGCCGACTCCGCGGCTCCGGAAAGATCATCAGCGATGATTACCAGTGGTTTCATCGAATTCCTCGACCCCCTTTCGGTCTGAATCGAGTATGCGCAGCATCGCAACCAATGCGCGAAGTACGCAATCGAAGTTACGGGACTTGCGCGAAGTGCGCAACAGTGCCATTGTGAGCTGAGTTACAAGCGAGAGCCCGACGCGATTGTTCACCAACAGTCCGCTCGGAGCGTCGCCCCCACGCTGCCCCGTCAGGATCGAAAGGTCACCGATGACCAATACTCGTTTGCGAACACCACAGCTCTCCCGGCGATCCTTTCTGCAGTTCACCGGGCTGATCGGTGGCGCAACGCTTCTGGGCACGACTGCCGCGTGCGCCGGCCCTACCGGGAAGCCGACCCAGGACACCCTGGTGCTCGGGCTCAACCGTTCGCTCGTCAGCCTCGACAACAAACTCAATCAATTCGACGCAGCAGTCACGGCTCAACGTGGCGTCAGACAAGGTCTCACCCGGATCGGCGACAATCTGACACCGCAACTCGTTCTCGCTGACAGGTTCGAATCGACCGGCCCGACCGAGTGGACGGTTCGACTCCGCGAGGGCATCCGTTACTCCGACGGCACACCTGTGCTGATCGACGACGTCACGACGGCAATGCAGATGTACCAGCAGGTCAGCGGATCGTTTGTCGCACCGCAGTTCCCCGAGTGGCCGACGGTCGTCCCCATCGACGATCGCACCTTCATCCTTCGGACGAATTCCCCGGTGCCGGTTCTGGACTCGCTCATGTCCAACATCTTGATCACCCCGGCCGCTGCCAACGAACCCAACGAACTGCAGAGCGGAATCGGGTCTGGACCGTTCGTCGTCAGCGAATCGAACCGGGGCACCGGCGATTACACACTTGTCGCCAATGACAACTACTGGGGCCCGGCCCCTGGCGTTCGTCGTGTTCAGGTCCGCTTCATTCCCGAAGAGGCCGGCCGCGTCGTCGCACTTCGGAGCGGCGAGGTCGACGTCATCGACTCGATCAGTCCCGATTCCGCCGAACAACTCGCCGACCTGCCTGGTGTCCAGGTGGACACAGTGCCGAGCACACGCATCAACCAACTGTTCTTCAACTTCCGCAAGCCCGCCGATCACCCACTGTCCAATCCGCGTGTCCGAGAAGCTCTCACGTATGCCATCGACGGTGAGTCACTCGCTCGGGACGTGCTGATCGGATCCGCAGTCCCGGCCACCGGCCCCGCACCGTCGACCTTGGACGGAGCCGTGAAAACCGGTACTTACCAATATGATCCACGGAAAGCGCGGCAGATGCTCGAGGCCGAAGGCGCCGACGACCTCGAACTCACTTTCATCTGGGAAACCGGAGAGTTCACCAACGACGTCTCGGTGATGGAATCGGTACTCGAAATGATGAAGGCCGTGGGAGTACGCGTCAAACTCCAGCAGTTCGAACCGGGCGGTGACATCTCGTCCTGGCGCCAGGGCAAGACCGGCGACTGGGATGTGCTGGGCAACGGCTACGGCAACCAGACCGGACTTGCACTGACCACGTTGCAGGGGATGTACGCCGGCACAGCGGAGAAGGAAGCAACTCGCGACACCTATCACGGGTACGTCTTCCCCGAAATCACCGCGAAGATCCAAGCCGCATCCAGTGAACCAGACCCGACCAAGCGCGCTGCTCTACTCGACGCCGCACAACAAGACATCTGGAACACCTGGCCTTGCCTGTGGAGCTTCGTACCCAACGCACTCCTTGCGAAACGCACTCGTGTACAAAATGTTTCACTGACCCCGATCAACTCCTACGACCTCGGCGCCGTCCGATTGGAGGCCTGAGGCGATGACTCTCACCGCTCCGAAACCGCAAACCGCTCTCGGAATCTCTCCGCGTCGGCGCACAAGGATCAACCCGACCGTCAAATACGTGCTCAAACGCTTGGCACAGAGCGCCTTGACGATCTTCCTCACGCTCACAACAGTGTTCGTCCTGATCCGAATGGCTCCCGGCGATCCTGCCTACGCCTTGGCCGGACCGCTGGCCAGCACGGAGGATCTAGCACAAATCCGTGCTGACATGGGCTTGGACAAGTCGGTGTTCTCTCAATATCTGATCTACCTGTGGGACCTCGTCCATCTGAATCTCGGCACGTCGTACTCGTTCCAGGCGCCGGCCATGGACGTTGTCCTCGGCCGTCTCCCGTACACCATCACCCTGGCCGTCAGCGCCATTCTGCTGACCGCCGTGCTCTCGATTCCGCTGGGCGTGTGGATGGCCCGTCACGCGGACACCCGACGTGAACTCGGTGCGAACGTCGTAGCCGTCGGCGGGCAGTCCATGCCGGAGTTCTGGAGCGGCCTGATGCTGGTGACGATCTTCGCGGTCTTGATCCCAGTACTCCCGGCAGCCGGTTTCACCACATGGCCGTCGTTGATCCTGCCTACCGTCACCATCGCCATCCTTCAGATCGCGTTGATCTCCCGGATGGTTCGACGCGAAATGGTCTCGGCCTTCGCTTCTCCGTACATCACGGTCGCACGTTCTCGCGGAGTATCCGAACGCGAACTCACCTGGCGATATGCGATGCGTAATTCGGCGATTCCGATCGTCACCGCGCTGGGCACCAGATTTGCCGGAATGCTGAACGGCGTCGTGGTGGTCGAGGTCGTGTTCGCCTGGCCTGGTGTCGGCTCGCTGGTGGTCCGCGCACTCGAGACTCGCGACTACCCGCTCATCCAGGCCACCGTGCTTGTCACTGCGGTTCTCGCAGTGCTCGTGCAACTGGCAGTGGACCTCCTCTACCCCCTCCTGGATCCACGCGTGCGACTCGGAAAGGGCGCCAACTGATGACTACCGTCTTGGAACCTCCAACAACTCCACGCGCCAGCGCGGTCACCGAGGCAGACTTCGCACGCGCCGGAGCCACGCGCCGTAAGCGAGACAGCCGAGTCAAGATCTGGGCCGGCTCGACCTGCGCGCTCCTGGTGATTCTTCCTGTTGCATTGGCGGGACTACTCCCCCTTGCAGATCCGAACCAGACCAACCTGAGCAGTCGACGGCTACCGCCCCTCACCGACGGCCATCTGTTCGGCACCGATCAGTTGGGACGAGATCTCCTCTCACGGATCCTGCACGGCGGCCAGGTGTCTCTGACGATCGGTATTCTCGCCGTGATCGTCTCCGGGGTCATCGGCATAGTCGCCGGATCCGCCGCGGGGTACTTCGGCGGCTGGGTCGACACCGTCATCTCCCGCCTACTCGAAGCACAGCTTTCTCTGCCTCTGCTGATGATGCTGCTTCTCGTCGTTGCGCTGTTCGGTCCGTCCATTCCCGTCATCACGTTTGTCATCGCGATCGCGCAGTGGCCCGAGGTCGCACGGTTGACTCGCTCATTGGTACTCGTCGAACGCGAAAAGCCTTACGTAGCTGCAGCTCGAGTCCTCGGACTTACTCGCATGGCCATCCTGCTTCGTCACGTCATTCCGAACATCGTCAAGCAGGCCTCGCTCGTCGTCCTGTTGCTGCTCGCGCAGGCCGTACTGCTGGAAAGTTCGTTGAGCTACCTCGGCGCCGGACCACAACGTCCGTTCGCAACGTGGGGACGAATCATCGCCGACGGCCAGGACTACATCACCACGTCATGGTGGATCGTCACGTTGACAGGTCTGATGATCGTGCTACTGGTCGTCGGAGTGAACCTACTCGGCGACGGCCTGCGCGATCGTCCTGCAGGTTCGAAACGACTGGGCGCAAGCCTGTTCGGGCGTGGCAACGCCCAGAAAGCAAAGGCGTGAGACATGGGCAATCTACTACGGGTCGACGACCTCCAGATCGAACTTGTCACGGCGAATGGCGTCATCCGAGCCGTCGACGGGGTGTCCTTCTGCATCGACGCCGGTGAAACCGTCACCATCATCGGTGAATCCGGCTCCGGAAAGTCGACCACGGCCATGGGAATCCTCGGGCTGCTTCCGGACGATCTTGCCGTTCTTTCCGGGAAAGCTGTGTTCAAAGGCCAGGACATTCTCGGAAACACGAAGATCTTGAACGATATTCGTGGAAAACACATCGCCCTCATCCCCCAGGACCCGATGACGGCTCTGAGTCCCGTCCACACCATCGGCAGCCAACTTCGAGAAGCAGTGCGCCACAGCGGTGTGACCGCGAAGAAGCAACAAATCGAGCGGGCAGTGCAACTGCTCGAGCAGGTACGCATTCCGTATCCGGATCAGCAACTCGACAAGTACCCGCATCAACTGTCGGGTGGAATGCTGCAGCGCGTCCTCATCGCCGGAGCTCTTGCTGCCGGCCCCGAACTGATCGTGGCCGACGAACCCACCAGCGCATTGGACGTCACCGTTCAGGCCGGGATTCTGGATCTATTGCTCGAATTGCAGGAGCGCACCGGGATCGGAATGCTCGTCATCACCCACGACCTCGGAGTCGCCCGACTCGTATCCGATCGCATCTACGTGATGAAGGACGGACGTTTTGTCGAGACCGGTAACGCCGACGTTCTCGTCGACTCACCGCAAAGCGCCTACACACAAAAGCTTCTCGACGCCATACCGCACCTGGGGCCTTGGGATGGCGACCCCGCCCGTTCAACACAGATCGGAGCCTCGGCATGAACCCCCACGAAACGCCACTTCTCGCCGTCGAAGATCTCGTTGTCGAGTATCCGGTTCCCGACGGAGTTTTCCGAGCCGTGGATGCTGTGAGCTTCTCGGTGGAAAAGGGCAAGACCCTGGCCATCGTCGGCGAATCCGGATGTGGCAAGTCGACAATCGCTCGATCTATCGTCCGACTCCTCACACCGACCAGTGGACGCATTCTCGTCGACGGCAATGACATCGCGCAGATGTCGGAGAAGTCACTGCGCCCCTTCCGCTCTCGCGTTCAAATGGTGTTCCAAGATCCGTACGGATCGCTGGACCCCCATCTGACTGCCGAGGACATCATCGGAGAACCACTGCGCCTCAAAGGTGTTCGGAGCAAGTCTGAACGCGCCAAGGCAGCAGCAGAACTCGTCGATCGCGTTGGCCTGCCCAGCTCGGCACTACACCGGCGTCCGGCGGAGTTCTCCGGTGGCCAACGTCAGCGCATCGGAATTGCCCGTGCACTTGCCAGCGGACCCGAGATCCTGGTCTGCGACGAAGCAACCAGTGCTCTCGACGTTTCGGTGCAAGCGCAGGTACTCGCGCTCCTACGTGAAATTCAGGCCGACACCGGTCTGACGTACGTTTTCATCTCACACAACTTGGGCGTCGTCCGAGAAATCAGCGAGACCGTAGTCGTGATGTCGAAAGGAACCATCGTCGAATCCGGTTCCACAGACACAGTTCTCGCCAGTCCGCACGAGCCGTACACCCGCGCACTACGTGGCGCTGCTCTCGATCCCACCACCATGGTCGGCATCAAACCACGCCACGTGGTGGCAGCCCTGTCCAAGAACTTGCTAGCCAAGCAGACCGAATCACGAGGAGTTGCCTGATGACCGCCCCACTCGAGCTTCCGAAACTGGTGCTCGGCACTATGACCTTCGGAGATACGGTCGACATATCGGGTGCCGGATCGATGCTCGACGCAGCACTAGGCGCCGGTATCTCACACATCGACACGGCGAACGGCTATGCGGGCGGCGAGTCCGAGCGCATGCTGGCAAAACTGCTCCACGGCCGACGCGATTCGGTCACTCTGGCCACCAAAGCAGGAATGCCACACCCCGATGCCGGTGACAACAGCCCACTCTCGGCAAAGGGACTCCGAGCAAGCATCGAAGGAAGTCTGCGCAGACTCGACTCGGACTACGTCGACCTGTTCTATCTCCATCAGCCGGACCGAACCGTCACGCTGACCGAAACTCTTACCACCGTCGCGGAACTGGTTGCCGAGGGCAAGATCCGCACACTCGGCGTATCCAACTTTTCCGCGTGGCAAATCAGTGAAATCAACTACACCGCAGACACAGTCGGTGCTCCGCGACCGATCGTCGCACAACAGCTCTACAACTTGCTCGCGCGTCGCATCGAAGAAGAATACGCAGAATTCGCGGACGTGACCGGACTGACCACCATGGTCTACAACCCACTCGGTGGGGGCCTGCTCACCGGGCGCCACACCTTCGAGGAAAACCCCGTCGACGGCCGATTCGGCGACTCCCGTCTTGCGTCGATGTACAAGGAGCGATACTGGAACACACAGATCTTCGACGCCATTGCACAACTGACGGCGATCGCGGAACAGTCGGGCATCTCCCTGACCGAGCTTGCGTTGCGCTGGCTGGTCAGCAAGCCCGTCGCCGGATCGCTGCTCCTCGGAGGATCCAAAGTTACGCACCTCGAATCCAATATCGCGGCCATCGGGCGAGGTCCACTCGACGCCTCGACCGTCGAAGAGTGTGACCTCGTCGGTGCCGCCCTACGAGGCCCCATGCCCAACTACAACCGCTGAAACACCCGACCTTCATCAGGAAGAGTTCTTCACTATGTCAGCACAGGAATTCGCCGCACGTATCCGAGGACGCGAACGCATTCTCGGATACTGGTCCGTCATCGACAGTCCGGTCTCGACCGAATGGATTGCGCACGTCGGCTGGGACTACATTGCCCTCGACATGCAGCACGGCCTGATCGGCTATTCGGGGATGGTCGCCGGGCTCACCGCCATCGACTCGTCACCGTCCACTGTCGGGATGGTGCGCGTCGAGGCAAACAATCCGACGCCCATCGGCCGTGCACTCGACGCGGGCGCTGTGGGCGTCATCGTTCCGCTGATCAACAACGCCGAAGAGGCAGCGGCCGCCGTGGCAGCCGCCAAGTATCCGCCTTTCGGCATCCGCTCCTACGGACCCATGCGCTCTCAACTCCGTATCGGCCCAGTTCCCGCCGACGCGAACCGCGACACCGTTGTATTTGCGATGATCGAGACCCCACAGGGTCTGGCGAACGTCGAAGAGATCTGCGCAGTGCCCGGTTTGGACGGCGTGTACGTCGGGCCGTCCGACCTACGAATCGCCGTCGGCGGTAAGCACTCCAACGATCCGGACGTCGCCGAGGAATTCGAAGCAGCGCTCACCCGGGTGCGCGAAGCTGCCGCCGTCAGCGGAGTCGCTGCGGGAATCCACACACCTTCCGGTCAGGTTGCGGCACAACGGCTCGGGGAGGGCTACACGTTCGCGACCGTGGCCTCGGACCTGACACATCTGGCGAACATCTCGGCTCAGCATTTGGATGCCGCCAAGTCCTGATCCGGGTACAAAAATGGCGATGCTCCCGCACTTGGTACGGGAGCATCGCCATTCTCGAACAAACTATCGCTGAATCGCCTTGATCTCGAGGAACTCTTCGAGCCCGAACGTGCCGGCCTCGCGCCCGACGCCCGACTGCTTGTACCCACCGAACGGAGCATTCGTGTTGAAGGCGCCGCCGTTCACCTCGACCTGCCCGGCCCGCAGTTGCCGGGCGACGCGATCCGCGCGATCGGGGTCACCTGACCAAACGCCACCGGCCAGTCCGTACTCGGTGCCGTTGGCGATCCGCACTGCGTCGGCCTCGTCTTTGTAACCCATGATCGAGAGGACCGGTCCGAAGATCTCCTCGCGCGCAATGGTCATGTCTTCGGTCACGTTCGCGAACACCGTCGGCCCGACGAAATATCCACTGGCCAGACCGGTTTCGCGACCGTCGACAACCGCGGTGGCACCTTCCGACACACCCTTCTCGATGTATCCGCGAACGCGTCCCAGCTGATTCGCGTTCACCAGAGGACCAAGCACCGAAGTCGGCTGAGTCGGATCACCTACCGGGAAATGAGCGGCGACTGCAGCAGCAATTGCCGCTGCCTCATCCACCTTCTCCGCGGGAACCAACATACGCGTCAGCGCCGAACAGGTCTGGCCCGAATTGATGAAGCACTTTGCGACGCCATCCGTGACAGCCTTTTCGAGATCGGCGTCGTCGAGAATGACATTCGCCGACTTGCCGCCCAGCTCGAGCGAGACCTTCTTGATGGTGTCCGCGGCAACGATGGCCACTCGCTTGCCTGCACGAGTCGATCCGGTGAAGGAGACCATGTCGACCTCAGGGTGGCCGGCGATGGCTTCGCCCACTACCGGGCCGTAGCCACTCACCAGGTTGAATACACCTGCAGGCAAACCAATTTCGTCGAAGATGTCAGCGAGAGCGTACGTGATGAGTGGCGCAACCTCGGTGGGCTTGAGAACCACGGTGCAGCCCGCGGCGAGCGCACCGCCGACCTTCAAGACAACTTGGTGGAGCGGGAAGTTCCAGGGAGTGATGGCGCCGACAACACCCGCAGGTTCGCGAACAATCAGCGAATTCCCGACCTCGTGAGCGTCGAAATCATAAGTGCGAGCCAATTCGGCAAATGCATTCAAATTCGCGAGCGGCATTCCGATTTGTACGGGCTTCGCGAATCCGATCGGCATTCCCATATCCTGCGAAACAAGCGCCGCAAGATCATCGGTGCGTTCGGCAATTATCGCCGCGGCCTTGGAAAGATATTCGGCGCGCTCACCGCCGGATAGTGCAGACCAGGCAGGGAACGCCTTTCGTGCTGCCTTCGCGGCCGCGTCGACATCTTCGACGGTGCCTTCGGCGACAGTTCCTATCAGCTCTTCGGTAGCCGGATTGAGAACGTCGATCCGACCGCTGCCAGTGGATTCGATCCAGGCGCCATCAACATAGATTTTGGTGCGGTCGAGAATATCGGTCATCGAAGCCTCCGTAGTCATCACGCGTGCACAGGTGAGGTGGGCCCGATCACACGGGGCACCTCTTCCGAGCCTAGCCACGCTCGACGGGTTCCGTGGCGGGTTGGTATCGCGATTGGCGTTCGACTGACGAGACCTGTGGTGAGCGCAGGCTTTTCGCGGATCGTGTGAACGTATCGTTCCCCTCATTGAAGAGGGTGAGAGTGTCGTTCGCTCGGTCCCGGACGGGGTGGTGAGCCGGCCGTGCTCTTCTGCTCGTGATGGTGTGAACGGTACGTTGGGTCGATCTGAGGCGACGAACGTACCGTTCGCTCGAAGCCGGGGGTGCCGGCGACGGGATGTTTCGGGGTGTTT